>NZ_JBVJBI010000008.1:0-298117 GCF_055589745.1 Kitasatospora sp. NPDC041917 | reverse complement strand
AAGGAACGGACGCTTCCTTCGGACCGCCTTCCAGCGGACCCTCCGGGCTTCGTTCTTTCGTGTTTCCAGCTTATCAGATGTTTTCCGCTCCGTTTCCGGGGCTTCGTTCATCCAACTCGCCGGTGTCTTCCGGGGTTTGACGCCCTGTCCGACGTTTCAAACTCTAGCCGATCCCCGCTCCGAAAAGCGAATCCGACCGCAACCCAATAAAATGCGCACGCCGAATACGCACCAGGCCGCAACGTGAAAACGACGAAGCGACCCGGCCCGAACCGGGAAGTGGTGTTTCAGAGGATTGGCTGCCCCGGGACCGTCCGCGCTGACGCGTGTCCGGTGCTCCCTGCCAGGCAGCTCGAAGAACACTAGACCTCCGGCCTCGCCGAGTCAACCGGCGCAACCGGTTTCTCGGCCTCCTCCTCCGCCGGCAGCTGGAAGGCCAGGACGGCGACGTCGTCGTCGTGCTCGGAGGTCACGCCCATCGCCCGCAGCAGCCGGGCGCAGATCACCTCGGGGGCGCCCATGGCTCCGGCCAGGGTGCGGGCCAGGAGGTCGAGGCCCTGGTCGATGTCCTCGTCCCGGCGCTCGACCAGTCCGTCGGTATAGAGGACGCCGGTCGTACCGGGGAGCAGGCGCAGGGTGTGGGAGACGTGCAGGCCGCCGCCGGTGCCGAGCGGCGGGCCGTTCTGTTCCTCGCTGCGCAGGATGGTGCCGTCCGGGCAGCGCAGGAGTACGGGGAGGTGTCCGGCGGAGGCGTAGGAGAGGGTGCGGCGCCGCGGGTCCCAGACGGCGTAGGTACAGGTGGCGATCTGGTTGGCGTCGATCTCCATGGCGAGGCCGTCGAGCAGGCGCATCACCTCGTGCGGGGGCAGGTCGAGGCGGGCGTAGGCGCGGACGGCCGTACGCAGCTGGCCCATGACGGCGGCGGCGCGCAGACCGCGGCCCATGACGTCGCCGATGACGAGTGCCGTGCGCCCGCCGTCGATGGCGATCACGTCGTACCAGTCGCCGCCGACCGCGGCCTCGGCGCCGCCCGGCTGGTAGGTGGCGGCGACCCGCAGGCCGGCCGGCTGGTCGAGCTTCTGCGGGAGCAGGCTGCGCTGGAGGGTGACGGCGGCCTCGCGCTGGCGTCGTTCGGCTTCGCGCAGGCGGGCGGCGGCGAGGACCTGGTCGGTGACCTCGGCGGCGAAGATCAGCACTCCTGCGGGCGGCCCCTCGGTGGGGGCGTCGCCGTTCTCCCCGGTGCCGAGCGGGACGCAGGAGACGTTGTAGTAGCGGTTGCCGGTGAGGCCGAGGATGCAGCGGGCCTTGACGCTGCGCGGGCGGCCGCCGCGGATGACCTGGTCCATCAGGGGCAGGACGCCCATGGTGGCGAGCTCGGGGAGGGCCTCGGCGGCGGGCGGGCCGGTGGGGCGTTCGCCGAAGAGTTCGCGGTAGGCCCGATTGGCGTAGCCGAGCTGGTGGAGCGGGCCGTAGGTGACGGCGACCGGGGCGGGGATGCGGTTGAGGACCTCGCGCAGGTTCTGCGGCTTGTGCGGGTCGAGCAGTTCGGCGGTGGCGGCGGGGCTGCTCGGGTCGCGGGGGCCGGGTACGACGACGCCGTCGGGGCAGGGGGCTCCGTCCTCGGTGCCGGTCCCGTGGGGCGGGAGGGCACGCCAGGGGACTCCGGCCAGCCGGGCGCTCCAGCGCATGAGGTTCAAACGACGGCCGCTTCCTCGTTTTCCAGGCATATCATCACTTTTTGTGTGCGCAGCAGCACACGGGGTAATGACCAGGTCGGGCTGATCCTGTCAGGCGGAGGCCCGGTTCCGGAAGTCGCGCGCCCGGCGTGGCCGTCCGTTCCGCCCTCCGATCCACCCTCCGGCCCGTCGTTCGGCCCGCCGCCGGCCCGGGTCGACCGGTGGGGTCACCGGGCGGCATCCGGTCCGCCGTCGGACGGCCGGTCGGACCTCGGGCCGAACCCTCCCTCGAAAGCCGAACGCGGGTGCTCCATCGCGCCCAGCGAGACCACCTCCCGGGAGAACATCCCGCCGAGCACCCAGTCCATCAGCACCCGCACCCGGCGCTCGGCGCTCGGCAGCCGCCGCAGGTGCCGGGCCCGGTGCAGCCACCAGGCGCGGCGGCCGGTGAGCCGGCCGCCGCGCCTGGTGTGGGCGACGGCCCGGCGCAGCCCGAGCGAGGTCGAGCAGGCGGCGGGGCCGGGCCGGTAGTCGGCCAGGCCCGGGGCGTGCGGCCCGCCGTCCAGGGCCACCACGACGTTGCGGGCGAGCAGCTCGGCCTGGGCGAAGGCGTGCTGGGCGTTGGGGGCGCAGGGGGCTCCGTCCGCGTTCGGGTCCGGTACGGCGGCGCAGTCGCCGGCCGCCCAGACGCCGGGCAGGGCACGTCCGTCCGGGCCGACGGCCTGCAGGGTCGCCAGACATCGCACCCGGCCGAGAGTGTCCAGCGGCAGGTCGGTCTCGCGCAGCAGCGGGGCCGGCCGGACGCCCGCCGTCCAGACCAGGGTGCGGGCGCCGAAGCGGCTGCCGTCGGAGAGCACCACGACCCGGTCGGCGACGGACTCCAGGGTGGTGTGCAGCCGGATGTCCACGCCGCGCTCGCGCAGCTCGCCGAGGGTGTGCACGGCCAGTTCGGGCGACTCCTCGGCGAGGATCCGGCCGGTCGCCTCGACCAGGACCCAGTGCAGGTCCTCGGCGCGGACGTTGTGGTAGCCGCGCACGGCGGTGCGGGTCATGTCCTCCAGTTCGGCGAGCGCGCCGACGCCCGCGTAGCCGGCGCCGACGAAGACGAAGGTGAGCGCCGACTGGCGCAGCGCCGGGTCGCGGGTGGCGGAGGCGAGGTCGAGCTGCTCCAGGACGTGGTTGCGCAGGCCCACCGCCTCGCCGACGGTGGAGAAGCCGAGGCCGTGTTCCGCGAGGCCGGGCACCGGTGCCGTGCGGGAGACCGAGCCCGGGGCCACCACCAGGACGTCGTAGGGCAGTTCGACCGGTGCGGGGGTCTCGCCGGGGCCGGCGGCGTCGGCCAGGGCGCGTCGGGCGGCGTGTTCGATCCGGGTGATCCGGGCGGTGAGCACCCGGCAGTCCGGCAGGACCCGGCGCAGGGGGACCACCACGTGTCTCGGGTCGATCGAGCCGGCCGCCACCTCGGCCAGCAGCGGGTGGTAGGTGAAGTAGGCCTGGGGCTCGACGACGGTGATCTCCACCTCTCCGCGCCGCAGCCGTTCCCGCAGGGCGCGCTGGAGGTGGAGTGCGGCGGCCGTTCCGGCGCAGCCGCCGCCGGCGATCAGGATTCTGATGGTGCGCCTCCTGCCGATGCGACGTTTCGTCCCGGCCGCCCCGCGGCCGGGGGTGTCCCCCCATCACGCCCCCTATGAAGGACCGGCGGGGGTCGTCTTGTCCACAGTCCGTACGGGGCTGGTTGCGACACGAGTGACCGTCGTGGCCAGTTGTGCTTACTGGGCGACTTTCTGACGCACTTTCGGCCTCGGAGAGTGGTGAACTATGGTCGGATTGTGTACCGGGGCGGCCGTCGCCATGACAATCGGCGGCGACGCACCGTGGAGCGGCCACTACGGCCAGTTCCAGCGTTGGCGTGAGAACCCGACTGGGGGACAGTCATCCGGGGAAGGGTAGTTCCCGGACAGGGCCCCGGACGGTGCCGACGCGCCGAGCCGGACGTGGACCCGGCACGGCGGCACGACCGTGGTCACCGGAACGGGACGGGCGGCACGAGCAATGGGTCATCGGGTCATTTCTGACGGGCTGAGCTGCACCGGGGGGTGCAGGGGCGGGCGACGACAGGGTCCGGTTTCGGACGCCTGCGGGGGAGAGTTGGGATGATGGATCAGGAGCAGGTGTTGGGGCGGGTGGGTGCACCACAGGCCGGACCGGGCACGGTCCCGGAGCAGCGCGGCCCGGTGGACCTGCCGCCGCAGAGCGGGTCGGCGTACTCGGCGGTCGCGTACCGGGCCGAGCCCGCGCCGGCCGCGGTGCCGGTGCCCGGGGCCAGGTTGCGGGTCGACGCCCGGCGGAATCTGGAGAGCGTGCTGCGGGCGGCCCGCGAGGTGTTCGGCGAGTTCGGCTACGGCGCGCCGATGGAGGAGGTCGCACGCCGGGCCGGGGTCGGGGTCGGCACCGTCTACCGGCGCTTCCCGAGCAAGGAGGTGCTGGTCCAGCGGATCGCCGCCGAGGAGGTGGCGTGGCTGACCGCGCAGGCGCGGGAGTCGCTGTACGGCGGTGACGGCGCCTGGGAGGCGCTGGCCGGCTATCTGGCCCGCGCGGTGTCCACCGGTGCCGGGCGGCTGCTGCCGCCGGAGGCGTTCCGGTACGCGGAGGAACTGGGCCGGGTGCCCGAGCAGCGGGCGCCGGAACCGCCCGCGGCGGTCCGCTTCGACCTGCGCGGCGAGGAGGCCCGCTCCGGCGAGGTGGTCGAGCCGTCGGCGGCCGACGCCGATCCCCGGCTGCTGCTCCAGCTGCTGGCCGCCCTGGTGGCGCGGGCCGGTGCGGCGGGCGAACTGCGTCCGGGCGTCACGGTGTCGGACGTGGTGCTGGTGCTGACGGCCTCGGTGCCGGTGCACGCGGCCCGTCCGTCGGTCCCGGCGCAGGCGGCCGGCGGTTTCTCGCCGATTTCTCCGCAGACGGACGGTCAACCGACCGCCGGCCCCTCGGACCGGCTGCTGCAGATCCTGCTGGACGGCCTGCGGGAGCGCTGATACCCGGGCCGACCGGTCCGCCACGCCCGGCGGGTACGGGAGTTGGAGGGAGGACCGGCGCGCGGCCCGGATGCGCGCGCCGGGTGCGGGAGTCGCACACCCCACCGCCGCACGCTGGGCGAACACCCCCGCGACGGCCTCTCGGAGGAGTGGAAGGCGGTTGGTCCGGCTTCCGCCGGTCCCTGCGCTATGCCATCCTTTGCCCGTGGTTGGAGCCAATGTCCCGATGCGCGCCGTTCGCGCGCCGTCGGCGCCGTACGTCGGGGAACCGTGCGCCTGCGCACTCCCGCGCGCCCTGCCACACTACGGGGGCTGTCGTGGAATCTGGGGTCCGTTGTGAGCGCCGAGGAACAGAACGACTACGGGTACGGCCTCGACTTCGGAGGCCTCTCCGGTGATCCCGACGAGGGGCCCTGCAGTCTCAACGGCGTCGGCGGGACGGCCCAAGTGCCGGGCGCCGCAGCGGCTTCGGCTGCCGGACACGTCCCCGACCAGGCCGGGATGCCCAGCCGCGAGACGCTCTCCGCCTCCGCCGCCGCGCTGCCCCCGGGCCGGGTGCCCGGGCAGGCCCCGGCGGGCCGGGGCGGCGTCGCCCCCGAGGCGTTCGTCGGCGACCCCTTCACCGGCGACGGCCGCACCGCCCGGCCGACCGTGCCCGCCCCCGCCGACCCGGTGGACGGCGAGCGCCCCGCCTCCGACGCCGACTTGACCGCCCGGGTGCGGGCCGGCGACGACACCGCGTACGAGGAGATCTACCGCCGGCACGCCGACTCGGTGCGCCGCTACGCGCGCACCTGCTGCCGGGACAACTTCACCGCCGAGGACCTCGCGGGCGAGGTGTTCGCCCGCACCCTGCAGGCGCTGCGGGCGGGCAAGGGCCCCGAGTTCGCCGTCCGCGCCTACCTGCTGACCGCCGTGCGCAACGTCGCCGCCGCCTGGCACCGCAGCGAGCGCCGCGAGCAACTCGTGGACGACTTCGCCGTGTTCGCGCAGACCTCGGCCGCCGTCGTCGACTTCGACCTCGCCGACCCGGGCGCCGACGCCTGGGCGATGGCGATGGCCGACCAGCGGATGGTCATGCAGGCCTACGCCGAACTGCCCGAGGACGACCGGGTGGTGCTCTGGCACACCGAGGTCGAGCGGGAGTCCCCGAAGACCGTCGCGGTGATGCTCGGCAAGACCGCCAACGCCACCGCCGTCCAGGCCCACCGGGCCCGCGACCGGCTCGCCGCCGCGTTCCTCCAGGCGCACGTCTCGGGCAGCCAGGACAGCGGTTGCGAGGCCTACGCCAACCGGCTCGGGGCGTACGCGCGGGGCTCGCTGCGCAAGCGGGCCTCGGCGGAGGTCGGCCGGCACCTCAAGGAGTGCGACCGCTGCACGGCCGCTTGCCTGGAACTGACCGAGATCAACACCGGGCTGCGCGCCCTGCTGCCCGGCGGCGTGCTCGTCTGGATCGGCGTCGGTGGCTTCGGCGCCGCCGCGGCCGCCGTGGGCGGTGCCGCCGCCGTCGGCGGAGCGGCAGCCGCCGGGACGGCCGCCGCCTCCGGGTCCTCGGGGGCCGCCGCGGGTGCGGCCGCCGCCGGTTCGACCGGTGCGGCCTCCGGCGGGGCGGGAGCCGCCGCGGCCGGCGAGGGCCTGGGCACCGCCGCCAAGGCCGGGATCGCCGCCGCCGCCGCCGTCGCGGTGGCCGCGGCCGCCGTCGCCGCGTACGCGCTCACCGGCGCGCCCGAGCCGGCGCCCCCGGCGGCCGCTCCCCCGGCCCCCAGCGCCCCGGTCGCCGTCGCTCCGGCGCCGCCCCCGGCCGCGCCCCCCGCGGCCCCGGCCCCGGCTCCGGCGCCCGGCGCCGCCGATCCGGCCCCGGAGGCGCCCGCGGCGAGCCCCGCGGCCCAGCCGGCCGCCACCTCCCGGACTCCGCAGCCCGCCACCACCGGGGCGCCGGAGCCGGTCACGCCCGCGCCCAGCAGCTCGAAGGCGCCGAAGCCGACCTTCACTCCCCCGGTCGTGCCCGTGCCGACCCTGCCTCCGCTGCCCACGCCCGACGTCCCGGTGGTGCCGACGCCCACCCTGCCGCCGGTGCCGACCCCGACCGTCCCCACGCCGGTGCCGCCCGTCCTCAGTGACTTCTGGGGCAACTCGCTGCCGGTGCTCAAGCCCGGCAACAACCGGGTGCCGCCGCCCGAGCCGAGCATCCGGCAGAAGGGCAGCGACAACTTCTGGCAGCGTGACGGCGGCTGGATCGGCGGCGACTACCACCCGCACGCGATCACCGTGCACGCCCCGGCGACCACCGTGATCGACCTCAACCGCAGCTGCGCGTCCTTCGACGCGATGGCCGGGGTGGACGACGCCACGCTCTCGCCGGGCAGGGTCGTCTTCTCCGTCCAGGGCGGCGACGGGAGCACCCTGTGGAGCTCCCGCGCGCTGGCCGTCGGCGACGACGCGGTGCCGGTGCACGTGCCGCTGGCCGGGCAGAAGTCGGTCAAGCTGGTGGTCACGCCGGTGAGCGGGATCTGGTCGGCGCTGAACGTCGCGGACTGGGCCCAGGCCCGCTTCCGGTGCTCGTGACGGGCTCGCGCTCCGGTCGGGCCTCCGGGTGGTCTTCCGGTCGGGCCTCCGGTCGGTCATGACGGAGGCCCGCTCCAGGAGTCCTGGAGCGGGCCTCGGGTCCGCGGTGCCGTGCGCCCGGTCGGCGCCGGACGGCCGGGCGTCAGATGGCGCAGGAGCCGTCCGCGCAGGCCTCCCCGGCCGGGGCGACCTGCACCGGGGCGGGACGGCGCTCGCCGATCTCGGTGGCGACCTGATCCAGCACCTTGCGGAAGGTCTCGGCGTCCTGGCCACCCTGGACGGCCCACTTGCCCTCGAAGACGAAGGTCGGCACGGCGTTGATGCCCAGCTCGCGGCCCTCGGCCAGCTGGGCGTCGACCTCGGCGACGCCCTCGTCGCCCGCCAGGTAGGCGGTCACCCGGTCCCGGTCCAGGCCGGCCGCCACGGCGACGTCGGTCAGCGCGGCGCGGTCACCGACGTCGACGCCGTCGGTGAAGTGCGCCTTCAGCAGCGCCTCCTTCAGCCGCCCCTGGACGGCCGGACCGTACTCGACCTCGGCGAGGTGCAGCAGCCGGTGGCCCAGGAGGGTGTTGGCGTGCAGCGCGGCGTCGAAGTCGTACGTGATGCCCTCGGCGAGGCCCAGCTCGGCCACCCGCGCGTCCATCGCCACCGACTGCGGGCCGTAGCGCTCGGCCAGCCAGGCGCGGTGCGGGCTCGCGGTCGCGGGAGCGTCCGGGACCAGCTGGTACGGGCGGTAGACGACCTCGACCTGCTCCTTGCCCGGGAAGTCCGCCAGGGCCTGCTCGAAACGGCGCTTGCCGATGTAGCACCAGGGGCAAGCGATGTCGCTCCAGATCTCGACCTTCATTGCGGGGGGCTCCAGGGGGCGTCTTGGCGAATGTGTACAAGATGGGTGAACGATGAACCATCTCGGCGCATTCCCGGCGGCCCGGTCCGTGGAGCGGATCACACCGCGGGCGGCGCCGGGACCACCAGCACCGGGCAGGCCGCGTGGTGCACCACCGCCGAACTCACCGAGCCCATCAGCAGCCGGGCGAAGCCGCCGTTGCCCCGGGTGCCGATCACCAGCGTGTGCTGCCGGGTCGCCGCCTCCAGCAGCACCTCGATCACGCTGCCCAGCACCACGTGCAGCGACAGCTCCTCCGCGTACGGCGCGGGGCGCTGGCGCTGCACGGCGGCCACCGAGCGGCGCAGCCCGTCCGCCATGCTCTCGACCAGCGTCTCCACGCTCTCCTGCACCAGCTCCGCCATCCCCGGCGGGTAGCCGGCCGGCGCCGGGTTCACCACGGCGAGCACGTACAGCGGCAGCCCGAACAGCTCGGCCTCCGTCATCGCCCGGTCGAGTGCCCACAGCGACCCGTCCGAGCCGTCGCACGCCGCCAGCACCCCCGGCGGCCGCCCCGTCGGCGGCCGGCCGAGCACCGACAGCACGACGGGCACCTCCCGCCCCGCGCTCCCACCGGCCACCGCGCACCCTCCTCGCCCCGGACCCACACCCCCGCCATCATCACCGCCGCCCCGACCCGGCCCCGGCAACCGCGCCGCAGGGCGGGGTGCGGGGGCGGGCTCACGGTCGTGGGCGGACCGGCGGGAGTCGTCGGAGCGGGCTCCACAGGCTCAGGAGGCCCAACAGGCTCAGGAGGTGAGGGCGGGCCGGCGGGGGCTGGGCAGGCCGGTCCAGCAGGCGCCGTGGCGGCGGGCGCGGACCCGGCGGAGCCAGAGTTCGGTGGAGACGAGGTCGGCGAGGCCGGCGAGGTCCGCGGGGGAGAGGGGGGTGGCGGGGTCGGCCGAGTGGGCGAGGCGGGCGCGGACGGCGGGGAGGTCGATGAGGCCGGCTTCGGCGAGCAGCGGGGCGTCGAAGAGTTCGGCGAGGCCGTCGGCGGCGAGGCGCAGGCCCGCGCGGGCGGGGGCGGTGCGGTCGGGGCGGGGGCCGCGGCCCCAGTCGGGGGGCAGGTCGGTGCGGCCGGCGCCGGTGAGGACGGCGTGCAGGAGGGCGTGCCGGGCGCCGGGCTGGAGGCGGACGTCGTCGGGCAGCAGCCGGGCGGCGCGCACCACCTGGTTGTCGAGGAAGGGCGCGTGCAGCCGCTGGCCGGGCTGTTCGGCGGCGTGCACGAGCGTGCGGAACCCGCGCGCCTGCCGGTAGAGGGCGTGTCGGGCCCGGTACGCGCCGGGATGTTCCTCGGGCGCCGGTTTGCGCGCCGCCAGGCGGAGCCGCAGCGCCACCGAGGAGAGCGCCTCGTCGGAGAGCCAGCGGGCGGCCGGGCCGGGCACGCACCAGGCGAGGTCGACGGCCGAACGGGCCCCCGCCGTGCCGCCGCCGTCCGGGACGTGGCGGGCGGTCAGCTTGGCGGCCGCCTCGTCCAGCGCCTCGGCGTAGCGGACCCGGGAGAGCCGGTGCGCGGCCCGGAGCACGGTGAGCGGGGTGCGCAGCGTGCCGGTGAGGACGCCCGCGGCCGCCCGGTCCACGCCGGCCAGGGCGACGACCGGGGGCAGGAGTTCGCGCGGCCGCCCGGCCCGGACGAGGTCGGCGAGCCGGGCCGGGTGTCCGTCCAGGACCTGGCGGGCGCCGTAGCCGGTGAGGTGGTCGGTGCCGCCGGCGTCGAAGCGGGCCTCGGCCCGGGCGGCGGCGACGAGTTCGGGCCCGGGCTCGTCGGTGAGCCGGCCCGCCCGGGGGTCGGCTCCCGGCCCGGCGTACGGGAGGGTGTCCGGGCCGGGGTCGAGCACGGTGTGCCGCAGCCGCGGGGTGTCGGGGGCGAGCGCGAGGCCGGCCGGGGGCCCGGTCTCGCCGAGCGTGACGGCGGCCAACCGCTCGGGGGCGGCGGCCTCCCGGGCGGCGGCGCGGGCCCAGGAGCCCTTGACCGCGCCGCTCCTGGCCCCGGCGGTGGCCGCCCGGGCCGCCGCGGTGGCCGCGGGCACCGGCGGCAGCGGGACGGCGGCGGCGAGCAGGGCGACGGTCGCGGAGGCCGTCCCGTACGAGAGGTCGACGCCGAGCCGGGCCCGTCCGACCGGGTCGGGGACCGGCGTGGTGGTGCGGACCCGGGAGCGGACGGACTCCAGCAGGGCGCGGGTGAGTTCGCGGACGGCGGGCGCCTCGTCGCGCGGCTGCTCGGCGCCGGCCGGGTCGTCGTAGCCGGACAGGTACGGGCGGCCGCCGCGGATGCCGAGCACGTGGCCGGGCGGCACCCGCTGGACGCCCAGGTACGGGGTGCCGGCGCCGAGCGCCTCGGGGGACTCCGGGCAGGCGAGCCGGGCGGCGAGGTGGCCGGTGTCCAGCGGGGCGCCGACCAGGTCGGCGAGCGGCAGGGCGGCGGTGGCGTACGCGGTGCCGCCGGCCCACGGGGTGTGGAAGACGGGCCGGGCGCCGGCGAGGTCGGTGAGCAGCAGGGTGGAGCGGGGGCCGGAGCGCAGCACGACGGTGTAGCTGCCGGGCCAGGCGGTGAGGTGGCGGACGGCGCCGCCGCGGGCGGCGGCGAGGCCGGCGGCGAGCTCGGCGTCGGTGGCTCCGCAGTGGCCGAGGACGGCGAGCCGGGTGGTGGCGGGGGTGTCCTCGATCCGGTCGGGCTCGGTGGGGCCGGTACTGACCACGGCGGGGGCGCCGGGGCGGTGGGTGACCAGGCGGATCTCCGCGGGGCGCCAGTCGCCCACGGCCCAGAGCGGGTCGGGCCCGGACCACAGCGGGCGGGCGGCGATCGGCTCGACCCCGCCGCGCAGTTCGTGCGCCGGGGTGCCCGCGCTCGGCGCACCCGTGCACCAGCCCGTCAGCCACCGCATCGCGCCTCCACCGGACGAGGACCTGCATCCGTGCGGCGCGTTCGCCGCCCGCCGGGCGGCCGGGTGGTGTTGCCGTGGCGGCCCGGGCGCGTCCCGGCGGGTCCTCGCAGCTCGGACGCGCCGTCAGGAGACATCGTGCCACCGCGGGGCGTCGCCGTGGCCGGTGTTCCGGGGTTCCGCCTCCGTTCGGACCGGCCGTTCGACGGGCCGCCGGGGCCGTGCGAGCGGGCACCGATGCGCGCGCGGGCCCGCTCCCGGCCGGAGCTCCGTCCGGTGCGCGATCACTGCGCGTGGGCAAGTTCCGTCCACCGGAAGGGAGTTCGATCCGTCCAGCACTCCGGGGAGCGGGCGGGCCGGGCCTCCCCCTCCCCGGCCCGGACCGCCGGCGAAACGCCTTTGACATGGGCATCGCGAGATGGCCGAAAGGCGTCGCCCGGCCCGGGAGGGCATCCGCATGCCCTCCCGGACTTCACCACCACCCGCGGGGATTGAGGCGGCGGCGTCCCCCGGCCCGCCGGGTCCTCGACGGCAGGCCGACCCACGACCACCAGCGAATCGCCGACCAGCCGGTCGGGCCAGGGGGCACGGCCGGGCGCACGCGTACACGGGACCGGAGCACGACGCTCCGGCGCGCGGCGCGGTCGGCCGGATCCGAGCGGTCCGGACCAACTCCGGTGCGGCACGGCCGAGTGCGCGATCCCGCCATCCGGAATGCGACCTCTTAACCGTCGGAACGCGTCCGACTACGCTAGGTACAGCAGCTACGGCCCGGTGCCGCCCGGGCCCCGCGCACAAGGCCGCAGGAGGTGCAGCCGCCACCATGACCGTCAGCCCACGTGGACCGAACGAACGGCTCGGCACGCTCCTGACCCTCGCCCAGATCAGCAACGCCGGACTGGCCCGCCGGGTCAACGACCTCGGCGCCCAACGCGGGCTGACCCTGCGGTACGACAAGACCTCGGTGGCCCGCTGGGTCAGCAAGGGCATGGTGCCGCAGGGGCCCGTCCCGCACCTGATCGCCACCGCGATCGGCGGCAAGCTCGGCCGGCCCGTCCCACTGGAGGAGATCGGCCTGGGCGACACCGACCCGGCGCCCGAACTCGGCCTGGCCTTCCCCCGCGAGGTCGCCGACGCGGTCCGCTCGGCGACCGACCTGTGGCGGGTCGACCTCGACCTGCGCCGGGGCCCCGGCGGCGGCCGCTGGAGCGACAGCCTGGCCGGCACCTTCTCGGTCGCCGCCTACGCGACCCCCGTCTCCCGCTGGCTGATCACCCCCGCCGACGGCTCGGTGGCCCGCGAGGTGCCGCGCTCCCCCACCGACACCTCCTCCTACCGGGTCGGCCACTCGGACGCCGCCAAGCTCCGCGAGGCCGCCCAGGAGGCCCGTCGCTGGGACTCCAAGTACGGCGGCGGCGACTGGCGTTCGTCGATGGTGCCGGAGTGCCTGCGCGTGGAGGCGGCGCCGCTGCTGCTCGCCTCGTACAGCGACGCGGTCGGCCGGGCGCTGTTCGGCGCGACCGCCGAACTGACCAGGCTGGCCGGCTGGATGGCCTTCGACACCGGGCAGCACGAGGCCGCCCAGCGCTACTACATCCAGGCGCTGCGGCTCGCCCGGGCCGCCGCCGACGTCCCGCTCGGCGGCTACGTGCTGGCCTCGATGAGCCTCCAGGCGGGCTACCGGGGCTTCGCCGAGGAGGCCGTCGACCTCGCCCAGGCCGCGCTGGAGCGCAACCGGGGCCTGGCCACCGCCCGCACCATGAGCTTCTTCCACCTGGTGGAGGCCCGGGCCCAGGCCAAGGCCCGCAACGCGGCGGCGTGTGCGACGGCGCTCGGCGCGGCGGAGAGCGCGCTCGAACGGGCGCGCGCCGGGGATCCCGATCCGGCGTGGATGGACTTCTACGCCTACGACCGGCTCGCCGCCGACGCCGCCGAGTGCTTCCGCGACCTCGGAGTGCCCTCCAAGGTCCGGCAGTTCACCCGCGAGGCGCTGGCCACGCCCACCGAGGGCTTCGTCCGCTCGCACGGCCTGCGGCTGGTGGTCTCGGCCATGGCCGAGGCGGAGGCGGGCGACCTGGACGCCGCGGTCGCCGCCGGCGAGCGCGCCGTCGAGGTGGCCGGCCGGATCTCCTCGCAGCGCAGCCGGGAGTACGTGGTGGAGATGCTGCGGCGGCTGGAGCCCTTCCAGGGGGAACGCCGGGTGCGGGAGCTGACCGAGCGGGCCCGGGCGGTGATCGTCGCTCCGGCGTGAGCGGACGGGACGGCGCTCCGGCGGTAAATGGAGTGCGGTGACGGGAGGGGCCTGGCTAGGGTTTCTCCTGTCCAGGTGCGCAGGCAGAGGTTACTTCCACTCTTAATGGGCGTGTCGCGGGTTCGAGTCCCGCCGCCGGTACTCGCCGGTGTAGCTCAGTCGGTAGAGCAGCTGTGTCACCTCAGCCGCCTTCGATCTCTGGACACCTACACGTGAATAGTTCGTCCGCACCTCCCGGTGCGACGGCAGCGGTTACTTCTTGGTGAGGCGCCCCCAGGGCGCTGCGGTTCGAGCCCGCGCTACACCGCCGCCACCTTTGATCTCGGGAGGCAGCTCTTCGTGGTGCCCGGGTCCGCGTCAGCCATGACGGCCCCGGGCACCGCTGCCGCAGCATGCCTCCCTCCCACTGACACCAGCACGCCGAGGGGGGCTTCCGCATGTCCAGGTTCAACTTCCGCAGGGCCAAGGCCGGTCCGAGTTCGCCGGTGGCCACCACCGGCGAGCGCACCGTCAACCACAACGGCGGCCCCGGCTTCGTCCGGGACCACAAGTCCGAGCTCTTCCTGCTGGCGATCGCCAACATGATCGGCCAGGACACCTTCCACGAGCGCGGCGGCGAGCGCGACGACCGCTACACCGCGCTGGTGCGCGAACTCGCCGTCGCCGAGCCGGAGTGGACCGTCGGACTGCTGCGCTGGCTGCGCTACGGCGCCCACATGCGCACCGCCGCCCTGGTCGGCGCCGCCGAGTTCACCCGCGCCCGGCTGGACGCGGGCGCCCACGGCCACTCCCGGCAGGCCGTCGCGGCGGTGCTGCGGCGCGCCGACGAGCCGGGCGAGCTGCTCGCCTACTGGACCTCGCGCTACGGCCGGGCGCTGCCCAAGCCGCTCAAGCGCGGGGTCGCGGACGCCGTCCGGCACCTGTACGACGCCCGCTCGCTGCTCAAGTACGACACGGCGGGCAAGGGCTACCGCTTCGGCGACGTGATCGAGCTGACCCACCCCTCGCCGGACCCGGCGAAGGAGTGGCAGGGTGCCCTGTTCGCGTACGCGCTGGACCGCAGGCACCGCCCGGACGAGGCCGTCCCGCCGGCCGCCGACCGGATGCTGACCGCCAACCGCGAGCTGCTGGCGCTGCCCGTCGAGGAGCGCCGGGCGGCGGTGACCGCCGAGGGCGGCGCCGCGCGGCTGGCCGCCGCCGGGCTGACCTGGGAGGCGCTGGCGGGCTGGCTGCAGGGGCCGCTGGACGCGGACGCCTGGGAGGCGGTCATCCCGTCGATGGGCCCGATGGCGCTGGTCCGGAACCTGCGCAACTTCGACCGGGCCGGGGTCTCGGACGCCGTCGCGGCCGAGGTGGCCCGGCGGATCTCCGACAAGGGCGAGGTGCGGCGCTCGCGCCAGTTCCCGTTCCGCTACCTGGCCGCGCACCGCAACGTGCCCTCGCTGCGCTGGGGGCACGCGCTGGAGACGGCGCTCGGTCACTCGCTGGCCAATGTGCCCGAACTGCCGGGCCGGACGCTGATCCTGGTGGACCGCTCCGGTTCGATGTTCGACCGCTCCGGCGGGCCGACCGAGCTCAACCGGGCGGACTCGGCGGCGATCTTCGGCACCGCGCTGAAGGTCCGGGCCGCCGAGGCGGACCTGGTCGAGTTCGGCACCTCCAGCCAGGTGGTCGACGTCGGCCGGGGCGAGGCGGTACTGCGTGTGCTGGCACGTTTCTCCAACCTCGGCGGCACCAACACCGCCGACGCCGTCCGCACCCACTACCGCGGCCACGACCGGGTGGTGATCGTCACCGACGAGCAGACCGGCCCCGGCCACTGGGGCGGCGACCCCCTCGCCGCCGTCCCGGCCCACGTGCCCGTCTACACCTGGAACCTGGCCGGCTACGCCCCGGGCCACGGCCCCAGCGGCGGCGCCCACCGGCACACCTTCGGTGGCCTGGGCGACGCGGCCTTCCGACTGATCCCGCTCCTGGAATCCGGGGCGAACGCCGGCTGGCCCTGGGAGGAGTAGCGGATCAGCGGGACGGTCCGGGCCGGGGAGCCCGCGCCGACCTGGCCCGGCCGCGGCAGTGAGGGGACGGCCGTGGCGGGAGCCGGCGTCGGTCGGGGGGCAGACGCCGGGAGGAAGGGGAAGGAGCCGTCACGGGGGTGCGGCTCCTTCCCCGTTCCCCGGCCGCCGACGGGTGGGCCGGGCGCCGGCCGGGCCGGTGGATGAGCCCGGTCACAGGCCCGGCCGGGGAGCCCCGACAGCCCCGTAGACTCGGGTGATTGTGACTGCCACCGCCCCGATCCCCCAGCCCTCGCCGTCCGCCCGGATGTCCGCCGCGCCGGCCGCCTACCCCGCGCCGATGTACCCGCACAAGGCCACCGAGGCCCAGCACCGCGAGCGTCGCATCCGCAGCTTCCAGCCGCGCCGGGGCCGGATGACCAACGCCCAGGCGAGCGCCCTGGACCGGAGCTGGGAGACGTACGGCATCCCCATCGACGGCACCCCGCTGGACCCGCGGGAGCTGTTCGACGGCCTGCCGGTGACCCTGGAGATCGGCTTCGGCATGGGCGAGACCACCGCCGCGATGGCCGCCGCCGACCCGGCCATGGGCATCCTCGCCGCCGACGTGCACACCCCCGGCCACGGCAACCTGCTCGGCCTGCTGGAGCGGGACGGCTCCCACAACGTCCGGACCGCCGCCGGCGACGCGGTGATCCTGCTGCGCGACATGCTCCCGGACGCCTCGCTGGCCGGTCTGCGGGTCTACTTCGCCGACCCGTGGCCCAAGCCGAAGCACCACAAGCGCCGGCTGGTCCAGCCCTCGTTCCTCGACCTGGTGCTGCCCCGGCTCGCCCCCGGCGCGCTGGTGCACTGCGCCACCGACTGGGAGCCGTACGCGGAGCAGATGCTGGCCGTGCTGTCCGCCTCGCCGGAGCTGGAGAACCTGCACCCCGAGGGCGACGGGACCGGCTGGCTGGAGCCCGGGGACCACCCGGACGGCAGCATTCCGGGCTACGCCCCGAGGCCGGACTGGCGTCCGGTCACCAAGTTCGAACGGGCCGGGATCGCCAAGGGGCACGTCGTCCACGACCTGCTGTTCCGCCGCCGCTGACCCTCCGGCACCGTTCGAACGGGCGGCCGCGCGGCGGCCGGACGGGCGGGCCCGGGAGGGACGGTTCGTCCCGACTCCTCCCGGCGGGCCGCCGCCGTGGCCTACCCTGTGCCGCATGGGCAGCCCGTCCGGCGGCGGGTTCCGGACGGGCGGTCGCACGACGGTTCGAGCAGCCGCCGACGCACCGGAGACGGTCCCGAGCACCGGCGACACCCGGACCATTCCGGGGCCCCGGAGGCACCGGGCGCATCGCCTGCTGCCCCGGCCGGGTACCGCCGCCGTGCCGCTCCCGGTCGTCGACCAATTCCTCCGCGCCGGCACCACCGCCCCCGGGGCCCCGCCGGGCCGCAGCCGCTCGGTGGCGCTCTCCTCGGTCACCGCGACCGCCGTCCTGACCCTGATCGGCTGCGGGGTGCTGATCCTGCACCTGGTCCAGCGGCAGACCGGCACCGTCGGACTGCTGGTCGGCCTGGGCCTGGCGGTGGTGCCGCTGCCGTTCGTGCTCGGCGGTCTGGCCTGGCTCAACCTCACCGCCCGGGTTCCGCTGCGGCACACCGTGTTCTGCCTCGGCTGGGGCGCCTGCGCGGCCACCACCGTCGCCATCCTGGCCAACAACTGGACGGCGAGCTACCTGACCCGGCACCGGGGCCCGTTCGGGGAACTGCTCGGCGCCGGGATCGCCACCCCGGTGATCGAGGAGACCGCCAAGGCCACCGCCCTGCTGGTGCTCCTGCTCCCGCTCGGCCAGCGGCTGCGCTGCCGCGGCCGCCGCACCGGACGCCCCTGCGCGCCGCTGCTGCGCCGGTCGCCCGCGCCCCGGAGCCCCCGCCGGCACCCGCGCCACCCGGTCGGGCCGCACGCCCGCGGCCGGCCGCGCCTGCGCCCGTACCTGCGGCCGTTGCCGTACCTGCGCCCGGCCCCGCCCTCCGGGGCGCCGCACCACCGTTCCCGGCCGCGCACCCTGGCCGCCGGGGTGGTGCTCGGCGGGATGGCCGCCTGCGGCTTCGCGTTCACCGAGAACGCCCTCTACCTGGGTCGGGCCTTCAGCAGCGACCAGCGGCAGCGGCTGGACAGCATCGGCCTCGGCGACCCGCCCAGCCTGCGTGACTTCGACAGCACCGTGCAGACCTTCGTGCTGCGCGCCCTGCTCTCGCCCTTCGCCCACCCGCTGTTCACCGCGCTCACCGGGATCGGCCTGGCCGTCGCCCTCACCACCGCGCGGCGCTGGCTGGCCCGGCTGGCGGTGCCGGCCGGGCTGCTGCTGGCGATGGCGCTGCACGGCACCTGGAACGCCGCCGCCGACCTCGGCACGGACGGCTTCCTGGTGGTGTACGGGGCGCTGATGGTGCCCTGCTTCGCCGCGCTGGTCGCCTTCGCGGCCTGGGCGAGGTGTCGTGCGGCCCGGCACCCGGCACCCGGTCGGCGGCGGGTCGCCAGGGCGCCCTGAAGAACCGATTTCCCATATCGGCGACTTCCCCGTATTGTTGTGTTCACCGACGCGGGGTGGAGCAGCTCGGTAGCTCGCTGGGCTCATAACCCAGAGGTCGCAGGTTCAAATCCTGTCCCCGCTACTCAGTAGCCGAAAGGCCCGGAGGATTCGTCCTCCGGGCCTTTCGCGTTCCCGGGTACGAACGAAAGACGGTCCTGCCACGAACCTGTAACAGCGGCCGGTCCCACGATCACCTGTCAGGGTCCTGAACCATACTGAGGAAAAATTCATCTCATTGGGGGGCTGTTCGGGCCACCCGGACAGGAAGAACCACATGCTGTCGAAGCGACTGGTCAGCACCGCCGCGATCTGCCTCGTCCTGGCGGCCGGCACCGCGGCGTGCGGCAGCACCAAGAGCGACGGGACGGGCGGCGACGCCAAGGCGGGTGCCGCGCAGAAGCTCGACACCGACAAGCTCAGCGCCCAGGACATCGCGAAGCAGGCCAAGGACGCCCTGGCCTCCGCGAGCTCCCTCAAGATGGTCGGCACCGTCGACACCGGCGAGGGCAGCATGGAGCTGAACCTGGCGCTGGACAACAAGAGCCAGTGCACCGGCACCATGGCGATGCCCGGCATGGGCAAGTTCGAGATCATCAGCGACGGCAAGACCTCGTACGTCAAGCCGGACAAGGACTTCTGGACCAACGTGGGCGGCCCGAACGGTGCCAAGGCCGCCGAGCTGTTCAAGGGCCGCTACCTGACGGGCTTCGAGAGCGACCCGTCGATGGGCTCCCTGATCAGCGTCTGCAACCTCGCCGAGTTCAGCAAGAAGATCACCGCGGACAAGAGCGGCAACGACAAGGTGGAGAAGGGCTCCGCGGGCGACGTCAACGGCGTGAAGACCTTCAGCCTGAAGGTCGCCGACTCCAAGGGCGAGGTCACGACCATGCAGATCGCCACCGAGGGCAAGCCCTACCCGGTGCGGGTCGAGCACTCGGGCGCCAAGGACGGCAACGGCAAGATCGACTTCAGCGACTTCGACAAGCCGCTGACCATCCAGGCCCCGTCGGCCGACAACACGGTCGACTTCACCAAGCTCCAGGACCAGCTCAAGACCGCCTGAGCAGCGGATCCGGGCGCGCCCCGCACGGCCGGCACCGGGGCCGGGCGGGGCTCCGCGAAATAATCCGTTGCCCTCCGTCCGGCGGGCTGCCTATCGTGGCAGCACACTGAAAGGAGGTGATCCTGAGTTGAGTTCCATCAGGATGCGTGAGGTGGCTGCTCGCTAGAGCCGCCCCTGCCTGCGCAGGATGAGGCCCCTGGCCTCCGGCAGGCGAAATCCACAGCAGTCACCCGGCCCGCGGTCTCACCGGTACATCCCCGGTGCCTCGGCGCCCGGCCAGTGCACGGGCCGGCGCGGAGGAGCAGTCCGCGGGCCGTCTGCGTTCCCGGGGAGCTTCCGGCACGATTCCGGAGGCTCCCCGCGCCGTGTCCGGGGCAGCGGCCGGACGTTTCCGCGCGGGGGCGCGGCGCTAGAGTCGGCGCGCGTTCCGGAGCGGAGCGACGCGGACACAGGGGGTGGGCGATGGCGAAGGCACGACGGCCGGGCGGCGGCGGGGCGACGCTACGGACGGCGCAGTGGGGCGCCACCGGGGTGCTGGCCGGGACGGGACTGCTCGGACTGCTGCTGTTCGCGCTCGGCCGGGAGCACGCCTGGCAGGTGCTCGGCGGCGGGCTGGTGGTGATCGGGGCCTCGGTGGTGCTCGGCGGCGGGCTGGGCTTCCTGTTCGGGGTGCCCCGGGTGCGCGGCGGGGCCGCTGCCGGCGAGCCGCAGGGCTCGTACGCGCCGAACACCAATCTGGAGCAGGTCTCGGACTGGCTGACCAAGGTGCTGCTGGGCGTCGGGCTGACCCAGCTCGGCTCGCTCGGCGAGCGGCTGCACGACCTCGGCGCGGCGCTGGCGCCCGCGCTCGGCGGCGGCCGGGACGTGGCACCGTTCGCGGCGGCGCTGGTGCTGTACTTCCTGGTCTTCGGGTTCCTGGCCGGCTGGCTGGTGACCCGGCTGGCACTGCCGCAGGCGCTGACCGAGACCGACCGGGCGCTGGACCTCTTCCTCGCCGGGCAGGACCGCGACCGGCACGGCGACAAGGTGGGCGCGGACGACCTGCGGGTCCGCGCGATGCAGCAGCTCGGGCTGCTGGGCGGCAGCGCGGAGCGCCCGGCCGCGCTGGCCGGGCAGCTGCCGCCCTCCTCCGGCGCGCCGGCCGGGCCGGAGGGCGTGGTGGCGGAGGTCCGCTCGACCGCGCGGCGTTCGGCGCTGACCGCCGACCAGGTGCGGGCCCTCTTCGCGGACGGCTCCGAGGGGCGGCGGATCCAGGCGCTCGCGCTGATGCAGGGCGATCCGGCGCTGGCGGACCTGCCGAGCGTGCTGGACGCGATCGAGCGCCCGCGCTCGGGCTTCGAGCAGTACCACGCGCTGCTGGCCGCCCGGGGGCTGCTCTCCCGGCTGCCCGCCGCCGGGGAGCAGCGGCTGCGGGACGCGGTGGCGACGCAGCTGGTCGACCCGCGGGGCATTCCGTACGGGTCGGACCGCAGTTGGCTGGCGGAGAAGATCCTCTCCCGGCTCCCGGCGCCGGCTCTCGTGCCGGAGCGGCCGGCACCGGCCGGGCCGCGGGCCGCCCCGGTGGTGCCGGCCCAGCCGGCCCAGCCGGCCCAGCCGGACGGACCGGACGGACCGGGCGGACCGGGCGGACCGGGCGGACAGGGCGGACCGCCGGCCGAGGGGACCTCTAGCCGGTGAACTCCGGGACGGTGAAGCGCAGTTCGGGACGCTCCCAGGTGATCCTCCCGCGCGCGGGGCAGGTGCCGACGCGTTCGGCGCCCACCCGCAGGTAGAAGCGCTCGGCGGGCGGGTTGGAGACGACCCGCACGACGGCGGTCCCGGCTCCGCGGGCGAGTTCCAGCATGTGCGCGATCAGGGCGCGGCCGGTGCCGAGCCCCTGGGCCTCGTCGGAGACGAACATCAGGTCCAGTTCGGCCGGTTCGCGGATCAGCCCGTAGAAGCCCAGCAGCCGGCCGGTGGCCGGGTCGGCGGCGAGGAACACCTCGTGGCGGGCGATGTACTCGGGCGTCACCCGGTAGCCCTCGATCATCGGCGCGTACTCGCCGTGATAGGCGGAGGAGGCCTGGATCAGTTCGGTGAGCCGGTCGGCGTCGGTCTCGTCGGCGCGCCGGATCGTCGTGTCGGTCATGCGGGCGAGTATAGGAGTGGCCCCCGACAGTGACCATTACATGACCGGTGGCCGGAGCGCCCGGCGGCGGTGGTCGGCGGCCCGCAGCACCAGGACCCGCCGGGGTCGGCCGCCCACCGGCCCGGGGTAGCGGCGGACCTCGCTGCCGATCCGGCGCTCGCCGAGCGCGTACCGCAGCGGGCCGAGATGGCCGCAGCGCCGGCCGTACCCGTCGTGCAGCGGCTGGACCCGGACCTCTCCGTCCGGGGAGGTGACCCGGACCAGCTCGGTCAACGCCTCCAACTGGCTTTCGGGGCCGAAGAGTTCGGGGTAGGCGAAGAGCAGGTAGCCGCTCAGGGTGAGGGCGAAGGCGCCGTCCGCGAAGGGCAGCCGGGGCAGCGCGGCGGCCACGTACTGCTGCGGGTGGGCGGCCGAGTCGGCGGCGAACAGCAGGCGGGCGCGGTCCCAGCTGCGCAGGTAGCGCTCGGCGCGGTACGGGCGGGGCGAGGGGTAGAGCTGCGGGCGGGTGGCCATCGCGGCGGCCATCGCCGCCCGGGCGGCCACCGCGGCAGTCGCGACCGCCGGCAGCGGCAGCGCGTACGCCGGATCGACGGCGATCACCCGGCAGCCCAGCCCGCGCGCCTCGGCGGCCAGGCCGGCCGCGCCGCCGGGGCAGTCCAGCACCGGGCCAGGCAGGGCGGCGAGCCGGGCCCGGGTGAGGCCGAACAGGGCGCAGTACTCGTCCAGCGGCCGGGAGGTGACCAGGACGCCCGGGGGAACGGCGGGAATGCCGACGGCGGCCACCCGGCCATCCGAACACGCGGCGGCCCCACCCGCATCCGGAGGCGTCCGGGGTGCGGGCGGGGCGCGGGCGGGGTCCTCGGCCGGGGCCGGCCGGTCAGCGGCCGAGCAGGCCCTGGGCGGCGACCCGGTTGACGTTGGTCAGGCCGCGGACCAGCTGCGTGGTGAGGAGGATCAGCAGCACGCCGAGGAGCGAGAGCCCGGCGATCTGCCAGGGCGACTGGACGTCGTACACGTGCCGGACGCCGTCGCTGTCGTGGAAGTCGAACAACCGGTACCCCTTCCAGGAGGTGTACGTCGGGAAGACCCAGTGGTACACGGGGTAGAGCGCCAGCGCCCAGCCGAGCACCAGGAACACCAGCGTCACCGCGAAGCTGAGCACCGCCCAGGGGAACATCACCACCTGGTACAGCACGGCCTTCCAGCCGGCCCCGTCCGCGAGCCGCGCGGTGACCGCGCCCCAGCTGCCCTGGCGGACCCGGCGCACCGGCGCCGGGCCGGGGACGTCCAGGGCCAGCATGCCGCGCACCCGGGCCCGCTCCAGCCGGCCGAAGCTGCGGGCGACGCTGGTCAGGGCGCCCAGCACGGGCAGGCCGATGACGGTGACGAGGGTGCCGAGGCCGAGGCAGAACAGGGTGATCGACACGACGAAGCCGACGATCGCCACCGGCAGGCCGCTGAGCGCGTAACCGACCTCGCGGTAGTAGTACGCCGAGAACGGCGCCCGCCACACGGCCGGCCGCCGCTCGGTCCGGCGGACCCGGGCCGGGCGCGGGTCGTCACCGTGACCGCCCAGGACGTCCCACTCCCGGTCCTCCATGCTGCGGCTGCTGCTCATGCTCCCGGCCCCCGGCCCCTCGTACTGTCGGTCGTTCGTCCCGCTGACAGGCTCCAGTCTGGTGGACGCGCCGGCCGGCCGGGATCCGGAGGCCTGGCGGATCCGGGGTGGGGTTAACCCCCCTCCACCGGGCGGCCGCTGGAGGGGGGTGAGCCGGTGGGGGGTCGAGCGGTGGTCCGTGGCCCGGGCGGTCAGCCGGTCGTCCGGCCCCGCGCGCCCGCCCCCGGCCACTCGTCGGCGAGCAGCGCGTAGAGGAACGAGTCGGACCAGACGCCGTCCTTGAACGCGTCGTGCCGCAGCCGGCCCTCCAGCCGGAAGCCCAGCCCGGTGAGCACCTTCACGGAGGCGTCGTTGTCCACGGCGACCCGGGCGGCCAGCCGGTGCAGGTCCAGGGCGCCGAAGGCGAAGTCGCAGAGCAGGCCGACGGCCTCGCCCGCGTAGCCGCGGCCCCAGGACCCGCGGGCCAGCACGCACCCGAGCTGAGCGGCGCGGTGCCCGTCCAGGGTGAGCGAGGCCTGCCCGATCGGCGTCGCGTCCGCCGGCTCCTCGGCGTCGGCGAGCCTGGTGACGGCGAGGCGGTAGGTGTCCCGCTCCTCGGCCATCGCCTCCTCCAGGTAGAGCTCGATCTGGTCGGCGCAGTCCTCCCGGCCGCTCGGCCCGAAGGGCAGGTGGCGGGTGACCTCCGGGTCGCCGAACAGCGCGTGCAGCGCGTCCACGTCGTCCTCGGTGAGGTGGTACTCGCGGACGGCCAGTCGCGGGCCGGTGAGTCGTACGGGGACCATGGCTGCCGACCCTATCCCCGCCCGGCGGCTACCGTTCGGACTATGAACGACGAAGACCTGCGGCTCGCCCCCCGCACCAAGGCCGCCGACCTGCTCGCCTGGGCGGCCGGGCAGGACCGCGCGCCGGTGGCCGAGGCGCCGCTGCGCGCGGTGCTGGCGCTGCTGGAGCTGGGCGACGGCAGGATGCACGACGGCTGGCCGGAACTGACCTCCGACGCGGTGGAGCACCTGCTGTACGAGCGGCTCCACCTGTACGTCCAACCCGCTCCCGAGGAGGACCCGCTCGCCTACGGCGACGCCGTCCGGCTGCTGATCGACCACCAGCGGGCGGCCCGGCGGCTGAACGCCAAGCGCCAGGAGCGGCTGCACGAGGAGGCCGAGTGGCAGGGCGAGGTCGCGACCGGGCTGCTGCGCCGCGCCGACCTGGTGACCTGGCCCCGGCTGTACGCGGTGCTGCTGCACGCGTACGGGGTGGACGTCACGGACGGGGCGGCGGTGCGGGACTGGCTGGCCGGCTTCGCGGAGCTCGCGGAGGAGGACCGGCTGGCCGCGTACGAGGCGCTGGTGCCGGCCGGCTGGCTGGACGAGCCGGACGAGCAGGGCTGGGGCCCGGGCCGGGTGCTGTCGGTCGGCATGGCCACGGACGGCGCCCGGCGGCTGCTGGAGCAGGGCCTGATGCGGCGCAGCTACCGCAACCTGGCCGAGCTGACCGCGCAGGGGCGGCCGATGCCGGACGAACTGGCCGGGGACTTCGGGCAGTTCGAGGAGGCGGCGGTCGACGCGGCGCTCGACCTGTTCGGCGGGTGGACGGTACCGGGGCTGCCCCGGCTGCTGGTGACGGAGTTCCCGGAGCTGGCGCCGGAGCCGGGCCAGGAGGAGATCGAGGCGTACCTGGCGCAGCTGCCCGCCGAGGAGTGAGACCTCGCACGAAGGCCCCGGCCCGGAGCCGCTGCTCCGGGCCGGGGCCTTCTCGCGTGCGCGTCGGGTTTCTCGCGCGGGTGCGCGGGCCTCTCGCGGGTGCACCGGGTTTCTCGCGCGGGTCAGGGGTTGAGGCCGCGCTGCTGGAGCCAGGGCTCCGGGTCGACCGGGGCGCCGCCGCCGGGGCGGACCTCCATGTGCAGGTGCGGCCCGGTGACGTTGCCGGTCGCGCCGACCTTGCCGATCTGCTGGCCGGGGGCGACCTTGCCGGAGCCCTTGGTGATCGAGGAGAGGTGGCAGTACCAGATCTCGGTGCCGTCGGGCAGGGTCTCGACGATCCGGTAGCCGTACGAGCCGGCCCAGCCGGCCGAGGTGATGGTGCCCTGGCCGAGCGCGTAGACCGGGGTGCCGGTGTCGGCGGCGAAGTCCAGGCCGGTGTGCAGGTTGGCCCAGTAGCGGGCGCTCTGGCCGTAGTGGGCGGAGAGCCGGTAGTCCTTCACCGGGAGGGTGAGGGCGGCGGCCTTGACCCGCTCGGCCTCCTCGGCGGCGCGCTTGGCCTCGGCCTCCTTGGCGACGGCCTTGGCCTCCGCCTCCTGCGCGGCCTGGAGCCGGGCGGTCTCCTCGGCGGCGGTGCGCTGGCTGTCGGCCTGGTGCTGGATGCGGGCGGCGAGCGCGAGTCCGGGGTCGGCGGAGAGGGCGACCGGGGTCTCGTCCGGGGCCTCGACGGCGGGGGCGGCGGCCGGGGTCGCCGAGGCGAAGCCGGTGGCGCCCAGGGTGGCGGCGACGGCGGTGACGCCGAGCAGTGGGGAGGCTCCGCGGGTCTGACGCGGCATCCGGTGGCGGTTGGTCTCGACCTCCGCGGGGAAGTCCTCCGGGCCGAAGGCCTCGGGGCCGTCCGTGCCGGGGTGGTCGAGGAGCTGGGTACCGGCTGCGAAGCCGGCCGGGTGTGCCGGGGTGTGCGTCGACGCCACGGAGGCGCGCTCCTTTCCTTCCTTCGCGCCTACCGGGTTAGCTGACGGGTTCGGAGCAGGAAGGTCTCCTACGGCTGGGCCGGGGCCCCGCCGATTCACCCCAAGGAACGTGGTTCCCCGGCTCCCTGACCTGCCCGGAGGCGGGTCGGCGGGATTAGGCGACGGCGCACGGTGCCGTCTGGGTACGGCGTTGACAACCGCGCTGCGTTATCAAACGTTAATCCTAGGAGGCTCTGATTCCAAGCCATCCGTTCGGAGCAGCCTAGGGCAAAGTGATCGGACGTCAACGAACGACACCGGCGAACACCCCCCTCGCGCACGGTCCCATCTGAGTACTCCTACTCATGTGCGCCCCGGCCGGGCGGCCACATCCTGGCGCCATGAGCACATCGATGCAGACCCGCACCACGGCCGCGTACCACATCCAGGCCGTCCTCTCCTTCGCCCTGTCGGGCGTCGCCCTCGCCGTCGGGATCGCCTATCTGCCGGTCGGCGGATGGACCAGGGCCTTCCTCGGGATCGGCCTCCTCTACACCGTCACCTCGGCGTTCACGCTGGCGAAGGTGATCCGGGACCGGCAGGAGTCCAACGAGATGGTCACCCGGGTGGACCAGGCCAGGCTGGAGAAGCTGCTCAGCGAGCACGACCCGTTCAAGGTGGAGGGAGTCTGATCATCCCTTCCACTCCTTCCGCTCCACCCCTCACCCGGCCGTTCGCTTGACGGCTAAGGCTATTAGCCTTAGCTTTATGGCTATCGGCCCGCGCGCCGATGTCCCGCACCGGCGGCCCGAGGAGGACCCCATGAACGGCACCATCACCCCGAGCACCCAGTACCTGACCGTTCCCGGCGGCCGGATCGCCTTCGACGACACCCGGCAGGGCGACGGCACCCCCGTCGTCCTGCTCCCGGGCATGCTCGACAGCCGGGCCGCCTACCGGCACCTGCGTCCGCTGCTCGTCGCCGCCGGCCACCGCGTCGTCACCGTGGACCTGCGGGGCTTCGGCGAGTCCTCCGTCGAGTGGGACGACTACGGCCCGGCCGCCATCGCCGGCGACGTCCTCGCCCTGCTCGACCACCTCGGCATCGAGCGCGCCGTCCTCGCCGGGAACTCCTACACCGGGGCGACCGTCGTCAGGGCCGCCGGGGACGCGCCCGAGCGGGTCGCCGGGATCGTCCTGCTCAACGCCTTCGTCGAGAACCCGCCGCCGGGCGCCCTGATGCGCGGCGTCATGGGCCTGATGGGCGCCGCCCTCGTCCACTGGCCGGCCTCCTGGGGCTTCTACCTGCGCCGGATGGCCTTCCCGGGCGCCAAGCCCGCCGACTTCGACGCGTACGTGGACGGACTGGTCGCCGCGCTGCGCACCCCGGGGCGGAAGACCGCCACCCGCGGGTACGTCCACGGCGACTCGGCGCCGGTCGGCTGGACGGCCGCGGTGCGGTGCCCGGCGCTGGTGGTCATGGGCAGCAAGGACCCCGACTTCCCGAAGCCGGAGCTCGTCGCCGACCGGCAGGCCGCCGCGCTCGGCGCGCGCAAGGTGATGATCGAGGGGTCCGGGCACTACCCGATGGCCGACAACCCGACGGCCACCGCCGACGCCCTGCTGCCGTTCCTCGCCGAGCTCGGCTGAGCCCCGCCCGTCCCCACCGCCCGCTCCTGCCCGACCCCGCCCGATCCACCCGACGTCATCCGTACGGAGAGCCCGAACCCATGCCCCGCGTAGGACTGACCCCCGACCAGGTCGTCGACCACGCCCTCGCCCTCATCGACGAGCAGGGCGCCGAGGCCCTCACGCTGGCCTCCGTCGCCGCCCGGGCCGGGGTCGCCACTCCCTCGCTGTACAAGCACGTCAGCGGCGGCCTCGCCGCACTGCGGCTGCTGATCGCCGTACGGGTCACCGGGGACCTGGCCGACCGGCTGGCCGAGGCGGCCGTCGGGCGCAGCGGGGACGACGCCGTCGCCGCCGTGCTGCGCGCCTACCACGCGTACGCCACCGCGCACCCGCACCGCTACAACGCCCTCCCCCAGGCCCCGCAGCCCGACGACGACCTGGCCCGCGCGGGCGCCCGGCTCGTCGGCGTGATCATCGCCGTCCTGCGGGAGTACGGCCTCGAAGGCTCCGAGGCGATCCACGCCGCCCGCACCGTCCGTTCCCTCGCCCACGGCTTCGCCTCCCTGACCACCGCCGGCGGCTTCCGGCTGGCCGAGGACCTCGCCACCACCCACGACCGCCTCATCGCCACCCTCACCACCGGCCTCCGCGCCTGGCCCGCGTAGGAGGCCGGCCCGCACGGACCCGGAGGGCGGCACCGCCCGCGCGCCGGACGTCGGCCGGGCCGACTTCCCGCGCCGGGCCGCGCCCGGACGACCGCCGGTGCGGACGGCCACCTCGCCGGTGCCGGTGCGACGGCCCGGTCCCCGTTCACCCCTTGAGGAACCATTCACCGCTTGGGGAAATGGGGTATTAAGGGTCAGTGCCCCTGGAGCCCGCCGACAGTCCGACCGCGCGCAGTGCGATGCGCTGCGTGCGCCTGCTGCTCGGCTGCACCAGCGCCGCCGAGTTGCTCGGCACCGTACTGGCCGAGGGCCCGAGCTGGATCACCGGCGAGGGGTCCGCGCTGTACCTGCTGGACTCCGCCGGGATGCTCCGGCTGACCGCCTCGCACGGGCTGCCGGACTGGGCGCACGAGCGCTACGGCGTGGTCGATCCGGCCGGGGAGCTGCCCGCCGCGATGGCCCTGCGGCTGCGGCGCCCGTACCTGCTCAGCCCCGAGCACACCAGCGTCGACTACCCGAACGCGAACGCCGGCCTGGGCACCGGGATGGTCGCCGTGATCGCCCTGCCGATGGTCGTGGACGAGCGGCCGATCGGGGTGCTCGCCCTCGCGCTGGCCCACCGGGGCACCGTCCCGCGCCGTGACCTGGACGTCCTGGAGACCGTCGCCGAGGCCTGCGCCCACCGGCTCTCGCACCTGCTGGACCATGCCGACGCCCATCTCCCGCACGGCACCCGCGCACCCTACGGCATCCGGTTGCCCGAGGGTCCGCGGGCGGCGGACGGCCACCCGGCCGGGCCGGCCCACCCGCTGCTGTCGCTGGCGGTGCGGGCCGCCGGGCACGGCGCCTTCGAGCGCGACCTGGTCACCGGCGAGAGCTACTGGGACGCCGAGGCGTTCCGGGTGGCCGGCCGCCCGGCCGCCCCGGACGGCGCCGCCCCCGAGCTGGACCGGCTGGTCCACCCGGAGGACCTGCCGGACGTGCAGGCCGCGCTCGCCGAGGCGCTGGCCACCGGCGGCCGCTACCGGATCGGCTACCGGGTGCTGAGGCCCGGCGGCCGGCCCGCCCGGGTCGAGGAGTCCGGCGAGGTGATGCTGGACGTGCACGGGCGGCCGGTGCGGATCGCCGGGCTGCTGGCCGAGGCCGGGTACCGGGAGCAGCCGCCGGCCGAGGAGCGGAACTCCCCGGCCGCCGCCCGGACGGCACTGCTGCTGACGCTCACCCGGGCGCTGTCCCGGGCGGTGACCGTCCGGGACGTCACCACGGCCGTCACCGACGTCGCCCGTCCGGCGCTCGGCGCCGCCGGCATCGTCCTGGACCTGGTGGACGCGGGCCGGCTGCTGCCCGTCTCGCACACCGTGTACGGGGGCCCGCGCCGCACCGAGCTCACCCGTCTGGCGGACCTGTCCGAGGGCGTGATGCAGCGGTCGCTGGCCCGCTCCGCCCCGCTGTTCAGCGAACCCTCGGCGGCCCGTTCCCGGCGCGATCCGCTCGCCCCGGCCGCCTGGGCGGTGCTGCCGCTGGTCGCCTCCGGGCAGCAGGTCGGCTCCTGCCTGATCACCTTCGCCGCCGAGCGGGTGTTCAGCCGCGAGGACCGGACCCTGTACTCGGCCTTCGCCGGCATCCTGGCGCAGTCCCTGGAGCGGGCCCGGCTGTACGACACCCACCACCACCGGGCCTCCGAGCTGCAGCGGGCGATGCTCCCGCGCACCCTGCCCCGGCTGTCCGGGATCGCCAGTGCCGCCCGCTACCTGCCGAGCACCGAGGGCATGCAGATCGGCGGCGACTGGTACGACCTGCTGCGGCTGCCGGAGGGCCGGATCGGGCTGGTGATCGGCGACGTCCAGGGCCACAACGCCGAGGCCACCGCGGTGATGGGCCAACTGCGCAGCGGGCTGCGGGCGTACGCGACGGACGGGCACGACCCGGCCGCCACCCTGACCCGCACCAGCCGGCTGCTGGCCGAGCTGGACACCGAGCTGTTCGCGACCTGCCTCTACCTGACCCTGGATCCGGCCGACGGCGCGCTGACCGCCGCCCGGGCCGGGCACCCGGCGCCGGTGCGGATCACCGCCGACGCCGCGGCCGTCGAGCTGGAGCTGCCGGGCGGGCCGCCGCTGGGGGTGGATCCGGAGCAGCCGTACCCGCTGGCGCTGGAGCGGCTGGCGGTCGGGGAGACGCTGCTGGCGTACACCGACGGGCTGGTCGAGGACCGCGAGGAGGACTACGACGAGTCGGTGCAGCGGATGCTCGGCGGGCTCGAACTGTGGGCGCGGCAGACGGGTCCGGGGCGGATCGGCCCGGCACCGGCGCTGGAGCGGCTGGCCGATCTGCTCACCCTGAACGTGACCGAGCGGCGGTCCCGGCCGGACGACGTGGCGCTGCTGCTCCTGCACCGGACGACGCCCCTTCCGTAACACCGTGCACACGGGCCCCACACATCGCGGAACGCGATCCGGCCGTCGGGCTCGGTTCCGGCGTTCCCACCGGGGCCGGTCAGGTTGCTCCCCCGGCTCGTCAGGCGCAGGGATCGGGGTCGAACGAGTGCCGATTGGCGCCGAATTGACTCGATATTGACGAGATCCGGTCACTTGGCGAGATCCGTTCACACCTTCGTAGGATCATCACCCTAGAATTCGCGGCGTGACGATGACTCAGTGGTCCGTAACGGCAACCGGCGTACTCGCCGTCCTCGCCCTCGTGGCCGCCGCGCGGTACCGCGCCGTGTCCGTCACCCAGCGCCGCCGCGCCGACCGGCTGCACGGCGAACTCGCCGCCCTCCAGGAGCAACTGGCCGCCGAACTCTCCCGCCGCGGCGAGGACCTCGCCGCCGTCCAGCAGGAGCAGGAGCACACCGCCTCCACCCAGCGGGCCTTCCTCAGCGTCGCCCGCCGGATCCTGGTGATGGCCCACGACCAACAGGCGCTGCTGGACGAGATGGAGCGCACCCACGACGACCCGGCCCTGCTGGAGGGCCTGCTCAAGGCCGACCACGCCGCCGCCCAACAGGCCCGGCTGGCCCAGACCCTGGCCGTGCTGTGCGGCGCGCGGGCCGGCCGGCACTGGCCGGAACCGGTCCCCCTGGAGGACGTCGTCCGCGGCGCCCAGTCGCGCATCCTGCCGTTCCAGCGCGTGGTGGTGCGCAGCCGGACCGAGACCGCGGTGGTCGGCGCCGCCGCCGAGGCGCTGATCCACGCGATCGCCGAACTGCTGGACAACGCCACCCGCTACTCCCCGCCCAGCACCCAGGTGTTCGTCACCCTGATGCCGGTGCACAACGGCGCCGTCATCGAGATCGACGACGGCGGCGTCGGCATGCCGGAACAGGCCGTCGTCAAGGCCGCGGCCGCGCTGGCCGGCGGCAGCACCCTGGAGGTCTCCCGGCTGGGCGAGGTCCCGCAACTGGGCCTGGCCGCGGTCGGCCGGCTCGCCGAGCAGTACGGCTTCCGGGTCACGCTCAGCTCGGCGCCCTCGCCGTACGGCGGCGTGCGCGTGGTCCTGCTGCTGCCCAACGCGCTGCTCACCGAGCCGCTGCCGCCCACCGTCCCCGGCCTCGGGCCGGACGACCGGGCGTTCAACCCCGGCCCCCGACCGGCCTCCCCCGTCGGTCACCCCCTGCTGGAGACCCCGCCGTCCGGCCGGCACGCCGCCACCGGCGACACCCCGCCCCCGCTGCCCCGCCGGAGCCACCGGCGCGGCCGCACGGGCCGCCCCGCCCAGCACGCCGCTCCCCCACCGCAGCCCGCGCCGCCCTACCGCTCGGCCCGGGACGCGCAGGCGTTCATGGCGATGTTCCAGGCCGGGACCGCCAGCGGCCGTACCGCCGCCCGGGCCCAGGCCCAGTCCGACCCTTCCCTTCCCGCTTCCCCCCGACTTCCCCAGCGCTCCGGAGAGTTCCATGACCACCACCCCTGATCTCGGCTGGCTGCTCGCCGACATCATCGCCGTCCCGCAGGTCCAGCACGCCGTCGTCGTCTCCAACGACGGCCTGGAGATCGGCCGCAGCGCCGGCATCGCCCGCGACGACGCCGAACGGCTCGCCGCCGCCTGCTCCGGACTGCAGTCGCTGGCCCGCGGCGTCGCGACGGGCTTCGGCGGGCCGGGCAGCGCCACCCGCCAGATCATCATCGAGTACGGCGGCGGCTACCTCTTCGTCGTCGCCGCCGGGGCCGGCGCGCACCTGGCCGTGGTGACGAGCGAGGCGGTCGACGCCGGCCTGGTCGCCTACCAGATGCAGGTCCTGGTCGAGCGGATCGGCACCCACCTCACCAGCCCGCCGCGCGTCGACCACGCGGCGGGGGGCCACCGGTGAGCGGCCCGGTCCGGCCGTACGTCATCACCGGTGGGCGCAGCCGCTCCACCCGGGCCGAGCTGGCCCTGGAGAGCCTGGTCAGCGCGTTACCCGACCCGCCGGACCTGCCCGAGCACCCGCTGCTGAACCGCGAGCACCGGCGCATCCTCGACCTCTGCCACAGCCTGCTGTCCATCGCCGAGGTGGCGGCCCACCTGGGGCTGCCGCTCGGCGTCGTCAAGGTGCTGGTCGGAGACCTGTGGGACCTCGGCGCCGTGCAGGTGCTCCCGCCCGTCCCGCAGGCCGAACGCCTGCCCGCAACCCTCCTGGAGGAGGTGCTCGTTGGCCTCCGCCAACTCCGCTGAAGCCGTCCCCGACGCCCCGGACGCAACCGACGCGGCCGGTGCCGCCGACGGACCGCAGTACCTGCCCTCCTCGGTGCAGGGCGCGGTCAAGATCCTGGTCACCGGTCCGTTCGGGGTGGGCAAGACCACCCTGGTCGGCTCGCTGAGCGAGATCACCCCGCTGCGCACCGAGGAGACCATGACCGCCGCCAGCGCGGGCATCGACGACCTCACCGGGCGCCCCGGCAAGACCACCACCACGGTCGCGCTGGACTTCGGCCGGATCACGCTCAACTCGCGGCTCGCGCTGTATCTGTTCGGCACGCCCGGGCAGCAGCGGTTCTGGCCGCTCTGGGACGACCTGTCGCGCGGCGCGCTCGGCGCCATCGCCATGGTCGACCTGCGCCGCCCCGACGAGAGCTTCGACGTGCTCGGCCGGCTGGAGGAGCAGCGCATCCCGTTCGCGGTCGCGGTCAACACCTTCCCGGACACGCCGGGTTACCCGGAGGAGGAGCTGCGCTCGGCGCTGGACCTGCTGCCGGAGGTGCCGATCCTGCACTGCGACGCACGCGACCGCCGGCAGTCCTACGACCTGCTGATCGACTTCGTCGACCACCTGCACCGCAGCTCGATCCTGGAGCTCCAGGGATGACCACCCCCGAACCCCCCGGCGCCGCCGGGTGCCCGGTCGCCCACGGCACCGGCCTGCCCGGCGGGCTGCCCGTGGGCGTCCCGCTGACCCCGCTGTACGGCCCGGCCGTCGCCGAGGACCCGCACGGCCTGTACGCCCGGCTGCGCGAGCGCTACGGGCCGGTCGCCCCCATCGAGCTGGAGCCCGGGGTCGAGGCCTGGCTCGTCCTCGGCTACGCCGAGCTGCTCGAACTCACCCGCAACGAGGCGCTGTTCTCCAAGGACTCGCGCCGCTGGCGGGTGCCCGCCGAGGGCCGGCTGGCGGCCGACTCCCGGCTGCTGCCGATGACCTCCTGGCGGCCCACCCTGCTCAACCTGGACGGCGCCGAGCACCAGCGGCTGCGCTGCGCCGTCTCGGACACCCTCGCCCAGATCGACCACCGCCAGCTGCGCGGCACCACCGAGGCCGCCGCCAACGGGCTGATCGACGGCTGGGGCCCGGACGGCACCGCCGACCTGGTCGCCCAGTACGCGCGCCGGCTGCCGCTGCTGGTCTTCACCCAGCTGGTCGGGCTGCCGGTGGAGAGCGGGCCCCGGGTGGTCGAGCTGATCAGCCACTTCGTGGACAGCAGCGCGCAGTCGCAGCGCGCCGGCCTGGAGTTCCAGACGATGCTCGTCGACCTGGTGCGCCGCCGCCGGGCCGCCCCGAGCGCCGACCTCACCTCCTGGCTGCTCGCCCACCCGGCCGGGCTGACCGACGAGGAGGCGGTGCACCACCTGGTGGTGCTGCTGGTCGCGGGCAACGAGACCTCGATCAACTGGACCGGCAACACGCTGCGGCTGCTGCTCACCGACCGGCGCTTCCGGGCCACCCTCACCGGCGGACGGCTGACCGTCTCCGACGCGCTGGAGGAGGTGCTCTGGCGCGACCCGCCGACGCAGAACTTCCCCGGCCGCTGGGCCACCGGCGACACCGTGCTCGGCGGCCAGTACATCAGCGCCGGCGACATGCTCGTCCTCGGCCTGGCCGCGGCCAACGCCGACCCGGCCGCGCAGGGCGTCTCCGCCGCCGCCCAGGGCTCGCTCGGCGGCAACCGGGCGCACCTGGCGTGGGGCGCGGGCCGGCACGTCTGCCCGGCCCAGCACCCGGCCAGGATCATCGTCGAGACCGCCGTCGAGACCCTGCTGCACCGCCTCCCCGACCTCCAACTGGCCGTACCGGCCGGAGAGCTGACCTGGCGCCCGTCCCCGTGGTCCCGGGCCCTGACCGCCCTCCCGGTGCTCTACAGCGCCTTCACCCCGCCCCGCCCGCCAGCCCCCGAGAGGCCCGCATGGACACCACCACCGACGCCGGAACCCGCGCCGAGCCCGTCCGGCTCGACCCCTTCGGCCGCGACCAGCACGGCGAGAACGCCCGACTCCGCGCGGCCGGCCCCGCGGTCCTGGTGGAACTCCCTGGCGGGGTGGTGGTCTGGGCGGTAACCCACCACGACACCCTCCAGTCGCTGCTGGCCGACCCCCGGGTCGGCAAGGACGCCCGGCTCTGGAACACCTTCCGGGAGGGACGGCTGCCGGAGGGCTGGCCGCTGCTCAACTTCATCGCCGTCCCCGGCATGGTCACCGCCGACGGCGAGGACCACCGGCGGCTGCGCGGGCTGGTCTCGCAGGCCTTCACCCCGCGCCGGATCGCCGACCTGGCCCCCGCCGTCGAGGCCCGGACGATCGCACTGCTCGACGAGGTCGCGAAGCTGGAGGGCCCGTTCGACCTGCGGCGGCACTTCGCCTACCCGCTGCCGATGCAGGTGATCGGCGAACTGCTCGGCCTCGCGCTGGAGCAGCAGGACGAACTGCACGAGCTCTCCGACACCATGGTCTCCAGCTCGGCCACCCCGGCGGCGGCCCTGGCCGCGCAGCGGGGCCTGAACGCGCTGCTGGCCTCGGTGGTGGCGGCCAAGCGGGCCGAGCCCGGCAACGACCTGACCAGCGACCTGATCGCCGTCCGCGAGGCCGGCCACCCCCTCGACCGGCAGCGGCTCAGCGAGGCCGAGCTGGTCGGCACCCTGCTGCTGATGCTGGTCGCCGGGCACGAGACCACGCTCAACCTGATCACCAACGCCGTCCGCGCCCTGCTCGCGCACCCGGACCAGCTGCGGCTCGTCCTGGACGGGGAACAGCCGTGGTCGGCGGTGGTCGAGGAGACCCTGCGCTACGACTCCCCGGTCGGGCAGTTCCCGCTGCGCTACGCGACCGAGGACATCGCGGTCGGCGACGTGGTGATCCGGCGCGGCGAGGCGCTGCTGGCCTCGTACGCGGCGGCCGGACGGGACTCCGGGCACCATCCGGACGCGGACCGCTTCGACCTCACCCGGCAGCCCGCCAAGCACCTGTCGCTCGGCCACGGCCCGCACTTCTGCCTCGGCTCCGGGCTCGCCCGGCTGGAGGCCGAGACGGCGCTGCGGCACCTGTTCACCCGCTTCCCCGGGCTGGCCCCGGCGCAGGGGCGGACGAACGAGCCGATCGCCTCGTTCGTCAGCAACAGCGTGCGCACCCTGTGGGTGACGGTCCGAGCCGGCCGGTGACCTGAGGGCGGTCCGGGTCGTTCGCCAGGGCATGAAGAAACTCGCCACCCTGGCCGCCCTCACCATGGCGGGCCTCGCCCTCGCCGCCCCGGCGGCCTGCGCCGCCACCCAGACCGCCTCCTCGCCGGACGCCACCGGCGGGCTCACCGACGGGCTCGAAGTCTCTCCCGCCGACCTCGCCCTGAGGACCGTGGGCACGCTCCCGCTGGTCGGCAAGCCGGCCAACGAGATCGAGGCGATCGGGACCAACCAGCTGGACCACCCGGGGCTCAGCGGACACGTCCTCAACTGATTGATCCGGCGATCAGGTGACCGGGTGGCCGGGTGGCCGGGTGGTCGGGTGACCGGACGGCCCGGTGGCGCACCCGCCCGGCGACCGGCCCGTGGGCGGCCGGCCGACCCCCGAACGGTCGGCCGCCCACGGCACTCGACGCGCGGCACCCGGGCCGCGGGGCGCTCAGCCCGCGGACAGCCGGTTGAGCTCCGGGTAGCTCAGCCCTTCGGCGAACGCGCCGAACGTGCCGCTCCCGTACACCTCCCGCGCGGCCCGGCGGACCGCCGCGTACGCCACCTCGGCCAGACCCGGGCCCAGGCTGATCCGGGCCACGCCGAGCTTCGCGAGTTCGGCGACCGCCGGGGAGCCGGGACCGGCCAGCACGTTCAGCGGCGCCGGGACGGCCGCGACCAGGGCGGCGATGGTCTCCGGGTCGGCCACCCCGGGGACGAACACCCCGTCCGCGCCCGCCGCGACGTACGCCCGCAGCCGGTGCACCGCGTCGTCCAACCGGCCCTCCGGGGCGCCGATCCCGTGCAGGAAGACATCGGTGCGGGCGTTGACGAAGAGCGGCACGCCGGCCGCGTCCGCCGCGGCCCGGGCGGCCGCGATCCGCTCGGCGGCCTCCTCCGGGGGACGGCCCTCGTCCTCCAGGTTCACCCCGACGGCGCCGGTGGCGATCAGCGCGGCGACCGTCCCGCCGACGCCGGCGGCGGTGTCCGCGTAGCCGCCCTCCAGGTCCGCGGTGACCGGCAGGTCGACCGCGCGGACCACCTGGGCGGTCCGGGCCAGCACCTGCTCGGGGTCGGCGCCGCCGCCGTCCGCGCTGCCCAGCGACCAGGACACGCTCGCGCTGGCCGTCGCCACCGCCCGCGCCCCGGCGGCGGCCACCAGCCGGGCGCTCGGCACGTCCCAGGCGTTCGCCAGCACCAGCGGCTCGCCCGGGCGGTGCAGCTCGCGCAGCAGCCGGGCCCGCTCCCGCCGGACGGCGGGGTCCGCGGCACTCACTTGGCGGCCGGGCTCATGCGGGTGGACACGCCGATCCGGTTCCAGGCGTTGATGGTGGCGATCAGCGCGATCAGCTGGGCCAGCTCGGTCTCGTCGAACCGCTCGGCGGCCTCCGCGTACACGGCGTCCGGCACGTGGCCCTGGGTCAGCAGGGTGACCGACTCGGTGAGGGCCAGGGCGGCGCGCTCGCGGGCGGTGAACCACGGGGTCTCGCGCCAGGCCGGCAGGGAGACCAGGCGGTGGTCCTGCTCACCGTGCTTGCGGGCGTCGGTGGAGTGCATGTCGATGCAGAAGGCGCAGCCGTTGATCATCGAGGCGTGCACCTTGACCAGCTCGGCGATCACCGGGTCGAGGCCCTCCCGGGAGGCCCGGTCCACGGCGATCATCGCCTGGTAGTAGGCGGGGGCGAGCTTGTGCATCAGCAGGCGCTGCTCGGGGGCGGGCACCGGGGCTCCGTGCGTGCCGGTCGTCGCGGCCGTCGTCTCGTTCGTCGTCATGGCCGCCAGCCTAGGAGCGCGGTGGCCTGGCGTCCTGGTGCGTTCGGCCACCCGTTCCTTGGGCCACTTCCCGGGCACGTCCCGGCCACTTCCGGCGTACGAACGACCGTGCGAGGATCGCTGGCAGGGGATCGTCGGCAGGAGGTCGCCGAAGGTCGAGGTCAGGGGGCACGGTCGTGTGCACGGCGTTCGTCAGCATCGAGCCCGGAGCGGCCGTCCCGGTGCTGCTGCTGTCCGTCCGGGACGAGTACCTGGGCCGCGCCTGGCTGCCGCCCGGCCACCACTGGCCGGACCGTCCGGAACTGCTCGGCGGACTGGACCTCGCGGCCGGCGGCACCTGGCTGGCCCTCGACCCCGGCCGGCGCACCGCCGCCTGCCTGCTGAACGGCTTCGGCCCGCTCGCCCCCGCCGACGCCCGGCGCACCCGCGGCCGGCTGCCGCTCACCGCCCTCCGGGAGGGCGGGATCGGCCACCTCGACCTCACCCCGTACGACCCGTTCCACCTCGTCCTGGCCCGGGCCGACGGCGCCCGGGTGTTCAGCTGGGCCGGCGGGCGGCTGGAGGAGCGCGAACTGCCGTCCGGCCTGAGCGTGGTGCTCAACGACGGGCTGGAGGGCCTGGCGGCCGGCCGGACCGCCTCCGAGCGGATCCGCGCCCTGATGGCCGCGCGGGCCGCCCACTTCCGGTCCCGCTTCACCGCCGTGCCCCGGCCCGGGCCGACCGCCGACGGACCGGCCGAGGCGGCCTGGGGCGGGTGGCTGCCAATCGTCGCCGGGGACGGGCTCGCCCCGGACGCGGACGCCGCGCTGGTCCAGCGGCGGGACTTCGGCGACGGACGGATCTGGGGGTCCTCCTCGATCTCGCTGCTCGCGCTCGGACCGGACCTGCTGCGCTACGACTTCGCGGCCGCGCCGGTGGCCGCGGACGGGCCGGGGTGGCGGCGGGTGGTGGCGGCCTGACGGCGGGCTGACGGCAGCCGGCCCCACGTCGGCGGCGGCGGAAAAGGACTTGCACCTGACGCTGCGGGAGGCGGAATCGTGGCGCGGGTCGAGCCGAAGGAGACCGCCGTGACCCACCCGGACCCCGCGCCCCGCCCCCGCCCCCGCCTGCTCGCCGCGCTGACCGTCGCCCTGCCGCTGGCGGGCACACCGGCCGCGGTGACCGCCCTCGTGCTGTTCGGCGACGCCGCGCACCGGACCGTCCCGTCCGCCACCGTCCTGGCCTCCGTGGCGGCGGCGCTGATCGGTCATTTCGGCCCCGGTGTCGCGCAGCCGTACGGTCGGTGAACTTCCGACGGCGGGGTTGGCGAACGTCTACATGCCCGTAGTAGCTTCGCGACGGCCCCGGATCCGGGCGGCCACCGACCCCCGAGCGAAGGTGCGCGATGTCGACCCTGACCTACCCGGAAGCGATAGGCGTCGGCCTGCTCCAGGGTGTGACGGAACTCTTCCCGGTCTCCAGCCTCGGCCACAGCATCCTGCTGCCCGCCCTGGTCGGCGGAAGGATCCAGCACGACCTCGACATGACCGCCGAGGGCTCCTCGTACCTCGCCGCCCTGGTCGCCCTGCACCTGGCCACCGCGCTCGCGCTGGTGGTCTACTTCCGCAAGGACTGGGTCCGGGTGGTCGACGGGCTGTTCGGCTCGATCCGGCACCGCCGGGTTCAGACCCGCAACGAGCGGCTCGCCTGGCTGCTCGTCCTCTCCACCATCCCGGTCGGCGTGGCCGGCCTGGTGCTGGAGAAGGCCCTGCGCAACGCGCTCGGCAAGCCCGTCCCGGCCGCGGTCTTCCTCGCCCTCAACGGCCTCGTGCTGCTCGGCGCCGAGCGGCTCAAGCGCGGCGGCACCGGCCGCCGCCGGGCCGGACGCATCACCGCCGCCGCCGACGAGCCGGGCGTGGACCCGGCGATCGCCTCCGACCACCGGCTGACCCGGCTCGGCTACGGGCAGGGCGCCTGGATCGGCGCCGCGCAGATCCTCGCGCTGTTCCCCGGCATCAGCCGCTCCGGCGTCACCATGAGCGCCGGCATCCTGCGCGGACTGCACCACGAGGACGCGGCCCGGTTCTCCTTCCTGCTCGCCACCCCGGTCATCCTGGCCGCCTCGGTGCTGAAGGTGCCGGAGCTGTTCAAGCCGGAGAACTCCGGCGTGCTCGGCCCGGTCCTCGCGGGCAGCCTCGCCGCCTTCGTGGCCGGCTACGTCTCGGTGCGCTTCCTCACCAGGTACTTCGAGACCCGCAGCCTGACGCCGTTCGCGCTCTACTGCTTCCTGGCCGGCGTCGGCAGCGCGGTCTACCTGTCGCTCTGAGCCGCCCGGACCGCCCCGGCCAGGGCCTGCGCGAGCTCGGCCGGCCGGGAGAACATCGGCCCGTGCCCGGCCTCGCGCAGTTGCGCCGCCACCTCGTCCCACGCCCACGCCCACGCCCCGAGTCAGGCGCCCGCCACCAGTACGAAGGTCGCCATGGGCGGCACCCTAGCGCGCGCGTGCGACAGTGGCCCGGGAAACGACGGCGAACAGGACGTGGAGGAAACGTGGTTGAGGAACAGGGCGGGCCGGCCCCGCTCACGGGGAAGGCGGCGGTCGTCACGGGCGGCTCGCGGGGCATCGGGCGGGCCGTCGTCCGGCGGCTGGCCCGCGACGGCGCGCAGGTCGTCCTCGGCTACGCCCACGACGAGCGGGCCGCCGCCGAGGTGGTCCGTGCCGTGGAGGCCGAGGGCGGCCGTGCCTGGGCGCTGCGGGCCGACCTCGGCGAGGCCGGTGCCGCCGAGCGGCTGATGGCCGAGGCCGAGGAGCGGCTCGGCGGGCTGGACGTCCTGGTGAACAACGCCGCCGGCTCCTTCACCCCGACCCCGCTGGCCGAGCTGGCCGACGCGGACCTCGACGCCGTGTTCACGGTCAACACCCGCGCCGCCTTCACCACCGTCCGCTACGCCGCCCGCCGGATGCGCGACGGCGGACGGATCGTCAACATCTCGACGGTGAACACCGTCCGACCCGTCCCCGGCATCGCCGCGTACGCCGCCAGCAAGGGCGCCGTCGAGCAGCTCACCGCCGTGGCCGCCGTCGAACTGGGTCCGCGCGGGATCACCGTCAACACCGTCTCGCCCGGCGCCACCGACACCGACCTGCTGCGCGGCACCAACCCGCCCGAGGCCCTCGACCGCGTGGCCGGCCTCACCCCGCTGCGCCGCCTCGGCCGGCCCGAGGACATCGCCGACGTCGTCGCCTTCCTGGCCGGGCCCGAAGGGCGCTGGCTCACCGGACAGAACCTCCGGGCCGCGGGCGGGCTGGCCTGATCCCCGGCCCGGGCCGCCCGGCAGCCGGCCGGGCGGCCCGACCGGTCACGCCGTGAGGCCCAGGGCGGCCAGGCGGACGGGATCGGTGAGGATGTCCATCGCGGTGACGCGGCCCCCGTGGACGGTGAACGACATGACCGACAGCGGACGGCCCTCGGCGAAGGACACCACCCCGGGCGAGCCGTTGACCAGGACGATCCGGCCCTCGGCGGCGAAGCGGGCGAACGTGATCGCCTGCGAGGCGACGTCCGCCGCACCGCGGCGCAGCGCGCTCGGGACCAGCGTGCCGCCGTCCGACCGGGCCACCACGTCCGGGTCGAGCACGGTCAGCAGGGCGCCGAAGTCGCCGCCCCGGGCGGCGCTCAGGAAGGCCTCCACCACCGTGCGCTTGCGGGCGTTGTCGGAGTCCGCGGCCGGGGTGGCGCCCTGGACCCGGCGGCGGGCGCGGCTGGCCAGCTGCCGGGTGGAGGCGGAGGTGCGGCCCAGCACCTCGGCGATCCCGTCGAAGGGCACCTCGAACATGTCGTGCAGCACGAAGGCCACCCGCTCCGCCGGGGAGAGCGTCTCCAGCACCACCATCAGCGCGATCCCGACCGAGTCCGCGACCAGGACCTCGTGCACCGGGTCCAGCGCCGACAGCCCGCTGACCACCGGGTCCGGCAGCCGCACCCGGTCCTCCTGCTCGGGCATCGGGTCCTCCCGGCGGGAGGCGCGGGAGCGCAACTGGTCCAGGCAGACCCGGCCGACGACCGTGGTGAGCCAGGCCCCGAGGTTGCGCACCCCGCCCGCGTCACTGCGGCCCAGCTTCAGCCAGGCCTCCTGGACGGCGTCCTCGGCCTCGGCGATCGACCCGAGCATCCGGTAGGCCACCGCCCGCAGTTGGGGGCGCTCCGCCTCGAAACGCCGGGCCAGTTCGGCCAGTTCGGCGGGTTCGGCAGGCTTGGCCGGTTCGGCCGGCTCGGCCGGCTCGGCCGGCTCGGTCGACTCGGCCGGGGGGATTTCCTCGCTCACCCTGTCACATCCTCGCGTCGGGATCCGTCGGTCCAGTGACGGACGCTAACCGACCGGGAGGACACCATGACCACCACCCGGATCGCCGACCGCTCGGGCAAGGCCGTCCCCGACGACGTCCGGCATCCCGCCGCCCCGCCACGCGAGAATGGGGGTTGTGAGCACCTCCCGGACCACCTCCTGGACCACCTTCGGCGGCGACCTGCACCTGGACCTCACCGAGCGGCGGGCCGCCGGCGCCGGACTGCGGGCCGCCCTGGAGGACGCGCTGCGCGAGGCCGTCCAGGACGGGCGGCTCGGCCCCGGCACCCGGCTGCCGTCCTCCCGGGCGCTCGGCGAGGACCTCGGGATCGCCCGCAACACCGTGGTCGAGGCGTACGGCCAGCTCACCGCGGAAGGCTGGCTCAGCTCCCGGCAGGGCTCCGGAACCACCGTCGCCCGACGGGCCGCGCCGGAACCACCCCAGGGCCGGCGGCCGGCCCCCCGACCGTCGCCGAGGCGCCCGACCGCCCGGTACGACCTGATGTCCGGACGGCCCGACCTCTCGCTCTTCCCCCGCACCGCCTGGCTCGCCGCCGCCCGCCGCGCCCTCGCCACCGCACCGCACGAGGCCCTCGACTACGGCAGCCCACTCGGCCGGATCGAACTGCGGCAGGCGCTCACCCACTACCTGGCCCGGGTCCGCGGCGTCCGCACCGACCCCGACCACCTGCTCGTCTGCACCGGCGTCACCCAGGGCCTCGGCCTGCTCTGCGCCGCCCTGCGGGAACGCGGCGCCCGCGCTCTGGCCGTCGAGGAGTACGGGCTGCCGCCGCAGCACGCGGTCGCCCGGGCCGCCGGGCTCGCCACCGCCCCGGTGCCGCTGGACGCGGACGGCGCCCTGGTCGACCGGCTCGACAGCCGGGCGGGCGCCGTCCTGCTCACCCCGGCCCACCAGTACCCCACCGGCGCGGCGCTCTCCGCCGACCGGCGGGCGGAGGCGGTGCGGTGGGCGCGGGAGCACGACCGGTACATCGTCGAGGACGACTACGACGGCGAGTTCCGCTACGACCGGCAGCCGCTCGGCGCCATGCAGGCGCTGGACCCGGAGCGGGTGGTGTACGCCGGAACGGCCGCCAAGAGCCTCGCACCGGGCCTGCGGCTGGCCTGGCTGGCCCTGCCGGACGCGCTGGTCGAGCCGGTCGCCCGGCTCAAGGCGCTGGCCGACACGATGTCCCCGGTGCTGGACCAGCTGACGCTGGCGGAACTGATCACCTCCGGCACCTACGACCGCCACGTGCGGCGCTGCCGCCTGCACTACCGGCGCCGGCGCGACCACCTGGTCTCGGCGCTCGCCGAACACGCCCCGCACGTCCGGGTCACCGGCATCGCGGCCGGCCTGCACGCCGTGCTCCAGCTGCCGCCCGGTTCCACCCCGGAAGCCGAACTCGTCGCCCGTGCCCAGCAGGCCGGTCTCTCCCTCGGCGGCCTCGCCCGGCACCGCGTCACCCCGGCCACCGCCGAAGCCCCGCCCGCCCTGGTCATCGGCTACGCCACCCCGCCGGAGCACGCCTTCGCCGGGGCCGTCCGGGCCCTGTGCGAGCTGCTGCGCGGGGCGTGAGCGGGGCGGGCAGGGCGGGCCGGGCCGGGCCGGGCCGGTGAAGCCGGGGCCCCGCCGCCGGGGTCGGCCGGCGGGGCCGGTTCGGGGAGGTGGTCCGCCCGCCTCCCTCGGGGGTGGGGGGCGGGCGGACGGTCAGGGGTTCGAACTACTTGTTGCGGCTGCCCAGTTCGAACAGGAGGATGATGAAGCCGGCGAAGATGTGGATGCCGGCCGTGTAGATCACCAGGCGGTGGTAGACGCGCTTGTTGGCCCACTTGCCGGCGTCCATGGTCTTCGGACCCGCTGCGGTGTCGGCGCCGGCGGCCGGGGTGGCGGTGGTGGTGGGATCGGCCATGGTGATCTCCTCCGGGGTGTTCTGACGGCTGGTCAGTGAACGGCGGCGGGGCCGCCGCCGAGGCAGAGTTCGCCGCCGGGGCTCTGCAGCAGGGTGTGGACGAAGAGCAGTTCGACGCCGCTGTCCGACTCCGCGGCGATGCAGTGCGGCGTGAGCGAGTCATAGTGGGCGGAGTCGCCCACCCCGAGTTGATGGACGCGGTCGCCGAGGGTGACCCGGAGCGCGCCCTTCAGGACGTACAGCCACTCCTCGCCCGGGTGGACCCGGACCACCGAGTCCTGCACGCCCGGCGGGACGTGCACCCGAAGGGCCTGCATGGCGCGGCCGGGGGCGCCGGCCCGCCGGTAGCCCCAGCCGCCGGCCCGGCCGGGCTCGATGGCGCCGCCGCGGACGATCGGGTCCGGCTCGGCGAGGGTCTCGCCGAGCAGGCCGGAGACCGAGGTCCCGTACGCGCGGGCGAGGCCGAGCAGGACGGGCAGCGAGGGCTGCCGTCGGCCGGTCTCCAGCCGGGACAGATAGGCTGGGGAGAGTCCGACCCGTCCGGCGGCCACCTCCAGCGTGAGGCGACTGCTGAGCCGGTGCTCACGGAGGCGGGCGGCGAGGCCGGCGACCTCCTGGTCGTCGAGCTGTTCGCCGGTCGTGGCGGCACCGGTGGAGCTGCTGGTCATGTGTCCAGTGGACACCCGGCATGCCGCAGGGGCAAGAAATTTGCCTCAGAGGCAAGAGCCCGAAAGGGGGCCGCGTCCCCGCGCTCACGGCCGCGGGATGTTCCGCAGATTGCTCCGGGCCAGGTCGATCATGCGCCCGACGCCGCCCGAGAGCACCGTCCGGCCCGCCGCCAGGGCGAAGCCCTTCAGCTGGGCGGCGGTGACGTGCGGCGGGATGGACAGCGCGTTGGGGTCGGTGACCACGTCCACCAGGGCCGGACCCGGCCGCTCCAGCGCCTCCGCCAGCACCTCCCGGACCCGGGCCGGCTCGGTGACCCGCTTGGCCTGGATGCCCATCGCCCGGGCGATCCCGGCGTAGTCCACGTTCCCGTTGTCGATCTCGGACTCCGGGTAGCCGGAGACCAGCATCTCCAGCTTGATCATGCCCAGTGCGCCGTTGTTGAAGACCACCGTCTTCACCGGCAGCCGGTGCTTGGCCACCGTGAGCAGCTCGCCGAGCAGCATGCCGATCCCGCCGTCGCCCGCCATCGCGACCACCTGCCGCCCCGGGCAGGCGAGCTGGGCGCCGATCGCGTGCGGGAGGGCGTTGGCCATCGAGCCGTGCAGGAAGGAGCCGATCACCCGGCGGCGGCCGTTGGGCCGGAGGTAGCGGGCGGCCCAGACGTTGTTCATGCCGGTGTCCACGGTGAACACCGCGTCCTCGGCGGCCACCTCGTCCAGCACCGAGGCGACGTACTCGGGGTGGATCGGCAGGTGCTTCTCGATGTCCCGGGTGTACGCGCCGATCACGTCCTCCAGCGCCCGGCAGTGCTTGCGCAGCATCCCGTCCAGGAAGGCGCGGTCCCGCGTGGCGTCCAGCAGCGGCAGCACGGCCCGCAGGGTGGCGGCCACGTCGCCGTGGACGGCCAGGTCGAGCGGGGTGCGGCGGCCGAGCCGGGTGGCGTCGTGGTCGACCTGGACGGTGTGCGCCTGCGGCAGGAAGGAGTCGTACGGGAAGTCGGTGCCGAGCAGCAGCACCAGGTCGGCGGAGTGCAGCGCCTCGTGGCAGGCGCCGTAGCCGAGCAGTCCGCTCATGCCGACGTCATACGGGTTGTCGAACTGGATCCACTCCTTGCCGCGCAGGGAGTGGCCGATCGGCGCGTTCAGGGCCTGCGCGGCCGCCATCACCTCGGCGTGCGCCGCACGCACCCCGGCGCCGCAGAACAGGACCACCTTGCGGGCCGCGTTGAGCAGCCGGGCCAGCTCCTGCACCTGGGACCAGGGCGGCGCGGCGACGGCCTCCTCGGTGAGGAAGTGGCCGGTGCCGGTGGGTGCGGCAGCGGTCAGCGCGGCGACGTCCCCGGGGAAGGCGAGCACCGAGACGCCGTGCGAGCCGAGCGCGTGCTGGACGGCGACCCGCAGCAGGCGGGGCAGCTGGGCGGGGGTGGAGAGCATCTCGCACCAGTTGCTGCAGTCGGTGAACACCCGCTCGGGATGGGTCTCCTGGAAGAAGCCGGTGCCGATCTGCCCGGACGGGATGTGGGAGGCGAGCGCGAGCACGGGCAGGCCGCTGCGCTGGGCGTCGTACAGGCCCTGGATCAGGTGGGTGTTGCCGGGGCCGCAGGACCCGGCGCAGACCGCGAGCCGGCCGGAGAGTTCGGCCTCGGCGGCGGCCGCGAAGGCGCCGGCCTCCTCGTTGCGCACGTGCACCCAGCTGATGCCGTCGGCCCGGCGGATCGCGTCCACGACGGGGTTGAGGCTGTCGCCGACGACGCCGTAGACCCGCTCCACCCCGGCCTGCCGGAGCACTTCCACCATCTGTTCGGCCACGCTCACCACGGCTGTGCTCCTTCGGTCGCCACGGGACACCTGCACCCTCCGCCGGGGAGGTGGCGGGCGCAGCCGGGGCGGGCCGAAGGAGTGAGCGGGTACGGGCTACTCGGCCGCCAGGTGGTCCTGCTGACCGAGCTTGCCGGCCGCGAGGCCGGCCTGGGGCTGGCGGCGGCCGGGTTCGCGGCCCGGGGGCTGGGCGACCCGCTCCTGCGCGGGCGGGACGGTGGTCGCCAGGGTGACCGGGGAACCGGACTCGACCTGCACCGCCTCGCCGTCGTGCCGCAGGTGGAGGACCTCGCCGCGGCGCAGCGTGTACGTCGTGCGCTCATGGGTGATCTCGACGCCGAGCAGGTGCCCGCGCACCAGCAGCGAGAAGCTCAGCCGCATCAGCCCGGACGGCAGCCGCGGCCGGAACGAGAGCGTCTCGCTGTGGTCGCGCAGCCCGCCGAAGCCGGCCACCAGGGCGATGCAGGCCCCGGCGAGCGAGGCCATGTGCAGGCCGTCCCGGGTGTTGCCGCCGAGGTCGTGCAGGTCCATCAGCGCCGCCTCGGCCGTGTAGTCGTAGGCGAGGTCGAGCTGGCCGACCTCGGCGGCGATGACCGCCTGGGTGCAGGCGGAGAGCGAGGAGTCCCGGACGGTCAGCCGCTCGTAGTAGGCGAAGTTGCGGGCCTTCTGCTCGTCGGTGAAGGCGTCGCCGCGGACCTGCATGGCGAGCACCAGGTCGGCCTGCTTGACCACCTGCTTGCGGTACAGGTCGAAGTACGGGAAGTGCAGCAGCAGCGGGTACTTCTCCGGCGGGGTCCGCTCGAAGTCCCAGACCTGGTGGTGGGTGAAGCCGTCGGCCTGCGGGTGGACGCCGAGGTCCTCGTCGTACGGGATGTACATCGCGGCGGCCGCGTCGCGCCAGGCGGCGGTCTCCTCGGTGTCCACGCCGAGCAGCGAGGCCTCGTGCGGGTGGCGGACGGCGGCCTCGGCGGCGGCCCGCAGGTTGCTCTGCGCCATCAGGTTGGTGAAGACGTTGTTGTCCGCGACGGCGCTGTACTCGTCGGGGCCGGTGACGCCCTCGATGCGGAACCTCCCGGACACGTCGTGGTGGCCGAGCGAGCGCCACATCCGGGCGGTCTCGACGAGCAGTTCGAGCCCGTACTCGCGCTCGAACTCGGCGTCGCCGGTGGCCCGGACGTAGCGGGCGACGGCGGCGGCGATGTCGGCGCCGATGTGGAAGGCCGCGGTGCCGGCCGGCCAGTACCCGGAGCACTCCTCGCCGCGGATCGTCCGCCACGGGAACACCGCGCCGGACAGGCCGAGTTGGACGGCCCGCTCGCGGGCCAGCGGCAGGGTGGTGTGCCGCCAGCGCAGGGCCTGGTTGACGGCGGCGGGCAGGCAGTAGGTGAGCACCGGCAGGACGAAGGTCTCGGTGTCCCAGAAGCTGTGCCCGTCGTAGCCGGGCCCGGTCAGGCCCTTGGCGGGGATGGCCCGCTCCTCGCTGCGGGCGCCCGCCTGCAGGACGTGGAAGACGGCGAACCGGACGGCCTGCTGGAGCTCGACGTCGCCCTCGATCGCGATGTCGCTGGTCTCCCAGAACTCCCTGAGGAACGCGGCCTGTTCGGCGACCAGCCCGTCCCAGCCGGTGTAGCGGGCGGCGGTCAGCGCGGCCTCCACCTGGTCCCGGACGGCGGGCAGCGAGCGGGTGCCGGACCAGCCGTAGGCGATGAACTTGGTCAGCCGCAGCCGCTGGCCGGCCTTGAGCACGGTGGTGGCGCTGATCCGGCAGTGGTCGGCCTCGGACTCGGCGACGGTGTCGGACTTCTCCGGGCCCTCGATGATGTGGTCCATCCCGGCCGCGACCCGGATGCCGCTGTAGCGGGTGCGGTGCACCAGGACGGCCTTGGTGGCGCTGGCGTGGTGCGCCTCGGGCTGCAACGGCGCCTCCATCACGGCGGCGGCCCGCGGGTCGCCCTCGGGGCCGCCGGGCAGCTGCTCGTTGGCGACCAGCTCGGACTGGAGCACGATCCGCACCGGGCCGTCCACCGCCTCGACGCTGTACTCGACGGCGGCGATCGCGCGCTGGGTGAGCGAGACCAGCCGGGAGGAGCGCACCCTGATCGTCCGCCCGGCCGGGGAGGTCCACTCGGCCTCGCGGTGCAGCAGGCCCTCGCGGAAGTCCAACCAGCGCTTGTGGCTGACGAGTTCGCCGTAGCGCAGATCGAAGGGCTCGTCGTCCACCAGCAGCCGGATGATCTTGCCGTTGGTCACGTTGATGACGCTCTGGCTGGACTCCGGGTAGCCGTAGCCGCCCTCGCCGTACGGCAGCGGGCGCAGCTCGAAGACACCGTTGAGATACGTGCCGGGCAGGCCGTGCGGCTCGCCCTCGTCCAGGTTGGCGCGCAGGCCGATGTGCCCGTTGGACAGCGCGAAGACGGACTCGGCGCGGGCCAACGAGCCCAGGTCGAGGCCCTGTTCGGTGATCTGCCAGGGGTCGATCGCGAAGTTGTCCCCGGGACTCATGCGCCCCCCTCGCCGCGCTCGGCAGGGGCGTTCGCCCACACGCGCCTCTCGATGATTCGCTCGCCGCGCTCGCTCACGCGCCCCCCTCCCCCAGGAGCTCGGAGAGGTCCTGGACGACCACGGTCGCGCCGTCCCGGCGCAGTTCGGCGGCCTGGCCGGTGCGGTCCACCCCGACCACCGCGCCGAAGCCGCCGGCCCGGCCGGAGGCGACCCCGGCGAGCGCGTCCTCGAAGACCGCGGCGCGGGCGGGTTCGACGCCGAGGGCGCGGGCGGCGTACAGGTAGGTGTCGGGGGCGGGCTTGCCGGGCAGGCCCTCAGCCTTGGCGACGTTGCCGTCCACGATCACCTCGAACAGCTCCTCGATCCCGGCCGCCCGCAGCACGTCGCGGCAGTTGGCGCTGGAGGAGACCACGGCGCTGGGCAGCCCGGCCGCGCGCAGCCGGTGCACGTAGTCCACCGAGCCCTGGTACGGCTGGACGCCCCGCTCCCGGATCAACCGCAGCACGGTGTCGTTCTTGGCCCGGCTGACCCCTTGCACGGTACGGGAGTTGGGCGGGTCCTCCGGGGTGCCCTCGGGCAGTTCGATGCCCCGGCCGAGCAGGAACGCGCGGGTGCCGTCCAGGCGCGGGCGGCCGTCCACGTAGGTGTCGTAGTCGGTGACGGCGTCGAAGGGGACGAACTGCCCGCCGGTGCGGGCGGCTTCGGCGCGCAGGAAGGCGTCGAAGGTGTCCTTCCAGGCCGCGGCGTGCACCTTCGCGGTCTGGGTGAGCACCCCGTCGAGGTCGAAGAGGAAAGCACGGATGTCGTCCGGTAGCCCCAGCATGGGTGCAGTCTTACCCGGGATCGAGGGGAAGCCGCCCATTTCCCGGCGGCGCGTCGCGGGAAGGGCGGCTTCCGGCGGCCCGGCCGGGCCGCCGGAACGGGACCGGACGGGACGGGACCGGACGGGACCGGACGAGGTTACGGCGAGTCGGGCATCTGCGCCTCGGGCGACTCGACGACCGCGAAGACCGCGCCCTGCGGGTCCTGGACCACCGCCATCCGGCCGGACTGCATGTCGAAGGCCGGCTGGATCACCGAGCCGCCTGCCTTGACCAGGGCGTCCACCGTGGAGTCGGCGCTGTCCACCGAGAAGTAGGTCATCCAGTGCGAGGGCGTGCCGGGCGCCAGGTAGCCGGGCATCGCCTGCATGCCGCCCACCGTGCGGTCGCCGACGTTGAGCGAGAAGTAGCCGTCCATGCCCTGGATGGTGGCCGGGCGCAGCCCGAGGGCCGGCTGGTAGAAGCTGCCGGCCGTCCCGGTGTCGGCGGTGTTGAGCTCGTTCCAGACCAGCGCGCCGGGCTCGTTGACCACGCCGGCGCCGATGAAGTCCATCGCCTGCCAGACCCCGAACACCGCGCCGGTCGGGTCGGCGGCGACCAGCATCCGCCCGATCGTGCCGACGTCCATCGGGTCGTACAGGACGGTGCCGCCGGCCTCCGTGATGGAGGTCCGGGCCGCGTCGGCGTCGTCCGAGGCGAGGTAGGTGGTCCAGGCGACGGGCGGCACCGGCTGGCCCTCGGGCGCCATCTGCGCCATGATCCCGGCGACCGGCCGGCCGTTGAGCAGGCACACGGCGTAGCCGCCGAATTCGGCCGGGCCGACCTCGCCCTGCCAGCCGAACAGGTCGCGGTAGAAGTCGAGCGCGGCCTGCTGGTCGCTCGCCATCAGGTCGACCCAGCACGGGGTGCCGGGCATGTACGGATCGGTGACTACGGGCATTGCTGGGCCTCCCGGAGGCGGTGGTGGCCGGCTGTGGTGGTCGGGACGGTCGGGCCGTCGTCCGGGCCGGGCCGGGTGGGGGTTCGGCCCGGCCCGGACGACGGCGGTACACCGCCACCATCGGCCCGCCGCCGCGATCCCGCCACCGGACGGCGCCCTGGCGGGCGACCGGCCGCCGGGCCGTCACCGGGCGCCCACGGGGTGCTCACGGAGTGCTCACGGGGCGTCGTGGCGGTGCGCGGTGACGAAGTAGGGCTGCACCTTGCCGCTCTGCGCGTAGTCCTTGAGCCGGACCAGCAGTTCGGCCCAGGTGCCGGCCACCGCCGGGACGCCCTCCTCGCTGCCCGGCTGCCAGCCGCCGTGCCGGAACAGCAGCCGGGTGCGCCCGGACGCGGCGGGCCGGTCCGGGGCGGCGGGGGCCTCGGGGGCCGCCGACCGGTCGGGGGCCGCGGGGACGCCGGGGGCCGCGGGCAGCTCGGCCAGTTCCCAGCTGATCCAGGTGCCGGCCCAGTGCGGCGGGAAGGACCCGGCGTTGGTCCACACCACCCGGTCCGGGTCGGTCCGCTCCACCCGCAGCCGGAACGGCTCGGGGACGTCGGGGAAGTCGAACAGCAGGACGTCGCCGTCCCGGTCCACGCCGGTGGTCCACCAGGAGGTCAGCCCGTCGTGCGTGGTGAGCGCGGCGAGCACCACGGCCCGGGGCGCGGCGATGTCGAACTGGAGGGCGATCTCGGGCATGGGTCCGCCTTTCGCGGTGACCGCTGGATCCCCGCCCGGGGGCGTTCGGCCCCGGGACGTACGGCCCCAGGCCCACCATGGCACGACCCCCGGGCCCGCGCGCCCCGGAGGACGCCGGCCCGGGGGTCGTCCCCGTGGTATCCGGTGGGTGCGGTCAGCCGCCGCTGCCGTAGCTGGTGTTCGCGCAGATGTCGTCGTCCGCGGAACGAGCGTCGTTGGTGATGGTGGTCGGCAGCGGCTGCGGGGGCGCCGGGACGCCCGGGGTGGCGGCCGTCGCGCCGCCGCCGGCCGGGGCACCGGTGGCCATCCCCATCGCGGCGGCGAAATCCTGGCCGGCGATCACCGAGATGCCCCGGGCGCTGCTGGGCTCCAGGCCGGCGCCCGGGAACAGCGCGGCGACCTTCTCGGCGTTCGCCTTCTGCCCGGATCCGTACTCGATCGTGGTGGTCCTGTACTTGGTGCTCGCCGCCTGGCCCGCCGTGCTGGCGGCGAACTTGGCGCCCTTCAACTGCTCGGTCGCCTTGCCGGCCAGGCCGTTGACGCTCGTTCCGTTGTAGACCGCCACCCTGATCGCCGAGTTGGCGGTGTCCGCGGCCGGGGCGGCCGGGGTGGTGGGCGGTGCGGGCTGCTGCGGGGCCGGGCTGGTGCCGTCGGCCGGGGCGTCCGGCTGCTGGCCGGTGGCGTTCTGGCCGTCGATGGTCTGGTCGGCCTTGAGGGTCTCCCAGAGCTTGTTGGCGTCCGCCTGGACCAGGTCGAGGTCCTGGTCCTGGGTGCGGTAACGCCACGGAACCGTCACGAACTTGAGGTCGTGCATGTCGATGTTCTTCAGCGACAGGCCGAAGGAGAGCAGCTTGTCGGCGGAGTCCAGGCCGGGGTCGACGACCAGGGACTTGGTCGCGGCGTCGGCCAGCGGCAGAAGGGTGGTGGGGTTCATCCCGTCCTTCTTGATCTTGCTGGCGAGCGATCCGAGGAACGCCTGCTGGCGCTTCATCCGGCCGATGTCCGAGCCGTCGCCGATGCCGTGCCGCAGCCGGACGTAGTCGAGCGCCTTCTGGCCCTCCACGGTCTGCTTGCCCTGCGGAAGGACGAGGTCGCCCTTCTTCTTCAGCTTGGGGTTGATGTCACCCTCGTAGATCGGCTTCGGCAGACAGATGTCCACGCCGTTGACGGCCGAGGTCATCGAGGCGAAGCCGTTGAAGTCGACCACGAGGGTGTGGTCGACGCGGATGCCGGTGAGCTTCTCCACCGTGTTCTGGGTGCAGGCCGGGTTGCCGTCGTCGCTGCCGCCCATCGAGAACGCGGCGTTGAACAGGTCGGTGTTGCCGCCCTTGGTCCACTTGCCGTTGGGCAGCTTGCAGGACGGCAGCTCGACCTTGGCGTTGCGCGGTATCGAGATCCCCACGGCGTGCTTGTGATCGGCGTAGACGTGCAACAGGATCGTGGTGTCCGAACGGGCGCCGCCGTCCTCGCCGCCGCCGAGGTCCGCGTTGTTCTTGCCGCGGCTGTCCGAACCGATCAGCAGGATGTTGACCGGCTTGTTGCCGTCCGCGTCGGCCTTCGCCTCCGGGGGACGGTTGCGGGCTATCGCGTCGCCGTCGAAGGACTTGATGTTGGCGTTCAGCTTGAGGTAGATCGCGCCGCCGACGCCGGCGATGACCACCAGCACGCCCGCCGTCGACCAGGCGACGATCTTCTTCACGTTCTTCTTGGGCTTGGCACTCTTGCGGGCGGCGGCCCGGCCACCACCCGCCGACGCGGCCTCCGCTTTCCCGCCGCCGCCACCGCCGCGTCCGCCCTTGCCCTGGGCGGCGCGACGGGCCTCCGCCCGGCCGCCGGCACGCGGGGAGGGCACGGATCCCGCGGCGTCTTCCGTCGCGGGCACGCCTTCTCCCCGAGCCGGGCTCTCGCCCCTCCGACCTGACATGCGCGTACCTTTCACCGACGGAAGCGACGCCCCTGACGATCCGGCGCACCGCACACAGAGAGACGGTCCGGACCGTTCCCAGGTTGCACATACGACCGTCACCACTAACCGACGATCGTGGCTTCCGATCATATTTAGGCCCGACACGATCACCGACCTCCGGCCCGGAGCAATCCCACCAATCAACGGGCAACATCCAGACAGAACAGCCGAAATCGCCCGGCTCCAGCGTGACTCACGCCACTGCGCGACGTCCCGTCCCCCGGCCGCTCCGGAGCTCGCCGCACTCTCCCGCGGCCCGCGCCGCGTGGAGATCCGCGACGGGCCGCACCCGGGTGTCATGAGCGCAACGAACTGTTACAGTGCCGAATGTTTCGTGATTTCCGAACCGGCCGCCCGAGACACCGCGCTGTGGAGACGTCACCGTCGGCCCGCCCGAGTGCCGGCACCCCCCGCGTCCGCCGACAACGAACGGCCCGGCCCGCACGACCCGCCCTCCCGGGCCCCGCGAAGACCCCCCTCGGCTCCGGTCGACACCCGCCCGGCCACCGGCCCGGTTCCGGGTGTCGACCGTTTTTCTCGGCCGCCCGCCCCACCGAGGCGGCATCGCGGCACACCGGACCGACGACGCCCGGCGTGGACTGTCGAACCGTCAGATCCAGGTCCGGCGCGAGGAGATCACCCGCCGCCCGGGCCGCACCACGCCGCCACCAGCACCACTCACCGTCACCGCCACCGCCACCGCCACCGTCACCGTCACCGCCACCGCCACCGCCACCGCCACCGCCACCGCCACCGCCACCGCCACCGCCACCGCCACCGAAGGAACGGAAACCGATCACGAGATGTCAACCGCGCAGGCGATCCCCCTCCGCCGCATCGAGGGGTTCCGCAACTTCTGGCTCTCCCGCGCCGTTTCCGGCCTCGGGTCCGCCATCACCACCGTGGCGCTCCCCGTCCTGGTCTTCCAGGAGAGCGGGTCGCCGCTGCTGGTCTCCCTGGTCGCGGCCGCCGGAACGCTGCCCTACCTGGCCTTCGGCCTGATCGCGGGCGCCGTCGCGGACCGCGTGGACCGCCGCACCCTGATGATCGCCACCGACTGGCTCAACGCCCTCTGCCTCGCCACCGTGCCCCTGGCCTGGGCCCTGGGGGCGCTGACGGCATGGCACGTCATGCTGGTGGCGTTCCTGTCCGCCGGCCTCGCCCTGTTCTTCGACGCGGGCGTCTACGGCTTCGTCCCCGACATCGTCGGGAAGGAGGGCCTGACCCAGGCCAACAGCGCCCTCTACGGGGCGGAGACCGTCGTCCGGATCGTCGGCAACGCCGTGGCGGGCGGCCTCATCGCGCTGTTCCGCCCGGCCGGCACGCTCGCCCTCGACGCCCTGAGCTTCGCCGTGTCGGCGCTGTTCATCAGGGCGGTCGTCAACGTCGCGCCGCGGACCGCCACCCCGGGCACCGAGCGACCGGGCTTCAAGGAATCCATAGGCCAGGGGCTGCGGTTCCTGGCGGGCCACCCCACGCTGCGGATCATGACCGTGGTCGGCACCCTCCAGTCGTTCTCCGGCGGCGCCATCGTCGGCCAGCTGGTCGTCTTCGCCGACCGCGCGCTGGGCATCCACGGCTCCGACGGACGGATCGGCCTGCTCTACATGGCCTGGAGCGCCGGCGGCATCGGCGGCTCCCTGCTGCTGCCCCGGCTGCGGCGGCGCTTCGAGGCCTTCCCGCTGCTCCTCGGCGTGCTGCCGGTCGGGGCGCTGCTCGGCCTCGTCGTCGTCCTCACCTCCAACTGGCTGGTCGCGCTGGTGGCCCTGGCCGTGTGGGGAACGGCGTACCTCGTCGTCCTGGTGAACACGATGACCTACTCCCAGGAGGTGACGCCGCCCGAGCTCCAGGGCCGCGTCAACACCACCCGCCGGATGCTGTCCTCGGGCCTGGGCGTCCCGCTCGGCGCACTGGTGGCCAGCAGCATCACCGTCTCCGTCGGCATCCAGGCCGGGATGGCCACGGCGGTGGCCTCGATCGCGCTCGCGGCCGCGATCGTCTGGACGGTCCGGCTGCGCCGGGCGTTCGGCCCGGCCACCCGGGCCTGAGAGCCGGTCCGAACGACGGGCAGGGCCCGTACCGCGCCCGCTCTGTCGGGCGGCTGCGGCACGGGCCCGCGGACCGGACCGTCCCGGGCTCAGCGGCCGGGCGGCTTCCCCTCGAAGCGTCGGCCTATCCAGCCGAAGAAGGCGTCGGCGACCCTGCCGAGTTCCGGCTCGGGCATCACCGTGAAGCCGCCGTGAGCGGTGCTCCACTCGTTGAGGACCGGACCGGAGTCCGTCATCAGCCAGTCCACGCAGATCCACTCGGCCCGCAGGTCGCGGGCGATGCGGGCGCACTGGTCCGCGACCTGGTCGTGGTCCCGGTTCACCTCCACGGACCCGCCCTGGCTGACGCTCGCCAGGTAGCCGCCGGGGCGGGGGCGGCGGGTCAGCGAGGAGACGACCTCACCGTCGGCCATGAAGACGCGCATGTCGCCGGAGTGCGGGATCAGCGGCTGCACCAGGTACCCGCCGACGGCCTGGGCGACGAGGTCGATCACCGCGCCGAGCTGCTGCTCGGAGTCGACCCGCAGCACGCCGTAACCGCCGGTCAGTTCACGGGGCTTGACGATGTAGGGGCCGTCGCCGAGCCCGCGCCGCACCTCCCCGAGCACCCGCCGGGCGTACCTGCCGGGCGGCACGGCGACGGTGTCCGCGGTCCGGATGCCCAGGCCGGCGGCGTGCTGGAGCTGCGCGAGTTTGTCGCGCTCCAGGTAGTCGGGGCCGGTGTACGAGCGGTTGAGCAGGACGGAGTCGCTCGCCTCGATGGTGCGGTAGACGGCCCGCAGCGCCTGGAGGCCCTGCGGGTCGGTGGCCATGTCCTCGACGATGAAGCACTGCCGCCGCTCCAGCAGGTCCTCGTCGCCGTGGCGCAGGACCGGCCTGCCACCCACGCAGGACGGCACCAGTTCGGTGGCGCTGATCACCCGGAAGTCGAGGCCGCGGGGCCGGGAGAGCGCCGAGTAGCGCCGGGTGATGCCCCGTTCGAACGCCTCGACCCCCGCGGGGTCGAGGTCCTCGGACTGGTAGATCCAGGTGATCACGGGATTCATCATGGGACGCGGCATGATGCGCTCTCCTCGCGCTGTGGTGTCCGGTGGTCGGCGTGGAACGGGTGCCCGGAGCGGGGGCCTCAGGACGTCCGGGACTCGGGCAGCCGGGACCAGAGGAAGTAGTAGTCCTCGCGGCCCTCGCCGCATCCGAAGGCGCCGACGACCTCCAGGCCGGCCTTCCCGACCATCTCCGTGAAGTCCTCCGGGGCGGAGAACCGGTGGTTCTCCTGGATGAGGACCGAGCCGCCGGGCCGCAGCCGCTCGGCCGCCGCGTCGTAGAAGGCACCGTGGATGGCCCAGTCGGTGTCCTTCCAGATCAGCGGCGAGTGGGAACGCTGGTAGTCCGAGGCGGCCGCGTCCTGGTTGACGTGCGGCGGGTTGCCGACCATCAGGTCCCAGCGGAGGTCCGCCGGCACGTCGTCGAAGCCGTCGGAGAGGTGGAAGCGGGCGCGGCCGCGCAGACCGTTCTCGGCGATGGTCCGCTCGACCGCGTCCCCGGCGGCGGGGTTCACGTCGCCCAGGTCGACCGAATCGCACAGGCCGGCCGCCAGCAGGGAGAAACCGATGAACCCGGGGCCGGCGCACCACTCGAAGACCGATCCGACCCGGCCGAACCGGGACCGGACGAACGGCTCGTACGCCCGGCCGAAGGTGTTGCCGCCGCCGTCGAGTTCGGCCGTGTAGGACACGGACACCGGGCCGTAGTCGGCACGCGAGTAGGTCGTCATGTCGTCCTCCTGGGGAGAGTCGCGGGGGTCAGCGGAGCGCGAACGCCACGTTCGACAGGGCTCCGTGGCCGTGGATGCTGACCACGCCGTCCCGGTCGGGCGGGAGGTAGCGCACCATGCAGCCGGCGGCCCGCCCGTCGAACAGGAAGGGGCTGAAGACCGGCACCACCTCGGCCTGGTGGCTGCCGGATCCGTCCGGACCGGCGAACTCCATCCGGTACGGCACGGGTTCCACCCACTCCTGGACGATGTGGTCCCGCGCCGCGGCGGCCGCGGTCACCGCCGCCCGCCAGGCCCGCGGCGGGCACGAACGGCCCACCAGGACCCGCTGCCCGCTCATCCCGACGGCGGGCTTCAGCACGAACTCCTCCTGGCGCTCCAGGAGCAGTTCCGGGAGCGGCACGGTCCGGCCGTGCCGCTCGACGGGCCGGTCCCCGACCACGCGGGTCCACGGCAGGTAGCGCTCGACGGTCCGCCGGTCCCGGTCCGTCATCCACGGCCGCCCCTCGGACACCCAGCCGAGCACCTTCTTGTTGGCGATCAGGTACGCGGTCTGGCTCGCGATCAACCGCACGCCGGCGTCCAGGGCCGTCCGCACCGGCCCGAGGTCGATGCCGTGGCCGAGCCATTCGAGGATCGTGAAGTGGCGCAGTCCGAGCCGGTAGCGGGGTTCTCCCGGCAGCCCGAGTCCGTCGAGCAGGTCCTCCGGCTCGAACGTCTCGGCCGCCAGGCCGCGGCGGCGCAGCGACTCCTCCTGGATCTCGAAGTAGCGGCTGGGGGGACCGCCGAAGTCCCGGAGCGTGCCGACGATCGCGACCGCGGGCTCGACGCCCAGGGCCCGGACGGCGCGCACGAAGAGCTCGTCGCGCACCGCGAGCGGATCGACCGCGTCGAAGGGCATCCGCTCCGGGCCGCCGAACGCCGCCACCCACGCGGCGGTGTGCAGTGCCGTGTCCACCACCCCGCCGATGCCGGAGCCGATGTTGAACTCCAGGAATTTGGGGCCGGAGGCGCCCACCATGACGTCGGGCCGGGCGATGCAGGTGGCGTAGTCCTCCTCGGCCGGGCCGTCCATGACGAGGGGGTACATCCGCTCGTCGGCACCGAGCGCGGCGATCCGGCCGGCCGCCGTCGGAGCGCGCTCCAGCAGCGTGCGGCGCAGCAGCGCCAGCAGGTCCGCGGTGGCGGTGAACAGCTCGTCGTAGGAGGAACGCGGCAGCATGACGGGCCGTAGGGACGACGCGACCGGCACCACCCGCGCGTACTCGCCGTCCTCCACCCGGGCCAGTTCCCGCTGGACGGCGGGCAGTTCGAGCCGGTTGTCGAGCGGCGGCGGTGCGGTGCCGTACCACGGGGCGGTCATCTGCGGGCCCTTCCGGCGGGCCCGCGCGCCGCGCCGGCGAGGAATTCGTCGAGGTCCACCTCGCGCACCCCCGCCACTCCCGGGGACTTGGCGGAGTAGTCGAGCCGGGGGGCGCGCCGCGCGTCGCGGAAGTAGACCGCCTCCAGGGTCCCGTCCGCCCTCTCGGCCAGGACCGGATTGGCGACCAGGTAGTCCCGCACCTCCGGCGTGTCGGCGCGGACCTGCAGCCAGAGCCGCTTGGCGCCGAAGTGGTTGGGCGGCGGCAGCACGCTGGTGCCGAACCGCCGCTTCCACTGGTAGGTGCCCTTGCTGACGAAGGGTTCGGTGCCCTGGAAGTCGAGGCGGCGCACGCCGTGGCGGGCGCACCAGTCGATGAGGAAGTGGTAGATCGCCTTGAAGGCGCCGCTGTCGTAGTGCTCCCGCGCGCCGTCGACCACGCCCAGCAGGCGCAGGGTCATCGTCCCCGATGCCCGGTCCCAGTGGCAGAGCGCTCCGCCGATCGGTTCGCCGTCCTGCCGCAGGACGAACATCCGGCCGCCGCGGAAGAGGCACTCGTAGGAGACGTCCTTGGTCTCGGTGCGCTCCCGGTCCCCGTGGCGCTGGAACATGGTGGGGCGGTAGAGCCGGTCGTAGAAGTGGTCGAACCACGCCGGGTCGCGGCTGAGCCCCCAGGTCCAGGCGTGGTCGCGCAGGTCGTGCTTGAACTGCTGGCGCTCGCGCTTGGAGATGCGCTGCCGGACGGTGTCGGGGTCCGCGTCGAAGTCGATCACGAAGTGCACCCGCATCGGCACGATGAGGGAGGCCTCGCGCGGCAGCGCGCGGGCCCGCTCGGCGCTCGTACCGACGATGACGATGTCCGCGTCGGGCAGCCGGGCGGGGTCCCGGAGGGCGGCTCCGGTGAGCCGGCCGGTCCGGCGCCGGACGCCGTGGACGTCGGCGTCGCGTCGGAGCTCGGTGAACTCCAGGGTGTACGCGAGGCCTTCGGCGAGGCCCGCGTAGCTCACCGACAGTCCCCCGGCCTCCGAGCGGACGGCCGGGAAGCCGGCCCCGTCCCGGGTGTCCCAGGCGGTCCGTGCGGTGGTCAGGACCCGGTTGCCGCTGTTGCGCCAGTGGTAACCGGTGTGCATGCGCAGCCGCTGGTGCGGCGTGGCGCGCGGGGGCGGGACGGCAGGGACCACGGGGCTATCACCTCGGCGGGTCGTCGGTGGCGAGCGGGGCGGCGGCGGCGAACGGTGCGGTCGCGGAGCGGTGTGGTCGCGGAGCGGGGCCCCGCGCGAGCGGTCAGGCGGAGGGCGTGGCGTCCAGCACCACGCGCCGCAGGTCCTCGGCGGTGCTCACCGGGTGCAGGTCCCGGACGGTGAGGTGGCCGTAGTCCGTCGCCGAGTAGCTGCCGGAGCCGTGCACGAGGATGTCGGTCTCGGGCACCAGCCCCCGGTCGACGGCGTTGAGCAGGCCCGTCATCGCCATCACCAGGGACCACTCGCGCAGCGCGGTGGGGTTCGCGGGCAGCCGCACGCCGGCCTCCCCGAGCAGCGAGCGCACCTGCCCGTAGCGGCCGAGGCACTCCGCGAGCGAGACGACGATGCCGCCGCCGCCCTGGGTGCGGATGAGTTCGTTCATCCGGGGCGAGGTGGGCGGGTTGCGGGTGTAGAAGGTCGGGTCGAGGGTCTCCCGCGGATCGAAGGTCTGCGCGGGGTACCGCGGGTCGGCGCTCTGCGTGAACAGTCCCGTCCCCGCGTCGTAGGAGTACGCCGGGAGGTTCCCGGTGTCGGTGGAGCCCTCGTTGTACAGGCTGAGCACCATGTCGGGAGCGCCCAGGTGCTGTACCAGGAAGTAGTGCGGCGGCAGGGTCCGGGAGCGGACGTCCGCGGGGAGCCGGCTGCGGCCGTGGGCGTGGCCGAGCAGCCCGTAGGCGCTGGAGACCGAGTGCACGTGCAGCCGGGCCTCGCCGGGCGCCGAGGGGAACAGGTCGGCCTCGGCCAGCGCCCTGACCACGTCCGCCGCCAGGTAGTTCTCCAGCTGGAGGGTGTACCAGAGGTTGGTCTCGCACTCCTTCTCCAGAGCGCTCCGGTGTTCGTCGACCAGCCCGAGGGCGATGGCCTTCACGGTGCCGGGATCCTCGCCCCCGTACACCGCGATCGGGTTGCGCGCCCGCAGCCCGGGGTCGGTGAACAGCTCGGAGCTGCGCAGCTTGGCCACCGCCCCCTCGGGGACCACCGTGATGACGTTGAGCCGGTCGGCGTCCACCAGACCGGTCCGGACGGCCCGGAGCACCGCGTCGCGCATGGCGATGGCCTTGTTGGCGGAGGAGGGCGTGACGATGGTGACCCGCCGGCCGGTGTCCTGGACGAAGCGGACCGCCCTGGCCACGATGACCAGCGAGGCGAAGGTCTTGGTCGTCATGGTGGCCGGGTTGCGCGTGAGGTCGAGCAGCGCGAGGTTCCGGCCCCGGTACGACGGCATGGCCTCGTGGCCGAGGCCGGAGACCGCGAGGTACTCGCGCATGGCCTCGGTGAGTTCGGGCAGTTCGACGCCCGGCGTGAAACCTTCGGCGTCGGCCTTCTCCGGGCCGCCCAGGAGGTCCCGCAGGACTGAACGGATCTCTTCGTAGTACCGGACGAGAGCGTTGTCGAGAATCACTTTTCCTGCCTCTTTCCACCGGAGATCGAATCCGCCCGCGCGCCTGCACGGTCGTGCTCGCGCAGGTCGGTGACGGCCGTCAGGGAAACCGAGAAAGTGGGCCGCGACCCTGGTCATGACGAAAGACAAACCCAGTGCACACAACATCGACACACCATGCCGATCGCGGCCCCCGGGCACCGCGCGGAACCCGGCGAATTCCAGGACCGAGAGCGGGTCGGACTCCTCCGCCGGCTCGACCCCACCCGTTGAGCCTTCGCGTCCGCGAAACCTCTCAACCCCGGATGATTCGGTGAAATTTTGTGCGGACGGGTGATACGGCAGCTGCTTGTCGAGAGTATTGATTCATTGACCGTCCCCGGTCAACGACCCTTCGGTGTGACGCAGGTTACATCGCGTCCATTTCGCTACGACATTGCCCCCCGTTCACCCCTCTTGCGGGACAAACGACCATCTGTGGAGCAATTTCCTCCGATCCGGACCTCACCTGGCGCAAGGGATTCAGGGAGCCGGACAGCCCGGGTGAAATTGCCGCACCTTGGGGGCTGTTCGTCCGGATGTCCGAGAATTCATGGTCCGCATGGACACGAACTGTCCTGTGGACTCCTTTCCGCGACGACCTCGCCGATGATCCGGCCCGGCCCTTCGGGACCCGGCCGCCGGAGCCGCCGAGCACCGCCTCCGCCGGGTCGCCGAACGACGGAACTCCCGCCGCGGCCCCGCCGGATGACACGTCGCCCGCGGCGCCCCGCCCTGCACCGCGCCGATACCGTGCCGATCACGACGAAGGGCGCCCTCCCCGAAGGGAGGACGCCCGGACTCGCCTCGACCACGTGGGCCACCAGGGGCTCGAACCCTGAACCTACGGATTAAAAGTCCGCAGCTCTGCCAATTGAGCTAGTGGCCCGCGGCCCCAGCTCGCCCGGATGCCCGGGCGGAAGGACCACGGCGATCCTACCCGGTGGGGCCCAGGGCTCCGCCAGTGGATTGCGCGGGCGTGCCGGGCTCGTGGAGCGGGACTTGAGGCGGGGTGTAGTGAACGGCGCGGACCCGGCGGAGCCAGGCCTCGACGGGGCGCTGGTCGGGGGCGGTGGGCAGGACACCGCGGCCGGCCAGCCGGTCGGCGGCGTCGGCGAGCAGACCCTCCGCGAGGGCGGGGCGGTCGGCGATGCGTTCGCCGAGTTCGCGGATGCGTTCGGGGTCGGGCAGCCGGATCAGGTTGCGGCCGGTCTCGTGCAGGCGGACGGCCTGCTCGACCAGCCGGACCAGGTGCCGGGCGTGCTTGGCGGCCCGGCGGCGGGCGGCCGGGTCGGCGGTGTCGCGGGTCAACAGCTTGCGGAACTGCTGGTCGGCGTAGCCGAGGTAGGCCTTCCGCACGGCCGGAGCGCTGAGGAAGGCCGCGCGCAGGCCGACCAGTTCGTCGCCGAGCGGGGTGCGGACCTCGTACAGCTCGTCCGGCAGCCAGACCAGTTCGGAGGCGGTCGGGTTGCAACCCAGCGCCAGTCGGCACCACTTGGCGGCCTCGTGCAGGGTGACGTCGGGCGCGGTGGTGACGTGGGACTCGGCCGGGCGGTGCAGGCCGTGCAACTCCTCGGTGGGGGTGGCGAACAGGCCCAGCCGGTCGAGGTCGGAGCCGGCGTGGGCGAAGCCGTACGCGGTGGAGCCGACGATGCCCGAGAGCAGCACCGTGCCGGGAACGGAGGCGACGCCGGGAACAGAGGCGACGCCGGGAACGGCGGTCGTGGTGGACATCGGCGGACTCCTCTCGGACGGACGGGCGGGCACCACATCCTCGTCCGGGCATCCTCGCCGAGCGGGCCGCGCCGGGCGAGCGAATTCCGGTCCGGGCCGCCCGGCCGCCGGGTAGCGTTCGGTCCATGTCGACCACTCCCACCGACGAGGTCCTGATCGTCACCGGCGCCGGCCGCGGCATCGGAGCCGCCACCGCCCTGCTGGCCGCCCACCGCGGCTACCGGGTCTGCGTCAACTACCGTACGGACGAGGCCTCGGCGACCGCCGTGGTGGACGCCATCCGGGCCGGCGGCGGCACCGCCCTCGCGGTCCGCGCCGACGTCACCCGCACCGCCGAGGTGGAGCGGCTGTTCACCACCGTGGACGACGAGCTCGGCCCGCTCACCGGGCTGGTGAACAACGCCGGCACGCTGGAGAAGCAGTGCCGGCTGGAGGAGATCGACGAGGACCGGCTGACCCGGATCTGGGCCGCCAACATCACCGGCCCGTTCCTGTGCGCGGCCCAGGCCGTCCGCCGGATGTCCACCCGGCACGGCGGGCGGGGCGGCGCCATCGTCAACGTCGGCTCGGCCGCCTCCCGGATCGGCTCGCCGAACGAGTACGTCGACTACGCGGCCGCCAAGGGCGCGGTGGACTCGATGACCCGCGGCCTCGCCCTGGAGGTCGCCGCCGAGGGCATCCGGGTCAACGCGGTGCGGCCGGGGCTGATCCACACCGACATCCACGCGCTCGGCGGCGAGCCCGGCCGGGTCGACCGGGTCGCGCCCGGCCTGCCGATGGGGCGCGGCGGGCAGCCGGAGGAGGTCGCCGAGGCGATCCTCTTCCTGCTCTCCCCGGCGGCCTCGTACACCACCGGGGCGTTCCTGGAGGTCTCGGGCGGGCGCTGAGCAGCCGGTCGCCCACCGGCGGGGGCCGGTTTCGGACGGTGTCCTCCCGCCGGGCCGCCGACGTCGCACTCCTCCTTCCTCCCGCCCGCGCCCGCCCGTACCGTGGTGGCCATGACCGACGCCTTCATCGACATCCCCGGTGTGCGCAACTTCCGTGACGCGGGCGGGATCGGCGCCCTCCGCCGGGGCGTGCTGTACCGCTCCGGGTCCTTCCACACCCTCACCGAGGAGGGCGCCCGGCGGCTCAAGGCCCTCGGCCTGCGGACGGTCTTCGACCTGCGCAGCGCGTACGAGCTGGAGGCCTGGCCGGACCAGCGGCACTGCCTCGACCACGAGACCCTCGGTCTGCCGACCCTTCCCCCGCACCCCGAGGACGCCGACCGGCCCTGGCCCGAGGACCAGGCCGCCCTCTACCCCTTCATGGCCTCGACGGCCGGCCCTTCGCTCGCCGCCGTCGTCCGCCGCCTCGCCGCTCCGGACGCGCTGGCCGCCGTCGTCCACTGCGCCGTCGGCAAGGACCGCACCGGGCTCACCATCGCCGTCCTCCAGTCCCTGCTGGGCGCCTCCGAGGCCGAGATCACCGCCGACTTCCTGCTCTCCAACATCGGCCTCGGCCTCGACAAGGGCCCCACCCCGTACCTCGACGAGACCGGCACCGAGCGCCTCTCCCGCCCGGTCGACGCCGAGCTCCTGGTCTCCTCCCTGGCCTGGATCCACGACCACCACGGCACGATCCCCGACTACCTCCGCCACCACGGCACGACGGACGCCGAACTCGACGCCGCCCGCGCCAACCTCGCGGACTGACGGGCCTTCAGCCCTCCCGGCGCTCGAAGCGCCACCACTGGGCCGGGGCGTCGACGTCCTCGCTCTGGTGGACGTCGGCCTCCGGGGCGTCACCCGCCGTCAGGGGCTTGCCGCTGATGAAACTGGTGACCGTGTAGGTGCCCGGGGCGTCCACGTGGGCCTCCAGCAGCCACTCCTGGGCACCGAAGGCGTTGGCCGACCACTGCTGGATCCGGACGCCGTCGTCCGTCGAGGCGCCGGTGACGTCCAGGCGCTTGCCGCTGCCGGCGTTCTCGATGTGGAACAGCGCGCCGCCCGGGTGGACGGCGGCGAGGCGCCAGAGCTGGGCGTCACTGCCGTCGTCCGCGCCGAGGACGATCCGGGCACCGCTGCGCCGGGAGGCGTCGGCGACCTGCAGCAGCAGGCCGCTCCCGACGTTGCGGACCAGGTAGTTGCCGTCGGTGATCTCGGAGTCCGTCACGGTCGAAGTCTGCCACCGGGCACCGACAGGGGCCCGCGTACGGCCCGGGCGGGCCGGGGCGCGGAGGAGTTTCCGCCGGACCGGCTCCGCCCCCTATGCTGCGGCGAATGTCCACCGAGCAGATACCGTCGCACCGTCAACAGTCCACCTTCTCCGAAGCCGTGGCCGCCCTGGAGGCCGTGGTCGCGGCCGGGGACGACGAGCGGTTCGGGCCCGCCCTCGGGCTGGTCGGCGGGCTGTTCGGCACGGCCGACCCGGCGGAGCAGGCAGCTGCCGGTCCCCGGCTGGCCGCCCTGCTGCCGGACGCCCCGCCGTTCCCCCGGGCGCACCTGGCCATGGTGGTGGGCGCCTGCGTGGAGCACGGCGCCGACCCGGTCGCCTGCTCCGGCCCGGTGCTGGCCGGACTGCGCGGGGCGCTGACCGGCGCGCAGCTGCTGGTGCGGCGCTGGGTCTCCACCGGCGGTGGCCCGCTGCCCGGCGCGGAGGAGGACGATCCGGCCGAGGCGCACGAGCGGATCGCCGACCCGGCGCACCTGGACGAGTGGCACGCCCACCTGGCCGTGGTCGCCTGGTGGACGCTGCACCTGTGGCAGCAGGCGGCCTGGGCGGTGTACGCGCACCCGGAGGTCCGGGCCGAGGCCCGCGCCTCGGGCGTGACCGAGGTGATCCTGGAGCTGTTCGACCGCTACCAGGGCGAGCAGCACGACTTCAAGGGCCTGGTCCACCTGGCGCTGATGCTGGACGACGAGCCGCTGCTGGTGCTCGACCGCCCCACCGGCACCGGCTACCTGCTGCGGATGAGCGGCCTGAGCGACACCTTCCAGCTGCACACCCTGCTCGCCGACGTGCTGATCGGCGGCGGCCACCTGCCCGGCACCCCGCAGGACCGGGAGGTGGTGGCACTGGCCCGGACGGCGTTCCTGGACGGCCGCCGGGTGGTCGCCACCGGCGCCTTCAACCTGGTCGCCCCGGACGGCTCCTGGGTGTGGAACGAGGGGACGCCGAGCGACATCCCGGTGGTGGACGGCGTGCGCACCCTGGTGCTGGAGCCGCTGCCGTACGAGCGGAGCTGGTCGGCCGGACGGTTCATCCAGGAGGCCCCGGGCGACCTGCGGCTGGAGCGGGTGCTCGACCCGGCGGAGGCCGCCCGCCGGCTGGCCGCCACGGTGCCGGGGCAGACGCCCGCGGAGGCGTTCCGGTAGGAGGCCCGGCGGCGCTCCGGTGGACGGCGCTGCCGGCGCTGCCGGCGCTCCGGCGGGAGGCCCCGGCGGCCCCGCTCGTTCACCGGGTTATGGTCGGAAAACGACACAGCCCCCCACGAGTGGAGTCGACGATGGCGAAGGTCCCGAACGTGTTCACGGCCGCCGCACCCGCCGCGCTGACCGCGGCGAGCGGTCTGGTCGGCGGTTACGGCGTCGCCCGGTGGAGCGGCCGGCGCGAACTGGGCGGCGCGGTGCTGGCGGTGGCCGGTGCCGGGGCCGCCGCGCAGTGGCGCCGCAGCGCGGGTGCGGGCACCGCGGCGGCGCTGACCGGCCTGTACGTGGCGGCCTTCGGCGGCTCGCACCCACTGGCGAAGCGGATCGGCGCCTGGCCGTCCGTCTTCGCCGTCACCGGTGTGGTCGCGGCGGCCTCCACGGCCGCCACGGCGCTCGCCGCCCGCCGGAAGTAGCCGACCACCGGACGGTCACCCCGCGGTGAACCGGGCTTCGAAGGCGGCCCGGTTCGCCGAGACCGGCGAGCGGTCCCAGACCGCGAACACCACCTGATCGAAGGCCGCCCCGTACCGGGCCAGCGCCCCCTCGAAGGCCTCGGCGACCTGCGCCGGGTCGTTGCGGAACACCCCGCAGCCCCAGGCCCCGAGCACCAGCGCGCGCACCTCGTGCCGGGCCGCCGCCGCGAGCACCCGCACGGCCCGCTCGGCGAGCACGCCCCGGACGTCCGCACCGGCCGAACGCCGTTCCAGCTGCCCGGCGTTGGGCGCGGGCGAGGTCAGGAAGGTGACGGGGTACGGCTGCGCCAGCAGCTCTCCGCGCCCGTCCCGGATCACCGGCACCGCCGGCGAGACGATCACCCGGTGGCTGTACCGGAGGTCGGTGGAGGCCCGGTGCGCCTCGTAGTAGTCCGGCGCCTCCAGCAGGCAGCTGTACAGCAGCGCGCTGCGGCACAGGTCCTCCTCCTGGGCGCGGGCGCCGCGCAGGTAGCCGCCGCCGGGGTTGCGCGCGGAGGCGAAGTTCAGCACCCCGACCGGCCCCGCCCCGGCCCCGACCAGTCGGCGGGCGGCCTGGATGCTGCCCTCGGCCGTCACCTCGATCCGTCCGGCCGCCGGCCCCGGCCCGCGGTCGCCCGCCGCCAGCAGCGCGTCCGGCCGCTCCGGCGCGTAGGACACCGTGCCGGCCCGCGCCGCCCCCAACTCCTCCCCCACCTGCACGAGTTCGCCCCCGGCCGTCCGGTAGCTCCCCCGCTCGGCGATCTCCTCGTTCACGCGCGCCACATCGTGCAGTCTGCTGCTCATGGCCGCGACGCTACGGGACCGCGGCGCCCGCGCGCCACAGGTTATTCTCACTCCCAGAACAACATCCCCGGGGCCGGCGCGGGGGAACGCGAGGCAGCCGGGGAAACGCGAAGGGCCCGCTCCGGGGGACGGAGCGGGCCCTTCGTACGTTCAGCCGGGCCGGCGGTCGACTACCGCCGGTGCGGCGTCAGTTCTTCCAGCGCGGCTTGCGGTCGTCGCGGTCGAAACCGCCCGGGCGACGGTCCTCGCGGTCACGGCCGGCACCGAAGCCGCCGCGGTCACGGTTGAAGCCACCGCGGTCGGACTGCGGACGGCCGCCGGAGCGGTGGTCGTCGCGGCGCGCGAACGGACGGCTGCTGCCGCCGCGCTCGTCGCGGTCACGGCCGAAGGCCGGGCGGTCGCCGAAGGAACGGGCCGGACGGTCGCCGAAGGAGCGGCCGCCGCGGTCGTCGCGGTCACGGTTGAAGCCGCCACCACGGTTGTCACGGTCACCGAAGCCACCGGAACGGCCACCGCGGTCGTCACGGTCACGGTTGAAGCCGCCACCACGGTTGTCACGGTCACCGAAGCCACCGGAACGGCCACCACGGTCGTCACGGTTGAAGCCGCCGGAACGGCCACCGCGGTCGTCGCGGTCACGGTTGAAGCCGCCACCACGGTTGTCACGGTCACCGAAGCCACCGGAACGGCCACCGCGGTCGTCACGGTTGAAGCCGCCGGAACGGCCGCCACGGTCGTCGCGGTCACGGTTGAAGCCGCCGCCACGGTTGTCACGGTCACCGAAGCCACCGGAACGGCCACCGCGGTCGTCACGGTTGAAGCCGCCGGAACGGCCGCCGCGGTCGTCACGGTCACGGTCACGGCCGAACGCCGGACGCTCGTTGCGCGCCTCGCGGTACGCCGGGGTGCGCTCCTCGGCCACCGGGGCGGCGGTCTCGACGACGGTCTCCGAAGCCTCGACGGACTCGGCCTCGGCGGCCGGCTCCTCGTCCTCGATGCCCAGCTCGGCCCGCTCGCGCGCCGCACGGGCGGACAGGCGGTCGGCCTCCTCGCGCAGCTCGGTGGCGCGGCGCTGCGCGCGCTCCAGCTGGCGGGTCATGTCGGCGAGCTCGCGCTCGGCGGCACCGGCGATGTTGGCGGCGCTCTCGGCCTGGACCTCGGTCAGCGAACGGGCGCCGGTGATCTTGGCGACCTCCGCGTCGAAGGCGTGGTCCAGGATGTGGCGGCTGGCGTCGACGCCCGCGTCCTCCATCAGGCGGAAGACGCCGCGGCGCTGGTGCGGCAGCACCAGGGTGACGACGGCGCCGGAGCGGCCGGCACGGGCGGTGCGGCCGGAGCGGTGCAGGTAGTCCTTGTGGTCGCCGGCCGGGTCCACGTTGAGGACCAGGTCGATGCCGTCGACGTGGATGCCACGGGCGGCGACGTCGGTGGCGACGACGACGTTGACGTAGCCGTCCTTGAAGTCGCCGAGGACGCGGGTACGGGCGCCCTGGGTCATGCCGCCGTGCAGCGCGTCGGCCTTCACGCCGGCCTCGATGAGCTGCTCGGCGACGCGGTCGGCGCCCATCTGGGTGCGGACGAAGATGATCGTGCGGCCCTTGCGGGCGGCGATCGCGTTGGTGATCGGCGCCTTGTCCTTGGGCTTCACCACGAGGATGTGGTGGGTCATGGTGGTGACCGCACCGGCCGACGGGTCGACCTCGTGGGTGACCGGGTTCTTCAGGTAGCGCTTGACCAGGGTGTCGATCTCGTTCTCCAGGGTGGCGGAGAACAGCAGGCGCTGGCCGCCGCTCGGCACCTGGTCGAGGATCTCGGTGACCTCGGGCAGGAAGCCCATGTCGGCCATCTGGTCGGCCTCGTCGAGCACGACGGTCCGGACGTCGGCCAGCTTGGCGCTGCCACGGTTCAGCAGGTCGCGCAGACGGCCGGGGGTGGCGACCAGGACGTCGACGCCGCGCTCCAGCGCGTAGATCTGGTTCGACATCGAGGTACCGCCGCAGACGACCTTGAGCTTGAGGCCGAGCACCGAGCCGAACGGCTCCAGGGCGTCGGCGACCTGCATGGCCAGCTCGCGGGTCGGGACGAGGATCAGGCCGCGCGGGTGCTTGGGCTTGGTGCGCTCGCCGTCGGCGAGGCGGGTCAGCAGCGGCAGGCCGAAGCTCAGGGTCTTGCCGGAGCCGGTGCGGCCACGGCCCAGCACGTCCTTGCCGGCCAGGGCGTCCGGGATGGTCGCGGCCTGGATCGGGAACGGGGTGGTGACACCGCGCTTGGCGAGGGCACGCACGACGTCGTCGTGCAGGCCCAGGTCGCCGAAGGTGATGGTGGGCTCGGCGGCCGCCTCCTCGGTGGCCTCCTCGGCCTCGGCGATCACCTCGTCCGCGGTGGTGTCGATGGTGTCGTCGGAGTCGGTGACATCGGCGGCGGCCTCGTTCGCGGGCATGGCGAAGCGGGCGTCGTCAACGAGAGACATGCAAAACCTTCCGGAAGTGGCACGCGCCAAAGTCCGGGGTTCTGTTTCACAACCGCCTCTATGCGGTCAGCCACGGATCGCCGGAACGCGCCAAGGGCGCCAGATGGGAATAGGGCGCCAGTCAAATGGATCAAACGAACGATCTACCACCATAGACGAACCTGGGGATCGGAGGCAAATGCCCTGCTCAATCCACTAATGCCCGGCCGCGCGCGGGCTCGGTGCCGAGGAACCGGAGCTGCCGGAGGACGGGTCCGGGGCCGGCGGGACGGTCGCGGCGGGCGAGCTGTGCTCCGGTGCGGGCGTGCCGGACGGGCGGCTGCTCGGGGTGGTCGTGGGCCCCCCGGCCGAGCCCCCGCCGGACCTGCCCTCCCCGGTGCCGCCCGCCCCGCCGGTACCGCCGGAGCCCGCCGCGCCGCCGGAGCCGCCCACTCCACCGCCCGGGTGCGGAACGGGACTTGTGTTCGTACCGCCCGCCGAACCACCGCCCGGACCACCGTCGGGAGCGCCCGCCCCCGGCACCGGGACCACCCCGGCCACCGCGCCGTTCGACCCCGGGACCGCCTCGCCGGGCACCGTCGACGCGGCCCCGTTCGACCCACCGTCGCCCTGGAGGCCCCCCGACCGCTCGGGGTGCCCCGAGGCCCCGCCCGGGTGCCCCGAGCCCGGCGAGGCCGAGGGCCCGCCCGTCGCCCCAGGCCGGACCGCCGGCCCGGCCTGCCCGACCGGCGCCACGCCGTGCTTCTCCTCCGCCGCCGGACCCACCGACATGCACCCGGTCAGCCCGAGCCCGGCCACCGTCAGCAGCGCCGCCGCCCGCACCGCGCGCGAGCGCGGGACCGCCGCCACCCGCCCCGGAGCCGGACGCGCCGCGGCCAGCCGCACCCGCACCGCCCGTACCGCCCGCACCGTCCGCGCCGCCCGCACCGAAGCCACTGAGGTCCCTCTCTACCGCCCCACCCGGGCCGCCCACTCGCGCGCGGCCGCTTTCGGTGCCCAACGCGCGCCCGGCCCGGCGGGACACGGGCAGCGCGCAAGCTCGCCCGGCGGGGCCGGCGCCCAGGGGCCCGCCCCGGGGCCGTCCAGGGCCGTCCCGGGGCCGCTCAGGGCTCGTCCGGCGCCCCTCCGGCGACTCTCCGGTGTCCGCGCTCAGCCCCAGAGCGCCGAGGCCAGCTCCGCGCCCCCGTAGACCGCGGCCAGCCCGGCCAGCACGCTGCCGGCCACGTTGGCCAGCGCGTACCGCCCGGCGCCGGTCCCGGACAGCCGCAGGGTCTCGTACGAGAAGGTCGAATAGGTGGTCAGCGCCCCGCAGAGCCCCGTCCCCAGCAGCAGCTGGACCTTCGAGGAGGCCGCGCCCGCCGCCACCGCGCCGGTCACCAGCCCGAGGACCAGGCAGCCGACCACGTTCACCGTGAACGTCCCCCACGGGAACACCGAGTCGTGCCGGGACTGCACCGCCCGGTCGGTCAGGTACCGCAGCGGCGCGCCGACCACCGCGCCCGCCGCCACCAGCAGCCAGTTCACTCCGCCGCCTCCCCCGGGCCCGCTTCCCGGCCCGGCCCCCGGCCCGAACCCTCCTCCGCCCCGCGCCCCGCGTAGGTGACCACCTCGCAGCGGTCCAGCAGCACCAGCCCCTCCGCCACCATCCCGTCCAGCTGCGGCAGGAACGCCCGCACCCGATCCTCCTCGTCCACGATCACCACCGCCACCGGCAGGTCCTCGCTCAGTGACAGCAGCCGCGTGGTGTGCACCAGCGACGAGGCCCCGAACCCCTCGATGCCCCGGAACACGCTCGCCCCGGCCAGCCCGGCCTCCCGGGCCCGGTGCACGATCTCGCTGTACAGCGGTCGGTGGTGCCAGCGGTCGCTCTCCCCGATCAGCACGGTCAGCCGCAGCGCCGGCCCGCCCAGTCGGCTCATCGCACACCCCCGGCCCGCTCCGCGGCGCCCCGCCCGGCCCCGCGGCGGACGACCCGGTGGATCAGACGCCGGGTCAGCCCGGCCGCCGCCCACACCGCGAGCAGCGCGCCCACCAGGGTCAGCCCCAGGTACGCCAGGGCGGGCCCGGTCCGGCCGCCCTCCAGTAGGCGGCGGATGTCCACCGCGTACGTCGAGAAGGTGGTGAACCCGCCCAGCACGCCGGTGCCGAAGAACGGCCGCACCAGCGGATGCGCCTGGCGCCCCTCGGTGATCACCACCAGGAACACCCCGATCACCGCGCAGCCGACCACGTTGACCAGCAACGTCGTCCAGGGGAAGGCCGTCGGGCCGGTCTGCCAGCCGAGCCCGGCCGCGTACCGCGCGGACGCGCCGATCGCCCCGCCCGCCGCGACCACCGCCACCGCCCGCCCCTGCCCGCGCAGCACCGGCGGCCGGCCGGGCCGGCGGGCCCGCGCCGCGGCGCCGTCCACGGTGCCGCCCGCGGCGTCGTCCACGGCGCCCTCCGAGGTCGTCATAGCCCCATCAAACACCGGGCTCCGCCACCTGGCACACCGTCATCCGACACCGGACAATGATCCGGTGGAGATGACCCGGGAAGAGTTCGAGACGCTGGTCGGCGACGCCCTCGACCAGATCCCCCCGCACCTCGCGGCCATGATGGACAACGTCGCGGTCTTCGTCGAGGACGAGCCCGACCCGAGCGACCCGGAGCTCCTCGGGCTCTACGAGGGCACCCCGCTCACCGAGCGCGGCGAGTGGTACGCGGGCGTCCTGCCCGACCGCATCCTGATCTACCGCGGCCCCACCCTGCGCCACTGCGAGACCCGCGAGCAGGTGGTCGAGGAGGTCCGCACCACCGTCATCCACGAGGTCGCCCACCACTTCGGTTTCGACGACCACGAACTCGACGAACTCGGCTGGTCCTGACCCCCGGCCACCGGCCCCACCCACCCCGCACCCCCACCCGGGCGAAACCCGTTTTGGCGATCCGCCCTGCATCCCATATGCTTCTCGACGTCCCCGAACGCTGGAAACAGCGGGACAGGCCGCAAGCCCTCATCGTCTAGTGGCCCAGGACGCCGCCCTTTCAAGGCGGTAGCACGGGTTCGAATCCCGTTGGGGGCACGCAGTACCGTAGTAAAGTGCAGTGCGCAAGACCGCAAGACCCTGAGTGGTTCGCCACTTCTAGGTCCCGTGGAGCAGTTGGTTAGCTCGCCACCCTGTCAAGGTGGAGGTCGCGGGTTCAAGTCCCGTCGGGATCGCTCGTCTCGCAAGAGACGGTGCAGTACGGCCAGGTAGCTCAGTTGGTACGAGCGTCCGCCTGAAAAGCGGAAGGTCGCCGGTTCGACCCCGGCCCTGGCCACAATCGCCTGAAAAGGCAGAACGGCCCCGGAGAGATCACTCTCCGGGGCCGTTTTCATGTCCCGTACGCCAACCGGTACGCCAACGGCTCCGAATCGCGGCGAACCCGGGCAGCCCAAGCGGACTGCCCGGAGGCAGAGACAGCGTGACGCCAATCACAGTCATTCGGCTTCGGCCATGGCGCCATCGGGGCCGTACGGGAAGAGCCGGGGTGGCCCCATACGGCTGATGATGGCCCTCATTGCGGCTTCCTTCTCCTCCGGAGTCGGCCCGGCTGGATCAGTGAGACGGAAGCCTTGGAGGGCCACCTCGTAGGGATCCATGTCCTCCGCCTCCGGCCTGCCCTCCAGCACGAAGCCGAAGAAGAACCGCAGTGCTTCCTCCCCCAAGTCGAGGGGATGGAACGGCAGCGGGTACGGCCCCTTGGCCGGCCATCCCGTCACCGGCTCCACCGGGTGCTCGCCGGCCCAAAAGGGTGCCTCGAACGGCAGCGGCTCGCCGATGTTCTCCATCACCCCGCTGTCCGGAGAGAGGCTGAGCGAGCGGACCAGCTGCCCGTCCTCCCAGACCGCGAAGGCCAGGAAGTCCACCACGCTGTGCATCCAGTGCACGACCAGGCGGCGTCCCGCGCTCGCATCGATCAGGTGCTGCGGCATCCGCGAGGGGTGGTCGCCCATCCAGTGCCGATCGCAGACGATGTCGACTCCGGGGAAGCTGCCGAGGTAGGCAGTCCCATCGGGCGGGTAGGTCGCGTCGCCAAGCTCGCACCTGGCCGACTTCGTGACCTCCCACCCGGGGTAGAGGCGATCGACCAGCTCAGCAGTCCGCTCCGGATCCGCGTCCGCCGGCAACCTCAGCGGGCCAGACAATGCCGTATCCATGGAGACGAGCAGCCCGGTCTTGGCTCCCACGTGTCGGCCCCTCTCCAGAACGATGACCCCCGGATCGAGGGCAGGGCGCAAGGTACCAACCACGTAAGACAGCGGTGCCCGGCAAGACCTGGGTCTTGCCGGGCACCGGACGAACTGATGGACCAGAGCGCGAGGCCAGGAGAGCGCCTCCCCGAGGCGGCTCAGGGCCTTGAGGCGCTCCGCGAGGGAGGCGTGCGCGTAGACCTTCATGGTCACGCCGACGTCGCTGTGGCCGGCGATCTCCCGGACGATGTGCGGAGGCACACCGAGGTCGAGCAGCAGGGTGATGCACGTGTGGCGGAGGTCGTGGAAGCGGAGGTCGTCCAGGCCGAGGCGCCCGCGGACCGCGTGCCAGCTGCGGCGCAGGTTGTCCGGCTCGTACGGGGTACCGATCCGGGACGGGAAGACGAAGCCGTTCTCCTGCCAGTCCATGCCGGCGGCGGCCCGCTCGACGGCCTGACGCTCCCGGTGGTCCACCAGAGCGGCGAGGACCGGTGCGGGCAGCGGCAGGGTGCGCTCGGGAGACAGCGTCGAGCGAGGACCCTGGGGCACACGGGCGGCGCTTCGGCTACGGGCGGAGGTCGACCTGGATGACCGCGTGGCGGCCATTGGTGCGCCATGGCGTCCCAGTGCTGTCGAGCCGCGCGACGACGGCAGCGTCGACACCGACGATCACGTCCGATTTCAGCGTCCGCAGAGCTGTCACGGCTGAGGGGAAGTGGCCGGCCACCTCGGTGAACGCAGTGGTGGGCGGCCACAGCCGATCGCCCACCAGCCGACGGTAGTTGAGGTCGCCCTTGAAGATCGTCATCGCTGCGCCGGCGAACTCGGACCGGAGGTCGGCGGGCATGTCGTGGAACGGTAGCGGTGCGCAGAAGAACGAGTGCGTGCGGACCACGAGCACGCCCCTGTTCATCGCTCGCCACAGTCGTTCGCCGATCGTCGCGGCAGCCGCGCTGGTGGCGGTGCGCAGGCGCTGGACGGTGGCGAGGACATCGGCCATCGTCGCGTCCGACACGTAGTACGGCTGCGGCTTCACGTAGACGACGACCTGTGCCGCCAGGCCGGAAGCGAGGAGGTGGTCGACCAGCACCAGGTCCGGCAGGAGCTCCCGGCCGGCGTTGTCCGCGATGATGCAGACACGCCCGCCTCCGGCCCGCTCCAGCTCGGCCCAGAGCGCCTCGCTGTCGTCGGCCACCAGGTCGGACGCGATCGACCCTCCGGCCTCCTCCGTGATCTGGAAGCTCAGGTCGGCCCGGTTGCCCCAGAGCGCCGAGGAGAGGAGCGCGGCGGCTCGCTTGTCGGTGAAGTCCGAGGGCAGGTCGCCGAGGGCCGCCAGCTCGGCGTCGACGGCCGGGCCGGCGAGTTCAGCGTCCTTGAACGGTGCGAACGGGTCGATGCCCTGCCAAGTCCCGGGCCGGAAGTAGCCGGTGGCTTCGAGCAGCCTGCGGTAGAAGTAGCTCTCGGCCCACAGGAACGGCGCCTCGCCCCACCTCCGTCCGAACAGGCCCTCACCCCACTCCAGCCACTGCTGGTGATCGTGGGCACTGGTGCTGAGCGGTTGCAGCACACCGTCAGTGCTCTCGGCGAGGAGCTCCTCGACCGCGACTCGCTCGCCCGAGCCGTACGGCAACGCGTCGAGGACCTGCTGGACAAGCTTGGGGTGGCGTTCGTGAAAGACACTCCAAGCGAAGGATCCGGGGACATCGCTGCGGATCACGGGTGCGGTCATCACGGTCGGGCTCGTCTCCCTGATCGACATCTCAGCTGACAGCTGTCCAGCCCCAGGGGCGTGGACCGTTCTGCCCTTGCAGGCACGAGAGACGGTAGTGAGCTTCCGCCCGGTGTCGAGCCGGATCGGCCGCCGCGTGCTGGAGAGCGAAGCAGGTGACCCGGAGCTCACGGATGCTCCGCAGCACCGGGTAGCCGGCCCAGGTCATCACGTCGGCACCGTACGCCTCGCAGAAGGCGGCGTACTCGCTGTCCGAAACGGTGCCGAAGGTGCCGTAGCCGACGGCGGTGGCTGTGAGGTCCCACTCGGGTCGTCCCAGGGAGGTTCGTTCGAAGTCGAGCAGGTAGGTGGTGGTCGGTGTGACTGCTACGTTGCCGCGCCACGCATCGCCGTGGATGACACTCGCAGGCAGGCCCGGTGGGAGGCTCGGCCATGCCGCTTGGAGCTCTGCCAAGCGGTCGCGCAGCCACTGACGCTGCGTGTCGTCGAGCGTGGCCGCCCCGTCGATCCTGTCGGCGAGCCGAACGAACGGGTCTAGGGTGCCCAATGGGAAGTCAGGAACAGGAAGTTCGTGGACACGTCGGAGGAGCGGCGCGATGTCGGCAGCGGTTCCTGGCCGGTGCGGGGGCAGCTCGTGCCAGAAGGTCACGGGGTTGTCGTCGACGTCCACTGGCTCCCGCAGGTGCTCGAGCGGGCGAACCGCAGGAACTCCGCAGTCACGCAGCCAGCGTGCGACCGCCAGTTCGCGCCCGGCGGCAGCCGACTGCCCGGGGCGGCTGATGCGAGCCACGATCCCCAGCGGCAATCGCCACAGCGCGTTCTCCCCGATCCGGATCGGTTCGGCTCCCGCTGCGGACAGGCCGACCGTCGCGCACGCCTTGAGCAGTAGGGAGTGGGAGTCCTCGATGTTGCTCACGCTGCCACCGTAGCGGCGATCTGTTCCCGCAGGTCCCGGATGTCGCCGAGGTTGCGGTGGCGATGGGCGACCCGACCGAGTTCAGCCAGCTCGTGGTTGGCACGGAGCGAGCGGAGGTCGCTGACCTCCGCGAGGGCGCTCCGGCCCTCGGCCAACGCCTGCTCAGGGTCACCGGCAGCCATCTGGAGCGTGGCGAGCTTGGTTCGGGAGAACGCGCGGGATCTGGCGAATCCGTCGCCGTGGCCGTCGACCGCTGCCTGGAGTCGTCGGAGGGCTTCCTGCGGCGGATAGCCGGCGAGGGCGAGGTCGAACAGGGCGTGGCCGGTGTCGCCGTGGTGCTGGGCGTCGTCGTAATACGCCATCCACGGTCCCTCAGCGGCCGGGCTGATCGAGGTGAACGAGTCGTCGGACGCGCCGATCGCGGCCAGGGTCTGCTGGGCTCGACCCATCTTCGCCAGGGCCCGCGCGCGAGCGTTGTGGAGCATGGACTGTTCCGCGGGTGAGAGTCGGTCGGCGCGCGCCAGGCCGAGCTCGGCGAAGGTGAGACCGGCGTCGGGATCTCCACGCCAGATGGCTTGGCGGGAGCGGAGGTTGTACGAGATGGCGCGTAGCGGCCAGTTGTCCACTTCCTCGGCGCACGACGTGGCGAAGGCGAAGAGCCGGTGGGCGTCTTCGTGGGCGAAGGCGTCGAAGGCCGATGCGCCGACCACGGTCGCCAGACGGCTGACGGCTCCGAACAGTTCGGTCCGCAACGGAGTGGGGCAGCGACTGTTCAGGAGACCGGCAGCCCAGGGCAGTTGGGCGAGCGCCGTGTCACGGACGACGCCGGCTCCGCCGTAGAGGTTGTCCCAGCTTCGCAGTGTGGTCGCTGCGGTGCGGATCTGCTCGACATCGGCGGGCCGAACCGCTGCGGGTACCGCGGTGGCCGGGGTGGAGGTCAGGAGCTGGGCCAGAGGGCCGGCGGCGAGAGCTGCACTGGTCACGGCAAGGAAGTTGCGTCGTTCCACGGGGTCGGACTCATTCCACTCGAAGGCTGGCGGTGGCATTTCCAGCGTGCCCCCGCGCACCTCCCCTCGGGGAGGCTTGACGGCCCCCGTGCGCCGTTTGTCCATTACCGCTGAGCGGTTGTCCAATTCGGCCTCGGCCAGCACGACACTTCGCGCGAGCACTCCGCCGGTCTCCAAGACCGCGTCTAACGCCTGGGCGTGGTGAAGCTTGCAGGGCCGCTCCGCCCGCTCGATCTTGCTGATCAGGTCCCCACTCAGGTGGACCAACTGCCCGAGCCTGTCCTGGCTCAACCCCCTGAGCTTCCGCCAGTACTGAAGTTCCGCACCGAACCAGTGGGCCGCGGATCGGGTGGGGTCCAGAGGCTTGAGTGGTCGCGGCACGTGATCCCCCAGGGCGTCTCTTGTGGACAGCAGTCGCTGTCCGAATGCCGGCACTGGTCGGGCCGTTCACCGACAAGGCTGAATGTTTCCGAGCGCTAAGCGCCCATTACACACCGCTACGAGCCTGACGTGCAGGTGTCGGCGCAACTACGCGTCGAGCGCGCCCGCGGGCTGCCGCCGTAGCCGGACCGACGGAAGAGGAGATCGCCATGCAGCGAGTCAGCACGACCGTGCAGAACAGCAGCATCACCATCGAGACCGGGCGTCCGCTCCCCACCGACCTCGTCCTGCTGGAACCCTCGGGGCGACCACCCGGTTCCCCCTGGAGGGGGAGGGGGACCCGTCCGCGGGACGATCCGGCGGACGGGGGCGGCGCGGGACCGTGGACGGCATGGAGACGACACGGGACACGGGCTGGAACCGGGCGGTGCGGGGAGCCGGGTACGCGGCGGCGGGGTGGGCCGTGGCCTTCGCGCTGGTGCATCTGTACTGGCTGGCGGACGGACGGCTGGGGCTGCCGGACGGGCGGTCGGTGTGGAGCAGCACGCCGCTGCTGGTGATCGACGTGATCGCGATCCCGTTGTGCGCGGTGGCCGCCGCGGTGGCGCTGGCGCCGCTGCGGCGGTGGGGCGCACGGGTGCCGGCCCGGCTGCTGGGCACGGCGCTGTGGGGCACCACCGCGCTGCTGGTGCTGCACGCCGCGCCGTCCGTGCCGGACTGGATCGCGCTGGCCGCCGGCAGCCGATCGGGGGCCGAACTGGACGCGATGGCCCGGTTCGCGACCTTCGGCTACGAGCCGTTCTTCCTGGCCGGCGGCCTGCTGTTCGCCGCCGCCTCGCTCGGTCACCGGGCGCCCGGCCGGTCGGCCGTGGTGAGCCGGTCAGCGGCTCGGTCAGCGGCTCGGTGAGCCGGTCAGCGGCTCGGTCAGCGGCTCGGTGAGCCGGTCAGCCGGTCAGCCGGGCGGTGAGCCAGTCGGCGGTGGCGGGGAGCCAGTCCGGCAGGGCGGTGCCGAGCAGGTGGTTGCCGTGCGGCACGAGCAGCAGTTCGGCGTTCGGGGCGTGCTCGGCGAGGTGGGTGGCGGCGGTGACGCCCGGGATGCGGTCCTCGCCGCCCTCGACCACCAGCAGCGGGACGGTGATCGCCGGCGCGAGGGCGGTCAGGTCGATCCGCTCGGCGAAGGCGCGGGCCGCCTGGTACCCGCCGCAGCGCTGCGCCAGGGTCGCGGTGACGAACGGGACCAGGCCCTCCCAGTCCAGCCGGTACGGGCCGCTGACCATGGCGGCGGCGCGCAGCCGCGGCTCGTGGGCGGCGGCCACGGCCGCGTAGTGGCCGCCCAGGCTGAGGCCGATCACGGCGGTCCGGTCCGGGTCCAGCCCCGCACGGCCGGCCAGCGCGTCGAGGGCGCGGCCGACCACCCGGTGGTACTCCGGCTCCGGCGCGCTGCCGGCGGCCAGCACGCCCTGCCCGGGCCCGTCGACGGCGAGCACCGCGACGCCCCGGGCGAGCAGGGCGTCGGCGACCGCGTGGAACTCCTCCTTGCCCGAGTCCATCCCCGGCACCACCAGGACCACCGGGGCCCGGCCGCCGCTCCCGTCGGCCGCCCTGCCGGCCGCCGGGCGGCGCAGCCAGCCCGCGAAGCCCTCGCCCTCGACCCGCTCCGCCCCCGGGTCGAGCAGGGCCAGCGCCCGCCGCATCGCCTCGTCGGCCTCCGCGGCGGCCTGGGCCGCGGCCGCCCGGTCGGGGTGCGGGAGCAGCCCGGCGAAGTGGTACCAGCGGGCGGCGCTCCGGTACCGCTCGCCGGCGGTGACGGTGCGGCCCTCGGCGGCGGCCCGCTCCGCCGCCCCGGCGTGCCGGTGGCCGGCCGCCCGGCAGGCGGCCGGCCAGTCGTGCGGGGAGGTCAGCGGGGCGGTGACCCGGGCGTACTCGTACGGGTCCAGGCCGGCGCCGTGGGCGCGCGGCCGGTTCTCCTCGACGAAGGCGGGCAGCAGGCCGGGGGTGTCGAGGAAGGAGAGGTCGGGCACGGCGGGGGTTCCCTTCGAAGTCGTTCGCATCGTTCGCATCATTCGCATCGTTCGGAGCGGGTGTCGGGCGGGCATCGGGCGGGCGTCAGGCGAGGGTCAGGACGGCCTTGCCGCGGATCCGGCGCTCGCGCAGGTCGGTGAGCACGGCGGCGGTCTCCGCCCAGGGCGCGACCCGGCCGAGCTCCGGGGTCAGCCGCCCCTCCCGGGTGAGGCGCACCAGGGTGGCCAGGTCGGCGCCGTCCGGGATGTCCGAGTCCGCGTAGTGGAAGTGCCGGACGACCGCCGACTCCGGGCCCGCGAAGAAGTCGAAGAAGTCGAGCGTGACGGGCGTCCGGGAGGCCTGGCCGAACCAGATCAGGGTGCCGCGCCGGGCCAGCCGGGCCAGCGCGAGCGGCAGCGCGGCGCCGCCGGTGGACTCCAGCACCAGGTCGTACGGCCCGCGCGCCTCGCCCGGCTCGTGGACCACCTCGGCCGCTCCCAGCTCGACCAGCCGCCGGCCGCGCTCCGGGGAGGCGGTGACGGCGGTCAGCTCGGCCCCGGCCGCGGCGGCCAGCTCGGTGACGTAGTGCCCGACGCCCCCGGAGGCCCCGGTGAGCAGCACCCGCCGTCCGGCCAGCGGCCCCGCCGCCCGGAGCAGCCGCAGCGCGGTGAGGCCGGCCAGCGGCAGCGCGGCGGCCCGTACGGTGTCCAGGCCGTCGGGCAGTTCGGCGAGGGAGGAGGTCGGGACGCACACGTACTCGGCCCACCCGGCGGCGGGCGGATGCCCGACCACCCGGCGGCAGACGGCCGGGCCCGACCCGTCGGCGGCGGCCTGCACCACCAGTCCGGCCACGTCCTTCCCGGGCCGCCACCCGGCCCGGGGCGCCTCCAGCTGGAAGGTCTCGCCCCGGTTCACCGAGAACGCCTCCACCTTCACCAGCGCCTCCCCGGGCCCCGGCCGCGGCTGTTCCACCTCCGCGAACCGCACCGGCTCCGCCGCCCGCCCCGTCGCCACCAGCGCCTTCATCCCCACTCCTCCGTCGGCCACTCCCTCACCCCACCGCGCACCGCCCCGGCCGGTCCAACAACCGCGGGACGACGGCGACAACCACCGGTTGTCCGGCCAGGAGCGACGGGCCTTGGACGGCACCACGCGGCACGGCGGAGCGAAGCGCCCGGCCGCGGGGCGGCGACGACCCACCCGACCGCGCCGCGACCGCGGCCGGGGCGGGTGCCCCGCGGGAGTTCGGGGGCAGGCCCTAAGGTGCCCGGGTGGATCTGGATCTGGCGCAGGTGCGGGCGTTCGTCGTGGCGGCCGAGGAGTTGCACTTCGGGCGGGCGGCCGGGCGGTTGGGGATCAGCCAGCAGGGGCTGTCGAAGCGGGTGGCGCGGCTGGAGGCGGTGCTGGGGGTGCGGCTGCTGGACCGGGACGCGCGCGGGGTGGGGCTGACGGGGGCGGGGCTGCGGTTCCTGGAGCCGGCCCGGCGGGCGCTGACGCAGGGGGAGCGGGCGGTGGCGGCCGCGGGGTGCGCGGCGCGGCCGCTGCGGATCGACGTGTGGGGGCACCTGTACGCCCCGATGCGTACGCTCGCGCAGGCGGTGGACGCGGCGCCGGGGCTGCAGGTGGAGCCGGTGCCCGGCCGGGACCTGCCGTCCGTCGCGGCGGCCGTGCTGCGCGGGGAGTCGGACGCCGGGTTCGGCCGGGTGCACCGGCTGCCGGGCGGCGGGGGCGAGTTGACGCACCGGCTGGTCCGGCTGGAGCCGGTGGACGTCCTGCTGAGCACCGGCCATCCGCTGGCCGGCCGGGACGTCCTGCGCCCGGGCGACCTGCGGGACAGTGTGCTGCGCTACCCGGCGGCGGTGGACCGGCTGGACTTCCTGACCCGCTTCGCCGAGCGCTTCGGGATCGCCCGCCGGGTCGGCTCGACCAACCTGGGCCTGGAGCATTTCGTGGACCAGGTCCGCGCCGACCCGGCGTGCTTCTCCCTCGTCCCCGCCGACGGCCCGCCGCCCGGACGCCCGGGTGTCCGCACCGTCCCACTGGCGAACCCGACCCCGCTCTACGCCTGGTCGCTCCTCTGGCGCACCGGTCCCGACACCGACCCGCACCCCCGACTGGACGACCTGCTGCGGGCGTTCACCACCGGGGCTGCCCGCAACCGGTGGCTGGAGTACGACCCGGCCCGCGACTGGCTCCCGGACGCCGACCAGGCCGCGCTCCGCCCGTGAAGGGCGCCCCGACCGCCCCGATCACCCCGGCCACCCGACGGCCACCCGCCGCCACCCCGGCGGCCCGGCGGCCCCGACGGCCACCGGCTCAGGACGTCCGGAGCCAGGTGTCCTTGACGCGCTCCACCGAGCCGTCCGCCGCGTAGTAGGTGACGGTCGCCGCGTCGGTGCCGGGCTTCGCCAGGATGCCGTAGTAGCGGAACGGGGAGTCCCCGACCACGACCGGCACCGCCTCGGTGGTGCCGCCGCTCTTCCAGGCGACCACGACCTTCGTGATGTCGGCCTGGACCCCCTCGATCACCACCGGCGGGACGCCCGCGCCGTCGTTGAGGCCGAGCGACGAGCCGCCGACGGCGCCCGGGAACCCGCCCGGGGCGGAGACCGCGTGCAGGGTGTCGTCCGCCTGCCGCTTGCCGTCCACGGTGTAGTAGTAGTTCACCCTGTCGATGCGCGTGTCCCAGTTGATGTCGATGTCCTTCTGGGTGACCGGCTTCACCGCCGGGTTGGCCGCGTGCCGCTCCGCCTGGATCATCCGGGCCTGCTGGGCGAAGTCCTCCTTGCCGGGGACGGCCGGCCACAGCGCGGTCCAGGCCTGCCAGGTGTGGCCGTTCGCGCTGCCTTCGGCGACCTTGACCCGGACGGGGTTGAACGGGTCCCGGGCGGTGGGCGCACCCGTGGTGCTCACCGCGGTGGCCGAGGCCGCGGCCGAGGCCGCCACCACGGTCGAGACGGCCTGCCGGCCGCGCTCGCCGAGCACCGCCGTGCCTCCGGCGACGCCGGCGACCAGCACCGCCGCCACCCCGGCGGTCAGCAGCCGCCGGTGCCGCAGTCGCCGCCGGCCGCCGGCGACCAGCCGGTCGTACGGGACCGTCCCGGTCTCGACGCTCCCGGCCAGTTCGCCCAGGGCCCGCACGGCCGCCGTCTCGTCTCCGGTCGCCGTGTTCCCGGGCAGGAACTCGTTGCTCATCTTGCCCCTCCGATGCTGGTCAGTCCGATGAGTGAGGAGGCCCCGCGGAGCTTGGCCAGGCCTCTGGCCGCCTGGCTCTTGACCGTGCCGACCGAGCAGCCCATCGCCACCGCGGTCTGGGTCTCGCTGAGGTCCTCCCAGTACCGCAGCACCACGGCCTGGCGCTGGCGCGGCGGCAGGGTGCCGAGTGCGGCGAGCAGCACGGCCCGGTCGTCCGGGTCGGCGCCGGCCGGTGCGGGCCGGTCCGGGAACTCGGTGACCGGGTACTCGACCAGCCGCCGCCGGAACCGTCTGGCGTGCTCGTTGATCACGATCCGGCGCACATAGGCGTACGGGTCGTCCGCGGCACGCACCCGGTTCCACGCCGCGTACGCCCGCTCCAGCGCCTGCTGGACCAGGTCCTCGGCGCCGTGCCGGTCCCCCGCGAGCAGGAACGCCGTCCTGAGCAGCCGTGACCACGCACTGCCGACGAACGTCCGGAACTCCTCGTCCCGGGCGGTCTTGTGGGCTCCCATGAGCACCTCCTCAACCTCCCGGAGCCCGGGACGGCCTCGGACCGTTGCCTGCCGTTCGCGATTCGCCGCCGACGGCTGTGACACTGGAGGGGCTCGAAAACCGAGGTGCGCTCCGCCGTGCCTCCTTGCGAACCTAGAGGGATGCCCGCAGTGAGTTCTCCCGCAGTCCAGTCCGCCACCGTACCCGCCGAGGGCCCCGGAATCGGCGGGCTGGCCGCCCGTCTGCCCGAGCTGACCCTGCGCGACCAGGTGCGGATCGGGCGCCGGCTGGAGGGGGCCCGTCGGGTCCGCAAGCCCGAGGCCCGGCAGAAGGTCGCCGCCGAGATCGCCGCCGAGATCGACCGCGCCGAGGCGGTCGTCGAGCGGCGCCGGCGCGCCGTCCCGAGGATCGGCTATCCCGCCGAGCTCCCGGTCAGCCAGAAGAAGGACGAGATCCTGGCGGCGATCCGGGACCACCAGGTGGTGATCGTCGCGGGCGAGACCGGCTCCGGCAAGACGACCCAGATCCCGAAGATCTGTCTGGAGCTCGGCCGTGGCGTGCGCGGCCTGGTCGGCCACACCCAGCCGCGCCGGATCGCCGCCCGCACGGTGGCCGAGCGGGTCGCGGAGGAGCTGGACAGCCCGCTCGGCGAGGCGGTCGGCTGGAAGGTCCGGTTCACCGACCAGGTCGGCCAGGACACCCTGGTCAAGCTGATGACGGACGGCATCCTGCTCGCGGAGATCCAGACCGACCGCGACCTGCACCAGTACGACACCCTGATCATCGACGAGGCGCACGAGCGCAGCCTCAACATCGACTTCATCCTCGGCTACGTCAAGCAGCTGCTCCCCCGCCGCCCGGACCTCAAGGTCGTGATCACCTCCGCGACCATCGACCCGGAGCGCTTCGCCCGGCACTTCGGCGACGCCCCGATCATCGAGGTCTCCGGCCGCACCTATCCGGTCGAGGTCCGCTACCGGCCGATCGTCGACGAGGCCGACGACGAGGCGGACGAGGCCGACCGCGACCGGGACCAGGTCCAGGCGATCTGCGACGCCGCCGAGGAGCTCCAGGCCGAGGGCCCGGGCGACATCCTGGTCTTCCTCTCCGGCGAGCGCGAGATCCGCGACACCGCGGACGCCCTCGGGAAGCTGAAACTGAAGAACACCGAGATCCTGCCGCTGTACGCGCGGCTCAGTTCGGCCGAGCAGCACAAGGTCTTCCAGCGCTCCCGCAGCCGCCGGATCGTGCTGGCCACCAACGTGGCCGAGACCTCGCTGACCGTCCCCGGCATCAAATACGTGATCGACCCGGGCAGCGCCCGGATCTCCCGCTACAGCCACCGCACCAAGGTGCAGCGGCTGCCGATCGAGGCGATCAGCCAGGCCAGCGCCAACCAGCGCAAGGGCCGCTGCGGCCGCACCTCGGACGGCATCTGCATCCGGCTCTACTCGGAGGAGGACTTCCTCTCCCGCCCCGAGTTCACCGACGCCGAGATCCTGCGCACCAACCTGGCCTCGGTGATCCTCCAGATGACGGCGGCCGGCCTCGGCGACATCGCCGCCTTCCCGTTCCTGGACCCGCCGGACTCGCGCAACATCAAGGACGGCGTCGCCCTGCTGCACGAGCTGGGCGCGCTCGACCCGGAGGAGAAGGACCCGCGCAAGCGCCTGACCCAGCTGGGCCGCAAGCTCGCCCAGCTCCCGGTGGACCCGCGGATGGCCCGCATGGTGCTGGAGGCGGACCGCAACGGCTGCGTCCGCGACGTCATGGTGATCGCCGCCGCGCTCTCCATCCAGGACCCGCGCGAGCGCCCGGCCGAGAAGCGCCAGGCCGCCGACGAGCGGCACAAGCGGTTCAACTCGGAGACCTCCGACTTCCTCTCCTACCTGGCGATGTGGCGCTACGTCCGGGAGCAGCAGAGCGAGCTCTCCTCCTCGGCGTTCCGCCGGATGTGCAAGGCGGAGTTCCTCAACTACCTGCGGATACGGGAGTGGCAGGACATCTACGTCCAGCTGCGCACCGTCGCCAAGCAGTTGGGCGTGACGATCGAGGAGCCGCACCCCACGGGACAAGAGGGCGAGCCGGACGCCGACCGGATCCACCAGTCGCTGCTGGCCGGCCTGCTCTCCCACATCGGTCTGTTCGACGTGGAGAAGCGCGAGTACGGCGGTGCGCGCGGCGCCCGCTTCGCGGTGTTCCCGGGCTCCGGCCTGTTCAAGAAGCCGCCGCGCTGGGTGATGTCGGCGGAGCTGGTGGAGACCTCCCGGCTCTGGGCGCGGATCAACGCGAAGATCGAGCCGGAGTGGGTCGAGCCGTTGGCCGGCCACCTGATCAAGCGCAGCCACAGCGAGCCGCACTGGGAGAAGAAGGCCGGCGCCGTCATGGCGTACGAGAAGGTGACCCTCTACGGGATGCCGGTCGTCGCCCAGCGCAAGGTCAACTACGGGAGGATCGACCCGGAGCTCTGTCGCGAGCTGTTCATCCGCAACGCGCTGGTCGAGGGCGACTGGGAGACCCACCACCGGTTCTTCGCGGAGAACCGCAAGCTGCTCGGTGAGGTCGAGGAGCTGGAGAACCGGGCCCGCCGCCGGGACATCCTGGTGGACGACCAGACCCTGTTCGACTTCTACGACGCCCGGCTGCCCGACGAGATCGTCTCCACCCGGCACTTCGACTCCTGGTGGAAGAAGGCCCGGCACGAGCAGCCGGACCTGCTGAACTTCGAGAAGTCGATGCTGATCAACGACGCCGCGGACGGCGTCACCGAGGCCGACTACCCGGACCACTGGCAGCAGGGCAAGCTCCGCTTCAAGCTGACCTACCAGTTCGAGCCGGGCAGCGACGCGGACGGCGTGACCGTGCACATCCCGCTGCCGGTGCTGAACCAGGTCACCGCGGAGGGCTTCGACTGGCAGATCCCCGGTCTGCGGGAGGAGCTGGTCACCGCGTACATCAAGTCGCTGCCGAAGGCGATCCGGCGCAACTTCGTTCCGGCGCCGGACTTCGCCAGGGCGGCGCTGCGCGCGGTGAAGGACCGCCAGGAGCCCCTGCTCCCGGCCCTGGAGCACGCCCTGAAGCGCCTGACGGCGGTCACCGTGCCCCCGGAGGCCTGGGACGACGACCGGGTGCCCGATCACCTCAAGGTGACCTTCCGGGTGGTGGACGGGCGCCGCAGGCTCGCCGAGTCCAAGGACCTGGAGGAGCTGCGGCTGAAGCTCAAGCCGAAGCTCAAGGAGACGCTCTCCTCGGCCGCTTCCGGCCAGGGCATCGAGCAGAGCGGGCTGACCGCCTGGCCGGCCTCGCTGCCGGTGCTCCAGCGCACCTTCGAGCAGCGTTCGCGCGGCCACTCGATGCGCGCCTACCCGGCCCTGGTGGACGAGGGCCCGTCGGTCGGCGTCAAGCTGTTCGACACCCCGGAGGCGCAGGCCCGGTCGATGTGGGAGGGGACGCGGCGGCTGCTGATGCTGACCACCACCTCCCCGGCCAAGTCCATCCAGGGTCGGCTGGGCAACCAGGCGAAGCTGGCGCTCTCGCACAGCCCGCACGGCTCGATCGGCGCCCTGTTCGAGGACGTCGTGGCCGCCGCGACGGACCGGCTGATGACCCTGGCCGGCGGGCCGGCCTGGGACGAGGCGGCCTTCGGCAAGCTGCACGACAAGGTGCGCGCGGACCTGTACGACCTGTCCGCGGACACCACGCTGAAGACGGCCACCGCGCTGATCGCCTTCCACAAGGCCTCGACCCGGCTGAAGTCGGTGAGCAGCCCGGTGCTGCTGAACGCGGTGAACGACGTCCGGCTGCACCTGGCCTCGCTGGTGCACCCGGGCTTCGTGACGGCCACCGGCTGGCAGCGGCTGCCGGACCTCAAGCGCTACCTGCTGGCGGTGGACCGTCGCCTGGAGGCGCTGCCCAACCACCCGCAGCGGGACGCCCAGCAGCTGCTGAAGGTGCAGCAGGTGCAGCAGGAGTACGGGGAGCTGCTGGCGGCGGTGCCGGCCGGGCACCAGCCGTCCGCGGAGGTGCGGGCGATCCGCTGGATGATCGAGGAGCTGCGGGTCAGCTTCTTCGCCCAGTCGCTGGGCACGCCGAGCCCGGTGTCGGAGAAGCGGATCACGAAGGCGATGGCGGCGGCGCGGGCGACGCTCTGACCCGGGTGGCCGTGTGAGCTGCGGTGGGCCTTCAGGAGCCAGTTCGACCTGGGGGCCCACCATGGGCTACAGTCTGTCTTGTTCGCAGCGCGGCAAGCGAGTGAACGAGATCAGGAAACACTCTGGTCCCGTGGAGCAGTTGGTTAGCTCGCCACCCTGTCAAGGTGGAGGTCGCGGGTTCAAGTCCCGTCGGGATCGCCGCAGTGCGAGAGGCCCGGAACCGTCAGGTTCCGGGCCTCTCGCTTTTGACCGTTCGGCCCACTACCCCGGCCAGGTCTAGACCACAAGTGACGGACCGTGTGACGGTCGTCACGGAACCTCCCCAGGAATCGGCCCCGTACGACCCTTCCCGGAACCCCGTTAATTTAATATGTAAAATTGTACAGCTATTCACTGTAAATCCCCCCCGCCCCACGCGCATCAAATCGTTATCCGGAGTTCAACATTCCGACCACTCGCCCGGGCACGGAACACCCTCGGGCGGGCACGACAAAGGGGCCGCTTACCGGACCCGGCGGAGTCCGGTAAGCGGCCCCTTTAAAGAGCCTTTGGCCTATCAGGCCTCAGTGCGCTGGGCGGGAATCCCGGCCAGCAGAGCGCGCACCTCCGCCTCACGGTAACGGCGGTGACCGCCGAGCGTGCGAATCGACGTCAGCTTGCCTGCCTTTGCCCAGCGAGTGACCGTCTTCGGGTCCACGCGGAACATGGTGGCAACCTCTGCCGGCGTCAGCAGCGGCTCAGCATCAGGGGTACGAGCGGTCATGAGCGGCCTCCTCGGGAGAACCGAACCAGGGCGGTTCTATCCTTCAAATTCTGCACCTTGGCCCGCGATGCCCGAAATGGCATAGACGGGCCGAGTCGGTTATAGGACGAACGGCTTGTCCTGGTGTCTACAACTACACCATCCGTCCAGCCCTATCGACCAAACCGCCAAAATTGACCCCTCACGGGTTCAAGGCCGACGGATGGCGATGGACCACCCCATAACGGACAGTCACATAGCGATGACATCCGGTTACGAAGGGACCAGACCCTCCGTTTCCCCGCAAAGCACGCATCGACTCCAGAACCACCCAAAAGTGGGCACGCTCACGTGAAGTTGGGCTGGTTGTCCCATTTTTGCACATAGGGGTAAGTTCGCGTCAACGGTGAGTAGTGTCACGTTCGGCAGCTATTGACCCGAACCAGGACCTTGGTCATCGGACGTGCGGTGCTTAGGACTCTTACAGTCATACACGCGCGGTCGGACATCAGTTCGCGTGCCGCAGCGCCAGCACCCGGCGCCACCGCACCGTCAGCTCCCCGTACACGCGCAGCGCCTCGGCGGTGTCCCCTGCCCGCAGCGCCCGCAGCCCCTCCTCCAGTTCCCCCGCCGAACGGTCCGCCAGCAACCGCTCCGGACCCAGCAGATGCACCAGACCCCCGTAGTCCAGTTCCACCAGCGAGCGCGGATGGAACTCCTCCAGCCAGCGCCCGACCCGCTCCGCCCCCTGCACCAGCTCCCCGTCCGGCACCGCCTCGCGCAGCGCCCGGAAGGCCCGCGCCACCCGCCGGCGCGCCTGCGCCATCGGCACCAGGTAGAACAGCGCCGCCGGCCGGCCCCCGGGCCCGTCCTCCCCTTCCCCTCCCGGTCCGTCCGCGGGTCCGTCCCCGCCCGGCACGAAGCAGCGGTCCTCGTCCCCGAACGGCAGGAACCAGCGCACCGGCACCTCCCACCGGCTGGTCAGGATCCACGGCCGGGCGTCCGGGTGCTCGGCCCGCCAGCGCTCCCGGTCCGCCTCGGCGGCCGCCCGGGTCACCGGCGGCAGCGCGGTGTCCAGCAGCGCCACCGGCGCCCCGGCCCGCAGCTCCTCCAGCGCCTGCCAGCTGCGCAGTCGGGTCGCCCACGGGCAGACGTACAGTACGCCGTCCACCACCCGCAGGTACGCCCGCCCGCTCTCCCGCTCGGGCAGCGCCCGGGGCGTGCGGGCGGCCAGCCCGGCGAGCGCCTCCCGCTGCTCCTCCAGCACCGCCGCCGCCACCGGCTGCGACGGCTCGGCGGCGTCCGGACCGCGCTCCGCCGCACAGGCCTGCCAGTGTGCCCGCTCGGGCTCCGGATAGGCGGCCAGCGGCTCGTAGACCCGCAGGTGGGCGGCGTAGGGCGGTTGTACGGAAGTACGTACGACGGTCACGTCCTGCATGGTCGCACGCACCGCCCGGCCCCGGGAGGGCGCGCCCCCGAACCCGTTCGCGCCCGCACCCCGTCCGCCTTCCCGTCTCACTCCTCGGACGACCGGCCCCAGCTCGGACAAGACGGCCGATCGGCGGCACCGGCGCGGCTACGCTTCGCCTCAGACGCCCGCACCACAGCAGCGGGCCTTCGATACTGGAGTCACCACAGTGACCGACGTACAGACCCCCGCCACGCACTCCGCACCCGGCGTGCTCAGCAGGATCTTCCGTACCGAACAGGACGGCGCCCCCGGCGACGGTCACGAGCAGGTCGTCCTCTGCCACGACCGCAGCTCGGGCCTGAAGGCGATCATCGCCATCCACTCGACCGCCCTGGGCCCGGCCCTCGGCGGCACCCGCTTCTTCCCGTACGCCTCCGAAGAGGCGGCGCTGGAGGACGCGCTGAACCTGTCCCGCGGAATGTCCTACAAGAACGCGCTGGCCGGCCTGGACCTCGGTGGCGGCAAGGCCGTCATCATCGGCGACCCGAACAAGGACAAGAACGAGGCGATGCTCCGGGCCTACGGCCGCTTCGTCGAGTCCCTGCGCGGCCGCTACATCACCGCCTGCGACGTGGGCACCTACGTCCAGGACATGGACGTCATCGCCCGCGAGACCGAGTTCGTGACCGGCCGCTCGCCCGAGCACGGCGGCGCCGGCGACTCGTCCATCCTGACCGCCTTCGGCGTCTTCCAGGGCATGCGCGCCAGCGCCCAGGCCCGCTGGGGCCAGCCGACCCTGCGCGGCAAGCGGGTCGGCGTCGCGGGCGTCGGCAAGGTCGGCCACTACCTGGTCGGCCACCTGGTCGCGGACGGCGCCACGGTCGTCGTCACCGACCCCTTCGAGGCCGCGGTCAACCGGGTGCGCGCCGCCCACCCGGAAGTGGAGGTCGTCGCCGACACCACCGCCCTGCTCCAGGCCAAGCTGGACGTCTACGCCCCCTGCGCCCTCGGCGGCGCGCTGACCGACGCCACGGTCGCGGCGCTGGGCGAGTTCGGCACCTCCGTCGTCTGCGGCGCGGCCAACAACCAGCTGGCCCACCCGGGCGTCGAGAAGGACCTGGCCGACCGCGGCATCCTCTACGCGCCGGACTACCTGGTGAACTCCGGCGGCGTCATCCAGGTCGCCGACGAGATCGACGGCTTCAACTTCGAGCGGGCCAAGAACAAGGCCACGAAGATCTTCGACACCACCCTGGAGATCTTCACCCGGGCGACGGCCGACGGCATCCCGCCCGCGGTCGCCGCCGACCGCCTGGCCGAGAAGCGGATGCGCGAGATCAGCGCCCTGCGCACGGTGCTGCTGCCCGGCGCCCGCCGCGCCTGACGGGTCGACAACCGACCGGGTGATGCGCGGGGGGCCGTGGGGACGGTCCCCCGCGCATCACGATGTGGAACCGGATTCTCACTTCTCCCGCCGAACGGGTGATCCGAGGCCCCCCTAGGGGGGATAATCAGTCCTGGAACGACGGACCTCAGACACCTCTGGACAGCGCGCAAAACGCCGCAAAACCTCCCTTGACCTGGGAAGACCTGGTCGCGGGTGCGGTCGGTGCGCGCCACGTCACACCGACGACGTACCGTCCAGCGGCGGAAACAGGTACCGTTAATGCTCCAAGGGACGGTCCTCCCATTCGGGCAGGCCGGTCCTGATCATGAACACGTGTCAGACTCGGGGCCGTGAGCCCCATCGTTGAGGGGGTCGACCCATGGGGCGCGGCCGGGCCAAGGCCAAGCAGACGAAGGTCGCCCGCGAGCTGAAGTACAACAGCGGCGGGTTCGACGCTAACCGTCTGTCCAACGAGCTGGGCGTATCTCCGTCCACCGCCTCGATCGAGCCGGAGCCGATCGAGGAGGAGGAGGACGACCCGTACGCGGAGTACGCAGCCCGCTACGCCGACCTCGACGACGAGGACGACAACGGGCCAGGCACCGGGGCGTCCCAGGCCTCCCGCCGCTCGTAGCCACAGCAGTCCCGCCGACCGGTTCGGGCACCCGCCAGGGCGCCGGACCGGTCTTCGGCGTTCCCTCGTGCCAGTCCGCCCCGCCCGGCGTCCCCTCGTGCCGGACCACCCCGCCCGGCGTTCCCCCGTACGGTCCGCCGACCGGTTCCGCACGGTCCGCCGGCCGCCTCCACCGCACGCGAGAGGGCCCCTCCGGTGCTCCGGAGGGGCCCTCTCGTCGTCACGCCGGGGTCAGCTCGCCCGGAAGCCCTCGTAGGCGTTGTAGAGGGCCGCGCCGCCCTCGTGCCCGTCGCCGCGCTCGACGATGTCGCCGAGCAGCCAGGCCTCCACGCCGCGGTCCTCCAGGATCGACAGCACGACGTCCACCGAGTGCGGCGGGACGACCGCGACCATGCCGACGCCCATGTTCAGCGTCTTCTCGATCTCCAGGGTGGCCACCTTGCCGACCTCTGCGACCGTCTGGAAGACCGGCAGCGGGGTCCAGGTGCCGCGGTCCAGGCGGGCGTGCAGGCCGTCCGGGACGACCCGGGCCAGGTTGGCCGCCAGGCCGCCGCCGGTGACGTGCGAGAAGGCGTGCACCTCGGTGGCGCGGGTGAGCGCCAGGCAGTCCAGCGAGTAGATCCGGGTCGGCTCCAGCAGCTCCTCGCCGAGGGTGCGGCCGAACTCCTCGACCTTGCGGTCCAGCTTCCAGCCGGCCTCGTTCAGCAGCACGTGGCGGACCAGCGAGTAGCCGTTGGAGTGCAGGCCGGAGGCGGCCATCGCGATCACCACGTCGCCGGCGCGGACCCGGTCCGCGCCGAGCAGCGCGTCGGCCTCCACCACACCGGTGCCGGCGCCCGCGACGTCGTACTCGTCCGGGCCCAGCAGGCCCGGGTGCTCGGCGGTCTCGCCGCCGACCAGGGCGCAGCCGGCCAGCGCGCAGCCCTCGGCGATGCCCTTGACGATCGCGGCGACCCGCTCCGGGACGACCTTGCCGACGCAGATGTAGTCGGTCATGAACAGCGGCTCGGCGCCGCACACCACCAGGTCGTCGACGACCATGCCGACCAGGTCGTGGCCGATGGTGTCGTGCTTGTCCATGGCGGCGGCGATGGCCACCTTGGTCCCCACGCCGTCGGTGGCCGAGGCCAGCAGCGGCCGCTCGTAGTTCTTGAAGGCGGACGCGTCGAAGAGGCCGGCGAAACCGCCGAGACCGCCGACCACCTCGGGGCGGTTGGCCTTCTTCACCCACTGCTTCATGAGCTCGACGGCGCGGTCGCCCGCCTCGATGTCGACACCGGCGGCGGCGTAGGTGGCACCGTTCTGGTTGCTGGTCACTGCGTGCGGCCCTTTCGGGTCAGGTGGGGGTGGTTCTACGGAACAGCAGGGGGTGGAACAGCGGTGGGGCCCCGGTTCACGGGACCCCACCGTCGGTTCGTTACGGCCGGCGCAGCGCGTCGGCCGCGCCCGCCCCGCCGAGCAGCGACTGGACGCCGTCCAGGTCGCTGCCGCTGGTCGGCTTGCCGCGGACGGCCGGCGGCTGCTGGCCGCCCTTGATCTCGGCCTCCAGCAGGAGCTTGCCGAGCAGCGCCGGATCCGGCAGCTCCATCGGGTACTCGCCGTCGAAGCAGGCCCGGCAGAGCCGGTCCTTCGGCTGCGCGGTGGCCTCGATCATGCCGTCGATCGAGATGTAGGAGAGCGAGTCCGCACCGAGGGTGCGGCCGATCTCCTCGATGGTCATGCCGTTGGCGATCAGCTCCGCGCGGGTGGCGAAGTCGATGCCGAAGAAGCAGGGCCACTTCACCGGCGGCGAGGAGATCCGGATGTGCACCTCGGCGGCGCCGGCCTCGCGGAGCATCTTCACCAGCGCGCGCTGGGTGTTGCCGCGCACGATCGAGTCGTCCACGACCACCAGGCGCTTGCCCGCGATGACCTCGCGCAGCGGGTTGAGCTTGAGCCGGATGCCGAGCTGGCGGATCGTCTGGCTGGGCTGGATGAAGGTGCGGCCCACGTAGGCGTTCTTCACCAGGCCGGAGCCGTACGGGATGCCGCTGGCCTCGGCGTAGCCGATCGCGGCGGGGGTGCCGGACTCGGGCGTCGCTATCACCAGGTCGGCATCGACGGGCGCCTCCTTGGCCAGCCGGCGGCCCATCTCCACGCGGGAGAGGTGCACGTTGCGGCCGGCGATGGAGGTGTCGGGGCGGGCCAGGTAGACGTACTCGAAGACGCAGCCCTTGGGCTTGGCCTCGGCGAACCGGGAGCTGCGCATCCCGTTCTCGTCGATGGCGATGAGCTCGCCGGGCTCGACCTCGCGGATGAAGGAGGCGCCGCAGATGTCCAGCGCCGCCGTCTCGGAGGCGACCACCCAGCCGCGCTCCAGCCGGCCGAGCACCAGCGGGCGGATGCCCTGCGGGTCACGGGCGGCGTAGAGGGTGTGCTCGTCCATGAAGACGAGCGAGAACGCGCCCTTGACCTGGGGCAGCACGACCTTGGCCGTCTCCTCGATGGAGAGGTCCGGGTGGCCGGCGAGCAGCGCCGTCACCAGGTCGGTGTCGTTGGTCGCGGCGCTCCGGCCGGAGCGCGAGACGTGCTCCTCGCCGGGGAGTTCGGCGACCATGGCCGCCAGTTCGGCGGTGTTCACCAGGTTTCCGTTGTGCCCGAGGGCCAGCGAACCGTGAACGGTCGCCCGGAAGGTCGGCTGGGCGTTCTCCCAGACCGAGGAACCGGTGGTCGAGTAGCGGGCGTGTCCGACGGCGATATGCCCGTGCAACGACCCCAGCGAGGCCTCGTCGAAGACCTGGGAAACGAGGCCCATGTCCTTGAAGACGAGAATCTGGGAGCCGTTGCTCACTGCGATGCCCGCGGATTCCTGACCGCGGTGCTGCAGGGCGTAAAGGCCGAAGAACGTGAGCTTGGCGACCTCCTCGCCGGGAGCCCAGACACCGAAGACGCCACAAGCGTCCTGGGGGCCTTTCTCACCGGGAAGAAGATCGTGGTTGAGTCTTCCGTCACCACGTGGCACGCCTTCGAGTCTAGGGCAGTTGACCCGGGCTGTCGGACCCCGGGACTGCGGGTTTGTCCGGCGATCGCGAGTTGATGCGCGTAGACAAAACCCCTTACCGGCCGGGGATTTCGGGTGGGGGGAATTCCGGCGGGCGGCGCTTGGCCTTGTGGTTCGCGCCTGTTGGGGAGTTCCGGGTGCGCGGCGGCGGGGGTCCGGGCACGGACGAACGTGAGCCTGCTCACCCGGCGTTCCCCCACCCGTCGCCCGCCGGCCGCCCACCGGTCGGGCGGGCGTTCGGGCGGGCGTTCAGGCGGCCGGCAGCAGCAGGCCCCAGGCTCCCGGGTGCACCGTCCAGGTCCGCGCCCGGACCGGACCGACCGGGCGGCCGTCGGCCTCGTAGTCGAAGCCCCGCCCGACCACCGACACGCTCGCCGCCCGGGCGCGCACCAGGGCGCCGGAGGCGGCGACCACCACCTCCATCTCGCCCGTCCCGTCCGAGGCGCCGGACGGGAGCGTGACCTGGACCAGCCGGACCGGCCGGTGGACGTCCGCGAGCAGTCGGCCGTCCGCCTCGACCCGGACGCGGGAGCTGTGGTCGGCGCCGTCCGGAGTGAGTGCGTTCGCCTGCTCGGCCGCAGCCAGTTTCGCCCATAGCGAACGCCAGCCACCCGAACGGCCCACCATGCGCCGCGCACCCCCGCCGGTGATCCGCACCCCGCCCAGCGCCACCCCGCCACCGTCGTCCACCAGTAGGTCCAGCCGGCGCGGCGCGCCCGACAGCACCGCCCGCGCGGCCCGCACCGGCTCCCCCGGCACGCCGAGCGCGCGGGCCGCCGCCAGCTCCTGCGAGCGGCCGACCGGAACCATCCCCACCGGTTCCGTGCCCAGCTCACGCTGGCGATGCAGGGCCTGGAGCACCCGCTGCAGCGCGAGGTCGGAACCGATCACCACCGGTCGCCTCCGGCCCCGGTGCGAAAGCACCCGGTCGAGCTCGGAAGGGCTCTCCGGAAAGGCCACCTTCACGTCCGCGCCCCCGCAGAGCACGTCCTTCGCGATCCGCACCGACTCGCCGTCGGTCTGCCGGGCCACCGGGTCGAGGAGCAGCAGGAGCGGCTCCGGGCCGCCGGTAGCAGGCGTGGACAGGGACGACACGACCGGTCCTTCCTCAGGTAATCTCTCGGTGCAAGAGCCCCTTGCGCCATTGCGCCAGGGGCTTCGTCTATCTCGGGGCAGACTGCGGCCTACGCAGGATGCCCCAACCGGAAGGGGTGTACGCCTGTGCCGGCACTCGTGCTCGTTGGCGCTCAGTGGGGAGACGAGGGCAAGGGGAAGGCCACCGACCTCCTCGGTGGCTCCGTGGACTACGTGGTCCGCTACCAGGGCGGCAACAACGCCGGTCACACGGTGGTCATCGGCGACCAGAAGTACGCCCTGCACCTGCTCCCTTCCGGAATCCTCAGCCCGAACGTGACGCCGGTGATCGGCAACGGCGTCGTGATCGACCCGGCCGTGCTGCTCTCCGAGCTGGCCGGCCTGAACGAGCGCGGCATCGACACCTCCAAGCTGCTGATCTCGGGCAACGCCCACCTGATCACGCCGTACCACCGCACCCTGGACAAGGTCACCGAGCGCTTCCTCGGCAAGCGCCGGATCGGCACCACCGGCCGCGGCATCGGCCCGACCTACGCGGACAAGATCAACCGCGTCGGCATCCGGGTCCAGGACCTGTTCGACGAGTCGATCCTGCGCCAGAAGATCGAGGCGGCGCTGCACGACAAGAACCAGATCCTGGTCAAGCTGTACAACCGCCGCACCATCCCGGCCGACCTGGTGGTCGAGGAGTACCTGGGCTACGCGGAGAAGATCAGGCCCTTCCTCTCCGACACCACCCTCGTCCTGGACGAGGCGCTGAAGGCGGACAAGGTCGTCCTGCTGGAGGGCGGCCAGGGCACCCTGCTCGACGTCGACCACGGCACGTACCCCTTCGTGACCTCGTCGAACCCGACCGCGGGCGGCGCCTGCACCGGCGCCGGCATCGGCCCGACCAAGATCGACCGGGTCATCGGCATCCTCAAGGCCTACACCACCCGCGTCGGCTCCGGCCCGTTCCCGACCGAGCTGCTCGACGCGGACGGCGAGGCGCTGCGCCGGATCGGCGGCGAGCGCGGTGTCACCACCGGCCGCGACCGCCGCTGCGGCTGGTTCGACGCCGTGATCGCTCGCTACGCGACCCGGGTCAACGGCCTCACCGACTTCTTCCTCACCAAGCTGGACGTGCTGACCGGCTGGGAGCAGATCCCGGTCTGCGTCGCGTACGAGATCGACGGCAAGCGGGTCGAGGAGCTCCCCTACAACCAGTCGGACTTCCACCACGCCAAGCCGATCTACGAGACGCTGCCGGGCTGGACCGAGGACATCAGCAAGGCGAAGTCCTTCGCCGATCTGCCGAAGAACGCCCAGGCGTACGTGAAGGCGCTGGAGGAGATGTCGGGCGCGCCGATCTCCGCCATCGGCGTCGGCCCGGGCCGCGACGAGACGATCCAGATCAACTCGTTCATCTGAGCCGGACCCCGCTCTTCACCGAGGGCCCCGCAGGACGCACCGTCCTGCGGGGCCCTTCGTCATCCCGGATCCTCCGCGCTGGATCCTCCGCACTGGATCTTCTGCGCTGGGGGCTTTCGCACTAGTTCAAACATCTATTGCCTCTAGTGCACAATCGGGCTACGTTCGGATCATGACCGCGAAGCAGCCCGCACCCGTCACCCTCACCGGCCGCCACATCCGCCTGGAGCCGCTGGAGCGCCGCCACCTCGCCGACCTCTGGACCGCCGTCGGCCCCGACCCCGACGTCTGGCGCTGGACCATGTCGCCGCCGCCCGGCTCGCAGGAGGAGCTCGGCGCGATCCTCGACACCCGGATCGCGGAAGCGGCCGCGGGCGAGTCGGTGAACTTCGCCGCCGTCGACCTCGCGAGCGGCCGGGCCGTCGGCGTCACCGGCTACCACGACCACAGCGCGCCGGACGAGTCCGTGGAGATCGGCGGCACCTGGTACGCCCGCTCGGTCTGGCGCACGGCGGTCAACACCGAGGCCAAGCTGCTGCTCCTGCGCCACGCCTTCGAGGACCTCGGCATGGGCCGGGTCTTCTGGAAGACCGACGCCCGCAACGAGCGCTCCCGCGCCGCGGTCCTGCGCCTCGGCGCCCTGTACGAGGGGACCCTGCGCCGCCACCGGCTGCGCCCCGACGGCAGCTGGCGGGACAGCGTCTACTTCTCGATGCTCGCCGACGAGTGGCCGGCGGCCGAGTCCCGGCTGACGGAACGGCTCTCCCGGGGCTGAGCCGCGCCCCGGCCGGCCGCGGCGGCTACTTCCGGTCCCCCGCGGCGGCATGGCCGGCCGCCAACTCGCGCTTCACCGCGCGGAGTTCGGAGGGCTTGACGTTCACCAGCCAGACCAGCCAGCCGACGAACAGGACGGCGAGCAGGAGCGCCGACAATCCGGCGACGAGAAGCGCATTCACCGGGATGCGGAAATGCGCCGGGACGGGTGGGGCCGGTGGGGCCGATGGGGAAGGCCGAGTACAGAGGGGAGGGGCATGGCTGTCTCCGGTCGATGATTTCGGGCGCCGCGACCATGCATCTGATGTGTCATTACGGCCGATTGACGACTGTTTGACGACTGTTTAGGCGGCAACAAGTCAGCGAGTGACACGGATGACCATAGGGTCAAGGTGCCAGAGTTGCTACCGAGCGGAACGACGTTCACTCCATCGTGGGGTATCCCCCATTTCGGTAGCTAGGGCCCGGCACGCGCGGCACACTTCACCGGAAGCATCGACGCCAGCCGCGACCCGGAGAAGAGAGTCATGCCACCCCGCTTGTCGCCGACCGTGCGCCAGCAGCGCCTCGGGATCGAGTTGCGCAGGATGCGCGAGCTCGTGGGCGTCACGCCCAAGAGCCTGGCCGCCACCATCGGCACCGACCTGCCCAAGATCTCCCAGATGGAGAACGGGAAGTCGGGCATCAGCGCCGAGCGGCTCCGGATCTGGGCACTCACCTGCGGATGCGCGGACGGCCCCTACCTGGACGCGCTGCTGACGATGACTCAGGACCGGCGCAAGTACTGGTGGGACGGCTACCGCGGCCGGCTGCCGAACGCGATCATCGACATCGCGGAGATGGAGCACCACGCCTCCTCCCTTTCCATCCTGAACAGCACCTTCATCCCCGGACTGCTGCAGACCCCGGAGTACGCCGCCGCGGTGTTCGAGCGGCTCCCCCCGCAGTACCGGCAGGAGGCCGACGTCCGGAAGTCATTCCGGATTCGGCGCCAGCAGATCTTCGTCGACCACCCGAAGCCGTACAGCGCATTCCTGCACGAGTCCGCGCTGCGCATGCAGTTCGGCGGTCCGGAAGTACTGCGCGACCAGTTGCGGAGCCTGTTGGAGAATTCCGAACGGCCCGGTGTGGAGATCCGGGTGATCCCGTTCAGCGTGCCCACCTACACCGGCTCCGGAGAGAGCCTGTACCTCGCCCGCGGACCCGTCCCGGAACTCGACACCGTCCAGATCGATCTCTCCCACGGGCCGAAATTCGTGCACACCCAGGCCGAATTGGCCTCCTACCGCCGGATCAAGGAGGAGACCGCGGCCATCGCGCTCGGGCCGGACGAGTCCCGGGACTTCATCCGGGCCTTGCTGAAAGACTTCGCATGAGTACCTGGCGCAAGGCCTCGGCCAGCGGCGAGAGCACCGACTGCGTCGAGGTCAGATCGGCGGGCGAGCTGGTGGAGATCCGAGAGTCCGACCGGCCCGAGGTCGTCGTGCAGACCACCCCCCGCAAGTGGGCCGCCTTCGTCCGCGGGGTGAAGTCCGGGGAGTTCGACCGGTACGGCGACTTCACCCGGCCGTGACGCCCGGCCCGGACGTGCCGTCCACGCCGCCCCGGAAATGCCGTCCGCCCCGGCCCGGAAGCACGGTCCATCCCGCTCCGGACGTGCGGTCCATCCCGCTCCGGACGTGCGGTCCGACCCGCTCCGGAAGTGCCGTCCGCCCCGGCCCGCCGCGTGCGCCAGGGCCCTCCGCTTGCCCTAGGCTTGCAGCCCACAGTGGACCCCTGCGCCTGACACGGCACTCCGGGTGGGGTGCGCGTGCGGGAGAAATCGGAGCATCCGAGGATGGCTCGGCACCTGATCACCAGCGCCCTTCCGTACATCAACGGGATCAAGCACCTGGGCAACATGGTCGGGTCCATGCTCCCGGCGGACGTCCACGCCCGGTACCTGCGCCGACGAGGGCACGAGGTGCTGTTCATCTGCGCCACCGACGAGCACGGCACGCCCGCCGAACTGGCCGCCCAGGAAGCCGGGTTGCCCGTCGCGGAGTTCTGCGCCCGGGCACACGACGCGCAGCGGGCGGTGTACGAGGGCTTCGGGCTCTCCTTCGACCACTTCGGCCGCAGCTCCTCGCCGCAGAACCGGGAGATCACCCAGGAGATCGCCCGCGAGCTGCAGCGCAACGGCTTCATCGAGGAGCGCGCGATCCGCCAGGTGTACTCCAACGCCGACGGCCGCTTCCTGCCGGACCGCTACATCGTCGGCACCTGCCCGCACTGCGGCTACGACAAGGCCCGCGGCGACCAGTGCGAGAACTGCACCCGGGTGCTCGACCCGACCGACCTGCTGGAGCCGCGCTCGGCGATCAGCGGCAGCTCCGACCTGGAGGTCCGGGAGACCCGCCACCTGTTCCTGCTCCAGTCCAAGCTCACCGAGGAGGTCGAGGACTGGGTCGCCGCCCACGCCGACGACTGGCCGGTGCTGGCCTCCTCGATCGCCCGCAAGTGGCTGACCGAGGGCCTCCAGGACCGCTCGATCACCCGCGACCTGGAGTGGGGCGTCCCGGTGCCCGCCGACGTGTGGCCCGAACTGGCCGCCGAGGGCAAGGTGTTCTACGTCTGGTTCGACGCCCCGATCGAGTACATCGGCGCCACCAAGGAATGGGCGGACGCGGCCCCGGCCGGGCAGCTGCGGGACTGGAAGTCCTGGTGGTACGAGGTCGACGAGACCGTCCGCTACACCGAGTTCATGGCCAAGGACAACGTCCCGTTCCACACCGTGATGTTCCCGGCCACGCTGCTCGGCTCGCGCCGTCCGTGGAAGAAGGTCGACTACGTCAAGGCCTTCAACTGGCTGACGTACTACGGCGGGAAGTTCTCCACCAGCCAGAAGCGCGGCGTCTTCACCGACGTCGCGCTGGAGCTGCTGCCCGCCGACTACTGGCGCTACTTCCTGATGGCGCACGCGCCCGAGTCGGACGACTCCAGCTTCACCTGGGACCTGTTCGCCTCGGTGGTCAACAAGGACCTCGCCGACACCCTCGGCAACTTCGTCAACCGGGTGCTCTCCTTCAGCCGCAAGCGCTTCGGTGACGACGTCCCGGGCGGGCACGCGCCGGGCCGGGCCGAGCAGCGCCTCGGCGAGCAGGTCGCCGCGCTGCTCGCCGAGTACGAGGCCCAGCTGGACGCGCTCAGCTTCCGCAAGGCGGCGCAGGCCCTGCGCGCGCTGTGGAGCGCCGGCAACGCGTACCTGGACGAGAAGGCGCCCTGGCTGCAGGTGAAGACCGACCCGGAGGCGGCGGCGCTGACCCTGCGCACCGCGATGAACCTGATCCACCTGTACGCGGTGGTCTCCGAACCGTTCATCCCGGCCACCGCGGCGGCGATGCGCGGGGCCTTCGCGCTGCCCGAGGACTCCCCGGCCGCCACCCGGGACTGGATCGCCCCGCAGGAGGCGCGGGCACTGGACCTGGTGCCGGCCGGGACGGCGTTCACGGTGCCGCCGGTACTGTTCGCCAAGATCACGGACGAGGACCTGGCGGCCTGGACGGCGCGCTTCGGCGGCTCGGCGGGCTGACCGGTGTGAACGGCCTCGCGGCGGCGCCCGGCCGATTTCCCGTTGCCCCGGCCGGTCGGAGGTTGCCACGATCCTTCGATGACGACCTTCACCGGCCCCGACGGCACTCCGCTCGGCTACCGCGTCCTCGGCGAGGGCGAGCCGCTGCTCGTCCTCGCCGGCGGCCCGATGCGCGACGCCGCGTACCTCGGCGACCTCGGCGGCCTCGCCGCACACCGCGCCCTGCACGTCCTCGACCTGCGCGGCACGGGCCGATCGGCACGCCCGGCCGACCCGGCGGGCTACCGGGTCGACCGGCAGGTGGCCGACGTCGAGGCGTTCCGGGCGCACCTCGGGCTCGACCGGGCCGACCTCCTCGCCCACTCCGCCGGCTGCTCGCTCGCCACCCTGTACGCGCTGCGGCACCCCCGTCGCACCGGCCGGCTGGTGCTGGTCACGCCCAGCCTCCGGATCCTCGGCGGCACCGTCACCGAGGACGACTACCGCGAGGCGGCCGAGGCCCGCGGCCTCGCCGACGAGGAGTGGTACCCGGCCGCCCGGGCCGCCGTCCGCGCCGCCTTCGCCGGCGGCGCCGCCGACCCCGACGCCGTGGCACCGCTCTTCCACGGCGACTGGAACGCCACCGCCCGCGCCCACGAGGCCGACTGCGCCGTCCAGAGCCACCCGGAGGCCGCCGCGGCGTACCACGGCGGCGGCTTCCGGCCCGCCGCCGTCCGCGCCGCCGTCGCCGAACTCCCGGTGCCGACACTGCTGTTGGCCGGCGAGTACGACCCCGACCCGCGGCCCGGGGCGGTCCGCGCCGCGGCCGCGCTGTTCCGCCACGCCCGTGCCGCCGTCCAGCCCGGCGCCGGACACTACCCGTGGCTCGACGACCCGGCCGCCTTCACCCGCACGGTGGCCGCTTTCCTCGCGGGCTGACGCCGCGGACCGTACGGCCGAGGACCGACGGCCGCCGTCCGTACGGTCGAGCACCCGCGGCCGCCGGATCAGTCCCGGCGGGCCGTGTGGACGGTCATCGCGGAGAGGTAGAAGGCGTCCGGACGGTGCAGGATGCCGGTAGGGGCGTCCTCGGCGAGCAGGGCCTCCAGGGTGGCCCGGTCCTCGGCGTCGAGCTGCTCGGCGAGCTGGTCGTGGCGCCGGGTCAACTGGGTGTGCAGGTAGCCGCGGACGGGCCCGGCGAGCGGGGCGGGGTGGTCGACCAGGAAGGTGCGGGTGCCGGTCGGGGTCAGTCCGGCCCGCCGCAGCATGGCCGGCCAGTCCTCGATCTCCTGGGTGCTGCCGGGCAGTTCGGCCCGCATGGCGCTGAAGCCGTCCTCGTGGGCGGCGTCCATCCGGGCCTGGAAGCCGGGCCGGCCGAGGCCGAAGTCGCGCGGCAGGTAGCGCGCCGGCAGACCGCTCTCCGCGACGGCGAGCAGACCGCCGGGCCGCAGCACCGCGGCGAGCGAGGTGAGCGCGGCCTGCTGGTCGCCCAGGTGGTGGACGGCGTTGCCGGACCAGATCAGGTCGGCCTCGCCGAGCTTGCCGAACTCCTCGGGCAGGTCTGCCTGTTGGGTGCCGAGCCGACCGCCGGAGCGGGTCCGGGCGCGCTCCAGCAGGGCGGCCGACTGGTCGACCGCCACCACCTCGGCCGCCGGGAAGACCTCCGCCAGCAGTCCGGCGATGACCCCGGGGCCGCTGCCGACGTCGAGGACCCGCCGCACCTCGCCCTCCCCGTGCAGGCCGAGCAGCCACCGCCCGGCCTCGGTGACGGCGCCGGCCCGCAGGTCGGCCTCCAGCTCCAGGTGCGCGGCGAGCGCGTCCCAGTCGAGGTCGGCGGCGGGAACGTGCCCGTGGCCGTGGGAGTGCCCATGGGAGTGGGAGTGGCCGTGCCCGTGGGAGTGGCCGTGCTGCTGCTGCGCTGACATCCGGATTCTCCGATCGTGGGTGGGTTGACGAAAGCTTCCCGCTCAGGCGGGCAGGGCGGCGCCGGACGCGCGGTACCTCCGCACCGCCCGGTCGAGCTCCTCCGCCACGAGGTCGTGGTCGAGCGCGAAGGCCGCCGCCGCGCCCATCCCGGCGGCGGTGACCACCTGGGCCCGCGGGTCGGCGACGTTGCCGACCGCCCAGACGCCGGGGAGGCTGGTGCGGCCGGTCCGGTCGGTGGTGACCCAGCCGTTGTCGTCCCGGGCGCAGTCGAGGCCGAAGAGCAGCGCGTCCCGGGGCACCGGCCGCGGGAAGACGAACACCGCCTCGCGCGGCACCACCTGCCCGGTGGCGAGTTCGACGCCGCGCAGCCGCCCGTCGCCGGACACCAGGCGGACGATCCGGCCCTCGACCACCCGGACGTCCCGGGCCGCGAGCCGTTCCCGCTCGGCGTCCGTCAGCGTCAGGGTGTGCGCGAGCAGCACCACGTCCGCCGACCACTGCCGCAGCAGCAGCGCCTGGTTGACCGCCCCCGGGCCGGTGCCGAGCACCCCGAGCGGGCGGTCGCGGACCTCCCAGGCGTGGCAGTACGGGCAGTGCAGCACGTCGTGGCCCCACCGCTCGACCAGGCCCGGCAGCTCCGGCAGCCCGTCCCGCAGCCCGGTGGCGACGACCACCCGGCGCGCGTGCAGCACCGGCCCGCCGGCCAGGTGGACCACGAAGCCCGACCCGGGGGACCCGGCCGGCTCGGCGGACTCGATGTGATCGCTGTGCTCGGCGGACTCGATGTGCTCGACCCGGGCGTCGATCAGGTCCACCCCGTACCGGGCGACCTCCTCCCGCCCGACCGCCAGCAGCGCCGCCGGGGGCATGCCGTCCCGGCTCAGGTAGCCGTGCAGGTGGGCGGCGGGTGCGTTGCGCGGCTCGCCGGCGTCCACCACGGCGACCCGGCGACGGGCCCGGCCCAGCACCAGCGCGGCGTTCAGCCCCGCCGCTCCGGCGCCGACCACCACCACGTCGTAGCGCTCGCGTTCCCCGATCCCGGTCGTCCCGGGTATCCCGGTCGTTCCTGTCGTCCTGACCGTTCCTGCCGTCCCTGCCGTCTCGCCCATGGCGCTCACCTCCACCGCCAGGCTGCGGCCCGCCCTACAACATCGGCAAGCTTTGTTGCCGTCTCAGCAAACCGCTGCGAGGTCACCCCCTCGTCCGCCGCCAGTACGACCGGGCGGCCACCGCCAGCGCGACCCCGTACCCGGCGAACCCGCACATCCCGACCCAGGAGATCTCCAGCGCGCTCTGCTCACTGGCGAACTCCCCCAGCCTGATCCGCGTCACCCCGGCGGTGCACAGCGTCAGGTAGCCGATCCCGACCACCCCGTACGGCGCCAGCGAAGCCGCGCCCAGCAGGGCCGGGGTGAGCGGCAGCCAGCGCGGCACCCGGCGGCCGCGCAGCGGCAGGGTCCAGCGCGGGAAGACCTGCCCCCACGGGCGGACCAGTCCCCAGAGCAGGAACACCCCGAGCAGCGCCAGCAGCACGGTGCCGTCGAGGCCCCGGCGCTCCAGGGCGAGCCAGAGCCCGGAGGAGCCGTTGCGCACGTAGCTCGCGTACATCTGGTCGCCGCTGATCCCGGCGAAGCTGCCGCCGAACGCCCAGAGCAACTTCATCAGCACGTACGGAACGAACGCCAGCGTGCCTGCCCAGGCGGCGAGTTGGACGATCGGCGGGGCCGCGGCGGGAGCCGGCGCCACCCGTTCGGCCCGGCCGCCCGGGCCGCCGCGGGCCCCGGGCCGCAGCCCCGGGGCGGTGCGGGCCAGCAGCACCGCCCCCACCGCCGCCAGGGTGCGCTCCACCGTGTCGGGGACGCTGTCCACCCGCTGGCCGAACAGCAGCGTCACCAGGTCCATCAGCAGGCCCCAGGCTCCGACCGCGGCCGCCCCGCACACCAGCCACAGCAGCCACCACAGCCCCCGCACCGGCTTTCGCCGCACCACCGCCACGCCGGCGGCCGCCGAGGCGACCCCCACGGCGGCCACCACCCACCCCGGCCAGTCCGCCCCCAGCAGCCGCGTCCCGCCCAGCGCGCACCCCAGCCCGAACCCGGCGTACCCGAGGCCCCAGCCGGTCACCGCCCACCCGTTCCTCACCATGCCGACAGGCTCGCCCGCGCCGCCCCCGCCGCTCCTCCCCCGGTGCGGTGATCCGGCTCCCCCACCCGAGGGAGCCGAGCCGCGCTTGCGCTGGAGCGCACTCCAACTCCTAGTCTCTGACACGCAACTGATCGCCAACCAGGGGGAATGGCCATGCGCTACCGCGTTCTCGGCGGCACCGGCATCGAGGTGAGCACCTACTGCCTCGGCACCATGATGTTCGGCTCCGTCGGCAACTCCGACCACGACGACTGCGCCCGGATGATCGGCACCGCGGTCGACCGGGGCATCAACTTCATCGACACCGCGGACATGTACTCGGCCGGCGAGTCCGAGGAGATCGTCGGCAAGGCACTGGCCGCCCGTGGCGACCGCGACGAGATCGTGCTCGCCACCAAGGTGCACTTCCCGATGGGCGAGGGCCACAACCGGGGCGGCAACTCGCGGCGCTGGATCGTCCGCGAGGTCGAGGAGAGCCTGCGTCGGCTGCGGACCGAGTGGATCGACCTGTACCAGGTCCACCGACCGGACCACACCACCGACATCGAGGAAACCCTCTCCGTCCTCGGCGACCTCGTCCGGGCGGGCAAGATCCGCGCCTTCGGCTGCTCCACCTTCCCCGCCGAGCAGATCGTGGACGCCCACCACGTCGCCGAGCGCCGCGGCCTGCAGCGCTTCCGCACCGAGCAGCCGCCGTACTCGCTGCTCGCCCGGGGCGTGGAGCGCGACGTGCTGCCCGTCGTCCAGCGGCTGGGCATGGGCGCGCTGACCTGGGGCCCGCTCGCCGGTGGCTTCCTGACCGGCCGCTACCGCAAGGACCGCCCGATCGACCTCACCCGGGGCCGGGCCGCCCTCCACCCGCACCGCTTCGACCCGGAGCTGCCCACCACGGCGGCCAAACTGGAGGCCGTCGAGGCCCTCACCGCCCTCGCCGAGGAGCTCGGCCGCACCCTCCCCGAGCTGGCCACCGCCTTCCCGGCGGCCCACCCGGCCGTCACGTCGGTGATCATCGGCCCGCGCACCGCGGCGCAGCTCGAATCGGCCCTCAAGGCCGCCGACCTGGTCCTGGACGACGCCACCCTCGACCGCATCGACACCATCGTCCCGCCCGGCACCGACCTCTACCGGGCCGACGGCGTCTGGCAGCCCCCGGCCCTCACCACCCCGGCCCTGCGCCGCCGCCCGGTGTCCGACCGCCCCGCGGCCTGAACCCCCGCCCCTCCCCCTCCCCGTCTCCTCCCGCCTTTCCGGCCTCCGCCCGCCCGGCCACGACGGCCGGGCGGGCCGGAACTCACCCCCTCGGGGCGGCGAAGCAGTGGACGGTGACGGTGCGTCCGGAGGCCCACCGCTGGTCGCCGCCGCCGAGGTGGGTCCAGCCGAGGCGGCGATAGAGGGCCACGGCGGCGGTGTCGGTGGCGAGCACGTCGAGCACGGGGTGCAGGCCGAGCGCCCGCGCGTGCGCCACGGCGCAGGCCAGCAGCCGGGCGCCGACGAGGCGGCCACGCGCCTCGGGGGCGACGTAGAGCCGGCCGATCACGGCGGTGAGCTCCGGGCGGCCGCCGGTGCGCCCGCTCCACAGGACGGGGGCGAGGTCGCCCGGGGCGCTGCGGGCCAGGCCGACGTGCCCGCTGAGCCGGCCGTCCGACTCGGCGATCCAGGCGGCGAGCAGGCCGTCCGGGGTCAGCCAGGCGGCGGGGCGGTCGGGCCAGTCGGCGGGATAGCCGTCGACGGTGTGGACGTCGCCCAGCACCCGGACGCAGTCGGCGAGGTCGTCGGCGCGGCGCGGTCTGACGACCACCCCCGCCCCGGCCTGCCCTGGTTCGGACGCGACGACGGTGGCGCGTTCTTCGAGGTCTGCCATGCCGGTACGTTACCGGCCGGCCCTCACCGTCGCAGCAGGTCGACGACCCCGGTCAGGTCCTCCCCACCGCCACCGACCTCCAGTCGGCGCTCCATCAACCGAAAGTACGGTTCGAGGAGTTCGGCGCTCACCCGCTGCTCCTCGGCGGTGCGCAGCAGCGTCTCCTTGCCGGCCACCTGCATCGCCAGGTTGGACACTACGTCCCGGGCGTAGTCGCCGCTCTCCAGCTGCGCCGCCGTCCTGGCCACCGAGCCGGACATCGCGGCCAGCCAGTCGCCCAGCAGCGGCGCCAGCCCGCTCGGCGCCACGGCCTCGCCGCGGACCAGCGCGAAGGCGTGCGCGATCCCGGCGAACATCCCGTACATCCCGCTGAGCAGCGCCACGTCGTGCAGCGCCGCGTACCCGGCGTCGGCGCCCACGTAGCGGGTTCCGGCCGGGACGGCGAGGGCGCCCCCGTGCTCCTCGAACAGCTCGGACGAGCCGCTGTAGAACACGTACGCCCCGGCCGCCGGGACACCGATCATCGGCGGGACGGCCATGATCCCGCCGTCCAGGTAGCGGGCGCCGCGCTCCTCGGCCCAGGCGGCCCGGGCACGGGCCTGCCCGGGAGTGCTGGTGACCAGGTTGACCAGGTCCTTGCCGGTCAGGTCGACGCCGTCCAGCGCCGCCGGCACGGAGGCGTCGTCGAGCAGGCAGACGACGACCAGCCGGTTCGCGGCGACGGCCCGCGCGACGGTGGCGGCGACGGTGGCGCCGCGGGCGGCGAGTCCGTCGGCACGGGCGGCGGTGCGGTTCCAGACGGTCAGCGGGTGCCCGGCGGCGAGCCAGGCCTCGGCCAGCGCGGTGCCCATCGCGCCGAGGCCGAGCAGGGTGAGCGGGGTCCTGGGGGTGTTCTCAACGGGGTTGGTTGCCATGGCAGTCAGCCTCCGCGCCGGCCCCGGAAACGATCAAGTACGCACTTCGAAGTGGGTGGTTACCCTGGGGTGAGCATCGAGCTGGCAGGGGCCGGAAGGGGTGGGCATGGCGATCGTGTCGAGGCCTGGGGCGCACGTCTGCGGGACCGACGCCGCGATGGACGTGATCGGCGGCAAGTGGAAGGTGTCGATCCTCTGGGCCCTGGGCGAACGCCCGCACTGCCGCTTCGGCGAGCTGCGCCGGCTGCTGCCGGGGATCACCGAGAAGGTGCTGGCCGCGCACCTGCGCGAGATGGAGGCGCACGGCATCGTGCACCGGGAGGCGTACGACGAGGTGCCGCCCCGGGTCGAGTACGCGCTGACCGGGGCGGGGCACCGCCTCAACACGGCGCTGGGGCCGCTGGGGGACTGGGGGCGGGAGCACGTCCTGGGCGAGGCGCCCCGCCCGGCGTAGCGCGGCCCGGCGCAGCGCGGCCCGGGCCTACGCGATCGCGGCCGACACCACCGCCGCCACCGCGATGTTGCAGGCCGCGGACACCCACACCGCCGGGTGCGGCTCCGGATCGACCAGGATCTCGCCGAGCCTGCCCGGCGTCAGCAGGTCCACCAGCCAGAACGCGACGGCCATCAGCACCAGCCCGAGCAGGCCGTAGCAGGCCGTCGACACCAGGCCCTTGCCGAAGTCGGCATAGGTGTACATGATCGCGGTGAAGACGATGCCGCCGATGCCGAGCAGGGCGGAGCTGAGCAGGACGGCGGCGTTGCGGTTGCGCTCGACCCAGATCTGCCGGCCGAGCTTGCCGGGCGTCAGCAGGTCGACCAGGCCGATGCCGAGGAGCAGCAGCACCACGCCGAGGGTGCCGTAGGCCGCCGCCGCACCGAGCCCGTGCAGGATGTCGTTCATCGTGGTTCCAGCCCCCGGTCCGCTCATGCCGTCCCCCCGACCGTGCCGGTCGGGGCCCCCGACCGGCCTGGTCAAGGGTTGGCAAAAGATACCCCACCCGGGTGAGGGCGGACCGGGGACCGGGAAACCGGGGACGGGTCAGTCCTCCTCCTGCACCAGGTGGTCGACGCAGGCCGCGACGGCCAGCAGCAGACCGGCGTCCGCGCCGTCGGCGATCTCCACCCCGTAGGTGTCCCGGATCCGGAACCACTTGCGGCTGATCCGGGCCAGCTCGTCGCCGTGCTGGTTCTCGACCCGGTAGTCCTTGTCGATCAGGTTGCCGTGGATCTTCAGCTCGCCGCCGGAGGCCAGCTCCACCAGGTACTTGTCCCGGAACGGGGTGAACAGCTTCTCCCGGACGGTGGCGACCACCTCGCCGTCGGCGTCCTCGATCCTCATCGCGTCGCGGACGGTGAGCATCTTCTCCCTCACCACCGCGACCACCCTCCCGTGCGCGTCCTTCAGCTCGAAGGTGTCCCGCAGCCGCAGGACCTTGCCGTCCACCAGGAACGCCTTGTGCCCCCGGTCGTCCTCGATCCAGTAGTCCTCGCCGACCGCGAACAGCTTCTCCCTGACCAGATACCGCACCGTGCGACCTCCTCCGTGGTGACGTCGCCCCATTCGACCCCGAGCGCCCGGCCGCGGAGAAGCACCGCCACGGAGCACCGGCCGAAAACCCCGTCGCACGGCGGCCCCCGGTCCCCTTCAATACCGCCATGCACCCCGACCTCACCAACGACCTCACCAACAGCCTCACCAGCGGCCTCACCACCGCCGAGCTGCGCAGCGAGCGCCTCGACCTGCTGCCGATCGCCCCCGGGCACGCCGAGGAGCTGGCGGCCGCGCTCGCCGACCCGGCCCTGCACGCCTTCACCGGCGGCCGCCCGGCCACCGTCGAGGAGCAGCGCGCCCGCTGCGCCCGGCTCGCCGCCGGCTCCCCCGACCCGGCCGAGGCCTGGGGCAACTGGGTGCTGCGGCTGCGCGCCGACGGCGCCCTCACCGGCTACGTGCAGGCCACCGTCCGCCCCGACGCCTCCGAGGCCGAGGTCGCCTGGGTGGTCGGCACCCCCTGGCAGCGCCGCGGCCTGGCCACCGAGGCCGCCCGCACCCTGCTCGCCCACCTCGCCGACGCCGGCGTCACCACCGCCGCCGCCCACATCCACCCCGACCACCACGCCTCCGCCGCCGTCGCCCGCGCCCTCGGCCTGCGCCCCACCACCCGCACCCAGGACGGCGAGACCCGCTGGCAGTCCGACCTCACCCGGCACGCCCGGAATGCGGGCACCCGGCGTGCGGTTTGATTGACGCATGGCATCTCGTGCACGTGTACGCGCCCCCGAGCTGGTCGGGGCAGGCGGTTGGCTGAACACCGGCGGCAAGGAGCTCGCGCTCGCCGACTTCCGGGGCAAGATCACCATCCTGGACTTCTGGAAGTCCTACACAATGTAGGGATCTCCAGAGGGGGCGTACGTGCACCACCACACCCTGTGTGACCTGTACCTTCGGCTGTCCTTGGACCGGGACGGCAAGACGGCGATCGAACGCCAGGAAGCCGACTGCCGCGCATGGGCCGAGCGCAACGGACTGACGGTCCGCAAGGTCCACATCGACCGAGGCCGATCCGGCTTCAAGGACGTTGAGCGCAAGGGCTTTGACTCCGCCCTTGCCTCTGTGACTGCGGGAGTCGTCGGAACCCTGATCGTCTGGAAGCTGGACCGGCTCTCCCGCAAGGGCATCGGCCAGGTCGGCAAGGTCCTGGACGACATCGAGAAGGCGGGCGGCCGTCTGGTCTCCGTCGTGGACGGTCTCGACACCTCGAACGACTCGGCCCGCATGGTCGTTGCCATGCTCGCCGAACTCGCCCGCTCCGAGTCGAAGAACCTCGGCACCCGCGTGGCCCACGCGAAGCGGCACCTGCGCCGACAGGGGCAGTGGATCGGCGGACAGCCACCGTACGGGCTGCTGGTCGACCCCGCCACGAAGAAGCTGACGCACGACCCCGAGACGGCCGTCTACGCGCGGCTGATCGCGGATGACGCGCTGGCCGGCAAGTCCCTCGTGCAAATCGCACAGCTGCTCAACGAGTACGACATCCCCTCGGCCCGGGGTGGCCAGTGGAACGCCGCGAGCATCATGAACCTGGTCAAGTCGCCCGCCTTCGCCGGTCTCATGCCGGAGACCGAGACCATCGAAGCCGAGGACGGCAGCCGGAAGTTCACGAGCCGGGTGTTCCCCTACCGAGACCCCGAGACGCTGGACACGGTCAGCATCGGCGAGGGAATCATCACGGTCGGCGAGCGCGACCAGATCATCCGGCAGCTCGAATCCCGGACCCGTACCCACGCAGGCAAGCGGATGCCGAAGCCGAACGGCACGGCACTGCTCACCAGCCTGGTGTTCTGCGACGTGCCCGGGTGCGGTCGTCGGATGCACAAGGTCGGCAACAGCTACCAGTGCATGGCTCGCCGAGCGGGCAACCAGTGCCCCGGTGCGAGCGCCATGGCCGACCGCGTGGACGAGTACGTGTCCGAGTGGTTCCTCTCGCTGCTCCCCACGCTGGATCTGGACGACCCCCTGTTGGTGGCAATCGCCGACCGGTGGGTGAAGCGGACCGACCCCGAGACCTTCGCCAAGCGGGACGCGATTACCTCCGAAATCACTGACCAGGAAGCCCGGTTGGCTGACCTGGAGGATGCCCGCTACGTCCGGGGCGAGTTCGACCGCCCCGGCGCCCTCGAACGCTACGAACGCCTCGCCGCCCGGCTCCAGAGCCGTATCGACGGCCTGCGCGCCGATCTCACCGCCCTTCCGCTCCCGGCCGTCGACATCTCCCCGCTCCTGGACAGCGAGTTGCTACTCCCCGCCTGGCAGGCTTCGACGCAGGACCAGAAGCGGGACCGCCTGTCCCTGGCCATAGACGGCGTGTTCATCAGCAAGGGCGAACGAGGGAAGCGCTTCGTCCCAGAGCAGCGCGTCCGCATCAAGTGGGCCGAGATCAAGGAATAGCCCCCAGCCTCCCCGTAGCGGCCCCTACAGCCCCGTCCGGCCCCCTCTTTGGCTGGGCGGGGCCTCTTCATGCCTTCTGCCGAGCGTGTAGCGGCTCGACTGACGGCCGCCGAGCCCGTTCGCCGTGTGTAGCCTCCTGCTGCGCCAAGCCTGGCTGACCACCGTTCGTGGCATGTCGCCCGAAAACCTGGTGGCAGGCAGATCGGCTTTCCTGGCAGCGTGTGTGACCTGCGGTGATCCTGTCAGTGGCCGCACCTAGGGTCGTGGATGCTCTCGGGCTTCGGTTGCAGTTTCGTCGGGTGAGTGGCGAAACGATGTTGGTGGGGAGGGGTCTGGATTGTTCTCCTTTGCTTCTTTACCCCCGACGCCGGAGTCAGGTCTCGCCCTTGCGGTTACTGGCCTTCGGCACTCCCGTCGCAGCGCTTCATGATCAACAAAATGGGATGGGAGGGGTTCGTTTGGCGGCCCTCGAAGAGTCGCGCGCCACTTGTTCGGAGTGTGGGGGTCCACGCCCCCGGCCCGACCGTGCAACGTGCGGTGCGAGGTTGTGTGTCGAGTCGGCACGGTTGCAGGTTGCTGCCCGCCGTGCGCGTGAGGCGGTGCGCGCTGCTGCGGGTGCTCCACGGTGTCATCGCTGTGATGAGCCGCATGGTCGTGATGCGTGGGCGCTGTATTGCGTGCGGTGCGCTGGGGAGGTGGACGAGTCCCGGCGGGCGGAGCGCCGCAAGCTCTCGGAGCAGAGGCGGCAGACGGGCGCCCAGAAGCCTTGCCAGGGGCCGAAGTGCTCGAAGCCCGTGGGGTTGTCACCGAGCGGCCCTGACCGGCTCTACTGCTCGGATCAGTGTCGTCGCACTGCTGAGCATGTACGCAAGCGCGCCCGGACCAAGCCCGATCCTGTGCCGTGTCGTCGTTGCGGCAAGCCGGTGATCCTCAAGTTTCGTGACGGGGTGTGCCGCACATGTCAGAAGGTACAGCGCACGGTCGCCCGTCGCGTGACGTTGCAACGTCACGTACGTGAAGCACACGGGACGCCGGCTGTTTTCACTGTGCGGCTGAGCTGCCCGAGGGAGGCGTGATTGACCACCTGCGCCCCATATCGCGGGGCGGGCTGTCGACGGTCGCCAACCTGCGCGTGGTGTGCGTGCTGTGCAATGCGTCGAAGAAGGATCAGCTCTTGGATGAGTGGACTCCGCCACTGCTGGCCGAGCGCTGACCTCCCCAGGCGGGCACCCCCCTTCGCTCCTGGCCGGAACCGGGAGGGAGAGAAAACTCTCGCGTGGCTGATCAGGGCATTTGCGCGGAGGCGCCCGCGCTGGTCGTCGTGACGTTGGGTCACCTTTGCGGGTCGTCTCAGAAACGATGGTTTGTGAGACGCCTCGCCGACAGGATGCAACGACCCTGTCCTCGCGTTCAAAACCCGTCTCAAAACCTTCTCTGAGCCCGTGGTGTTATGAGACGAGTTCTGAGACGCTTGAGGCATGGCGACGACCAAGACCACCGGCCACCTGATCGGCTACGCCCGAGTCTCCACCGACGACCAGGAGGCGCAGTTCCAACACGACGCGCTCACCGAAGCGGGCTGCGATCGGATCTTCACCGACAAGGCCAGCGCGAAGAACACCGACCGCCCGGAGCTGTCTGCGGTCCTGGACTACCTCCGTCCCGGCGACACCCTGTACGTATGGAAGTTGGACCGCTTCGCCCGCTCATTGATCGACCTGGTAACGATGGTGGATACCCTGTCGACCCGGGGCATCGGCTTCAAAGTTCTGACGGGTGCGCTGGCGAGCATCGACCCGAACACCCCCGACGGACGGCTCATGCTCCAAGTGGTCGGCGCGATGGCGGAGTTCGAGCGGAGCCTGATCAAAGACCGCACCCGGGCCGGCCTGGACGCCGCCAAGGCGCAGGGCCGCATCGGTGGTCGGCCGAACGCCCTGGACGCCGACAAGCTCGCCGCTGCCCGTGCCCGCCGAGCCAAAGGGGAGAGCGTGACCGCGATCGCCAGGGCATTGGGGGTAAGCCGCGCGACCTTGTACCGCCACCTCGGATAGGAGTGGCGTACCACCGATTTGACCAGTAGGCCCGTACGCATAGGCGTGATCAAACCTGCCCGCCCCTAGTCTTGACAGCCCTCGGGGCCCAATCGAAGTGATACTCGATGTGTATCACCGCCCGCCCCCGTGTCGCTGCCACGGACAGTCCAGTCAGCCAACCACGTGCAAGATCGTTTCCGCGAACGCCATAATTGCCTCAATACTTTCATCTATGATGAGCCATCAAGAATCATGCGAAGGACAAGAATTGGGGCGAGGTTCGGTGATTCGCACGGCCGCAGATCTTCTTTCAGAAATTCTCCGCAAGGAGTTGCCCAAACTTGATCAGGTGCCCATAAAGCACGCCCCGACGATTGGGGACATGTACGAGGGACTTTCTTCGAGCATATTGAATCGCGCCCTTCCGGATGGCCTGGGGCTGCGAGTAGTGACCGGATTTGCCTGCGATGACGATGGTCGCCTTTCTGGTCAAATGGACTGCATGGTAGTGAAGGGAGAGGGGGAACGGCTGCCATACAGTGAAACTTACGTATGGCACGTGAAAGACATCATTGCCGTCATCGAGGTGAAGAAAAATCTTCACTCGGCCGAGCTTCGCGACGCATTTTCCCAGCTTAAGACGGTCAGCGCAATCGAGCACCCTTATTATCAAGGCAATGAGGAGCTAGACGACCCAAATCGAAGCATGGGCCCCTCAATCAGAACGTTTGCCGAGATGACCGGGCGGGCCGCCTGGGGAGCAGATGGGATTGCCACCCTCTCATATGCAGAGGAGGCCATACTTAATGCCCTTGCCTTGGAGCAGGTTTCCGCAATCCGAGTCATCCTTGGGATGCATGGGTTCAAGAGCGAGCAAAACTTCAGATCCTCAATGGTGGAGTACCTTGAGGAGAATATTGGAAATATTGGCTTCGGTCCGACAGATTTTCCTCAGCTGATCATCTCAGGTGGCTATTCTCTCGTGAAGACCAATGGTCGGCCATTCATGGCGCCTCTGGTCGACGGCTGGTGGCCGTTCTACTTCTCGACACCAGAAAACCCCCTACGGCTACTGCTGGAATTTATATGGACGCGACTAGATGAAATGTATGGATTTGGCCACCAACTCTGGGGGGAGGATCTTGAGATGGAGGTCGGCAGGGGCCTACTGAGCTTCCGCGCCGTCCATGTCGATGGAAGAAGTGGCTGGCAAGCAAGAGTGCATGAGATCAACAAAGAAGAGCTCAACAAGATTCCAGTCACTGAACAGTGGAGCCCGAGCTTTATCGGAGAGGAGGAATTTGCTTTGCTTGTGCGGCTATGCCAAGGAATGGAGGTCCACGCCGATGACTCTGAAATATTGTCATGGCTAGAGTCTCGCGGAACTGAATACGATAGCGTGCGTGATCGCCTACTGGAGACTCATCTTGTCGCATCTTACGGGCGACACCTAAAGCTCATCACAAAGGAATGCGGACTGGCAATTCTCCCAACTGGTGAATATGTAGCCGCAGAGAACAGTACCGGCCGCTTGACTCGCTGGATCGCCCGTTGGACGGAGTTGCGCGAACATACCTCGGATACGCTGGAGGAATGAATTCCCAAGAATCTGATCGATCGACAGCACTCAACTGTACTTCCAAACTTAAGCACCACTGACGTTCCAACCCGGGGGCGACAAGGAAACGGGCGGGGCCATACTTGCTGCGGGTTAGTGGCTCTCCCTGTGTCCGGGTGTATATGGTGGGAGTGCTGCGGAAGTTCAGCATGTTATCGTCTCGCGATCCCGGCTCCAGCTCGAAACGTACGCGCTGGGTGTGATGCCGTTTTCCCGCCCCAGATGGCCAACTATCCAATTTCTCAAGGGAATCAGATTCTCAAAGAATCGAGAAATGGGCCCTGGAGGCGCCTCTAAGGGCGTTTAAAGCAGCGGGAAATCTAGCCCGCACACCCCTACCGGCAGATTTATTCGCCAGGAGAGGCGCCTTGCGCCGGCTGGTCAAGCTGTTGCTGACGTTTACGCTGTTCGTTCTGCAAGATCTCAGCCCTTTCGGTGAATTCAGCAATCGCCTCTTCGTCTGTCGCGATAGAGCGGTATCGTCCGATTTTGAGATTTACCGCATTGAGCTCTTCCTCAAGTGAATCGGCTGTCTGCTGCAGGTAGAAGCTCCTCTCGCGATACTTAAAATAGCCAGTAAATCCGGCTGAGATTCCGACGGAGAAGCTCGCGGCCACTGTAAATAGCTGCCCCCTGGGGATCGAATCACCGAGGGCAGCGACTGTTGACGTGGTCAGTGATCCGACGATGATTACACTCTGGAATGCGTTGTGAATGGCGCGATATCGAGTTCCGCTCCGCTGATACCGCTCGATGGACCCGTGGACGCTTTCCTTGTAGATATGCCTTCGCGAAGGCGGGTCGAGGTTCAGCTGAACAGCCAGCAGCCTCTTCCGCTCGTGCGCTAGCTCCAGCTCCAACTTCTGCTCTGCGATATATTTCAAACTCCATGGCGACAGATCGTGACTGTCCGCCAAATTGAGCGCCATCATGATGAGGGCGATGTCTATGGGGATGCAGGCAACATTGATTCTCGCAAGGTCGACGCGACCCCAGAGTGCGACATTCCCAATAAAAATAAGGAGAGTGAGAATAGGGGCTGCCGAGTATACGGAGAGATGGCGAAATCGATTGATTCTGGCCGCATGGAGATTATGTTCGATCTCCAGGATGGACCTGCTCTGTTCAAGCTGCAGCTCAACAGGGCCAAGTTCCTGATCTCCTTGAGCGGCCAAGCCATCCCCCCGGATTGTGCACTTGCATCATGCTTCCATCGTCCTGTTGTGGAGAATGGTAGCGATCGAACGGCCTCTCGCTTCGGCTTGGGAAGGACGGCCCCGAGATTCGACACCGCACCCACCGCCCGCACGAACACCGGGCGCTCTGGCAGCAGGTGCGTGACCGGCAGTGACGACGGGAGATCCTGCGGGATGAACTGTCGCTCGATCTTCCCGAGGTAGTCTCCAGCCGCGCACGCTCCGGGGTCCCCATGGAGCCTTGCTTCTCTGTCGCTGCCGTCACTGGAACCCGTCCCGGCCGGAACCTTCCCCAGGCAGCCGGGACGGGGGTCTGTAGGGCACGTCAGCGCCACGGGTGATTGGCTTCCCGCAGTCTGGCGAGCAGAGCCGCCCGCCGGTCGCGTTCCTCGGGCGTCAACGGCGCTTCGCTGAACTCCTCCGGAGAGAGGACCGGTCGAAGTCCAGCGGACCGCGCAGGAGGCCACGGGTGGGACCTCATCCAGCCGAACGGGTCCACGGGCGCAGCATCCCCACAAGGGCCCTCCATGAGGGTCTGAGGGTCCTCATGGACGTCACCCGTCATCGCGCACCGCCAGACATTCCCCGTCATCCAGGTGCTGGGCGCGCCACTTGGCGACCTTGCGCAGGATCGTCGGGTTGTCGGGGTACTGCGCTGCCATGCCATCGAAGAGTTCACACCCGGGGCACTTGCCGGCGTCCGGGGCAGTGCTGGCCGTGATCGGCAGGATGCGCCCGACCAGCGCCATGCGGCTAACGCCCGCCATGGGACACCGCCGAAACGCCAGGAACCCCTTGGTCAACCATCCGGGCCGACGCCTCGGCATTGCGGTCGCTAAGAACGTGGAAGGACGCCAACGCCCCGCTATGCGCCGCCTTCTGCTCGGAGAACGTCCGCGTGCCCCTGTCCTTCGCCCTCATAGGCCTCCTCCCGTTGATCTGTCACCAAGGTCTGACAGCGCCCGGGACGGTGAAACCTCGCGCAAAGGACACTTCAGAACGTCCCTCACGCGGTACAACGTCCTTACAGGAGTCCGGGCCTTGCGGGGAGACAGACGAGATGCCCAACGAGAGGCTGAAAGCCGTTATGGCGTCGGGTGGTTGGACGTGCGCCGCCTTGGCGGACAAGGCCGGCGTCGACACCAAGTCGGTTGAGCGCTGGGCCAATCAGAACCGGACGCCCCGGTTGAGGACGGCCCGCCTGGCCGCCGAAGCGCTGGGAGAAGACATGTTCGCACTGTGGCCGAGCCTGCGGCAGCCACGAGCCGCGCGAGCGATAAGCCCCGAGCTGGTAGCCCTGTACGAGCAGCGGGCCGACCTACCGGTGTCCGTCATCGTGGACTTGCTGGAGAAGGCCACTGATCGCATCGACGTGCTGGTCTACGCCGCTGTGTTCCTCCACGAGGCCTACCCACGGCTCAACGATCTCCTTCGGGAGCGCGCCGCCGAGGGCTGTGCGGTCCGGATCGCCATCGGCGACCCCGACAGTGAGAACGTGAGGCAGCGCGGAGAGGAAGAGAAATTCGGCCACGGCATCGAATCCCGGTGCAGGCTCGCCCTCATGCACTACCGGCCGCTCCTCGGCACGCCCGGCATCGAGATCCGGACCCACGGCACCACGCTCTACAACAGCCTCTACCGGGCCGACGACCAGTTGTTGGTGAACGCCCACGTATGGGGCGTGAACGCCTTCGGAGCGCCGATCTGGCACCTTCGACGGACAAGTGCGGGAACGCTCTTCGGCACCTACGCTTCGAGCTTCGATGCGGTGTGGAACACCGCCCGACCGGTCGAGGAGAGCTGATCCGTGGCACGGACCGAGTACTACGACGATCCCAACGCCCCCAAGCCCAACCGACTGGTGGTCGCTGCATCCGCCGTCGTGACGGACGACGCCGGGCGCATCCTGCTCCAACGACGGGTAGACAACGGCCTGTACGCCCTGCCCGGCGGGACGATGGATCTGGGCGAGTCGCTGCCAGGCACGGCCGTGCGGGAGGTCTTCGAGGAGACCGGTCTGGAAGTCGAAATCACCGGCCTGGTCGGCACGTACACCGACCCGCGTCACGTCATCGCCTACTCGGACGGCGAGGTGAGGCAGCAGTTCAACGTCTGCTTCACCGCCCGGATGACAGGCGGCACGCTGCGCATCTCCGACGAGTCCACCGACCTCCGCTTCGTCCTCCCCGAGGAGATCGCCGGCTTGCCGTTGCACCACACCCAGCAGCTACGGCTCCAGCACTTCCTGGAGCAGAGGACTTCCCCTTACCTCGGCTAACCCGACGAGAAGCACCGAGAACCCTGGCCGCCGCTGTCAGTTCCGGGACGGGGCCGGGTGCAGCATCATCTGTGATCGGCTCTCGACTCCCGCCCACGGAAAACCAACAACGTCTCGGCGCAGGGCTTGAAAAGATCCACGTGTTGGACATGGTCACTCACGTTGAGCCGAACGCGGCCCTTCGAGGCCATGCCCTCGGAACGGGAGGAAGGCCATGTTCGAAGACGTCGCCGGGCTGCGCCCCGAGGTGGCCGAGCAGTGGACCGCGCTGGTCGAGGAGTGTCGTCCCGTCCTTGCGAGCGAGGGCATGGACGCGGTGCAGACCCTGCTGGTCGCGCGCGGAACGAGCATCGTTCCGGCGGTCGCCATCACGAAGGCTCTGCTCGGTTGGGCGGACACTCCGCTCCTGGTCGCGCGCGAGATCGTGGAGACCAGCGCTGCCCGCGCAGCAGCCACCTGAACCGGCACGCCCGGAATGCGGACGGGTGACGTGGGGTTTGATTGGGGCATGGCTTCTCGTGCACGTGTCCGCGCCCCCGAGCTGGTCGGCGCCGGTGGATGGCTCAACACAGGCGGCAAGGAACTCAAGCTTGCCGACCTGCGAGGTAAGTGTGTCGTACTAGACTTCTGGACCTTCTGCTGCATCAACTGTCTGCACGTCCTGGACGAGCTGCGGGAGCTGGAGGAGAAGCACCGCGACACCGTGGTGATCGTCGGGGTGCACTCGCCGAAGTTCGTGCACGAGGCCGACCACCAGGCGGTCGTCGACGCCGTCGCCCGCTACGAGGTGCACCACCCGGTGCTGGACGACCCGGCGCTGGTGACCTGGAAGCAGTACGCCGTCCGGGCCTGGCCGACGCTGGTGGTGATCGACCCGGAGGGCTACGTGGTCGCCCAGCACGCCGGCGAGGGCCACGCCCACGCGCTCGCCCGGCTGGTCGAGGAGCTGGAGGCCGAGCACGCCGCGAAGGGCACGCTGCGCCGCGGCGACGGCCCGTACGTGGCGCCGGAGCCGAGCGCCGGGGACCTCAAGTTCCCCGGCAAGGCGGTCCGGCTGCCGAACGGCCACTTCCTGGTCGCCGACTCCGGCCACCACTCGCTGGTCGAGCTGGCCGAGGACGGCGAGACGGTGGTGCGCCGGATCGGCGACGGGCAGCGCGGCCTGGTGGACGGCGACGGCGCGGACGGCGCCGGCCCGCGGTTCAGCGAGCCGCAGGGCCTCGCACTGCTTCCCGAGGGCCACCCGTACGACTACGACGTGGTCGTGGCCGACACCGTCAACCACGCCCTGCGCGGTGTCCGCCTCGCCGACGGCCGGGTGACCACCCTGGCCGGCACCGGCCGCCAGTGGTGGCAGGGCTCGGCCACCGAGGGCCCGGCCCGCGAGGTGGACCTCTCCTCGCCGTGGGACGTCGCCTGGTTCGACGGCCGGGTGTGGATCGCGATGGCGGGCGTGCACCAGCTGTGGTCGTACGACCCGGCCGCCGGCACCGTCGCGGTCGCGGCCGGCACCACCAACGAGGGCCTGGTGGACGGACCCGCCGCCGAGGCCTGGTTCGCCCAGTCGTCCGGCCTCGCGGTGTCGGCGGACGGCGAGCGGCTCTGGGTCGCCGACTCCGAGACCTCCTCGCTGCGCTGGGTTTCACGTGAAACAAAGGCGGTCCGCACCGCCGTCGGCAGCGGCCTGTTCGACTTCGGCCACCGCGACGGCGCGGCCGGTCAGGCACTGTTCCAGCACCCGCTGGGCGTCACCGTGCTGCCGGACGGCTCGGTGGCCGTCGCCGACACCTACAACCACGCGCTGCGCCGCTACGACCCGGCGAGCGGCGAGGTCAGCACCCTGGCCACCGACCTGCGCGAGCCCTCCGGGGCGGTCCTGGTGGACGGGGACATCGTGGTGGTCGAGTCGGCCCGGCACCGGCTGACCAGGCTGCGGCTGCCGGAGGAGGCGGTGCAGGTCGAGTCGGTGGCGCACCGCACCCGGCGCGCGGCCACCGAGGTCGCCCCGGGCCCCTTCCGGCTGGACGTGGTCTTCGAGGCGCCGAACGGCCAGAAGCTGGACGAGCGCTACGGCCCCTCCACCCGGCTGCTGGTCAGCGCGACCCCGCCCGAGCTGCTGGTCTCCGGCGCGGGCGCGGACACCGACCTCTCCCGTGAACTGGTGCTCTCCGCCGAGGTCACCGAGGGCGTGCTGCACGTCTCGGCGATGGCCGCCTCCTGCGACGACGACCCGGAGATCGAGTACCCGGCCTGCCACGTGCACCAGCAGGACTGGGGCGTGCCGGTGACGCTGGTGGCCGACGGCGCCCGCCGCCTGCCGCTGGTCCTCGCCGGGATGGAGTAACGCCGGACGGCGCGGGACGACGCGCGGCGCCACTGAACGGCGCGGGACGACGCGAAGGGGCCCGGCGGACGACCGCCGGGCCCCCCTCGCCGCCGTTCTCAGCCCTCCAGGAAGGCCTTGAGCGCGCTCGCCAGCAGGTACGGGTCCTCCGCCCCGCACAGCTCGCGCGCCGAGTGCATGGAGAGCGCCGCGATACCGCAGTCCACCGTCCTGATGCCCAGTCGCGCCGCCGTGATCGGGCCGATCGTCGTCCCGCAGGGCATGGCGTTGTTGGAGACGAAGCTCTGCCACGGCACGCCGGCCTTCTCGCAGGCGGCCGCGAACACCGCCCGGCCGACGCCGTCGGTCGCGTAGCGGTTGTTGACGTTGACCTTGAGGATCGGCCCGCCGTTCGGCATCGGGTGGTGGCCCGGTTCGTGCCGCTCGCTGTAGTTCGGGTGGACGGCGTGGCCCATGTCCGAGGAGAGGCAGACGGTGCCGGCGAGCGCCCGGGCCCGGTCCTCGGTGGTGCCGCCGCGCGCGTGGATCGTCCGGTCCATGACGTTGCCGAGCAGGGGGCTCTGCGCGCCGGTGTCGGACTCGCTGCCGGTCTCCTCGTGGTCGAAGGCGGCCAGCACCGGGATGTACGGCAGGTCGGCGGCGCCGTCGGCGGTGGCGACGGCGGCGAGCGCGGCGGTGGCCGCGTGCACCGAGAGCAGGTTGTCCAGGCGCGGGGCGGCCAGCAGCTCGCGGTCGCGGCCCAGGTAGGAGGCGGGCTGGACGTCGTGGGTCATGAGGTCCCAGCCGACCACGTCGGCGGCGGCCAGACCGGCCCGCCCGGCGACGTAGGAGATCAGCGCGCCCTCGTCGACCGGGCCGAGGCCCCAGATCGGGGTGAGGTGGCGCTGCTTGTCGAGCTTCATGCCCTCGTTGACCTGGCGGTCCAGGTGGATGGCGAGCTGCGGGACGCGCAGCAGCGGCTCGTCCAGCTGGACCAGCCGGACGGTGCCGTCCTTGAGCGCGAGCCGGCCGGAGAGGCCGAGGTCGCGGTCCAGCCAGGTGTTCAGCGGGACGCCGCCGTAGATCTCCACCGCGACCTGCCGCCAGCCCTCGGAACCGGTGTCCGGGACGGGCTTGACCCGCAGGTTGGGCGAGTCGGTGTGGGTGCCGACGATCCGGAACGGGGTCTCGGGGCCCGCCCCCTGCGGCAGGTACCAGGCGATCAGCGCGCCCCCGCGGATCAGGTAGCGCCCGCCGGCCGCGTCGTCCCACGCGTCCGTCTCGGCGACCTGCCGGAAGCCCGCCTTCTCCAGCCGCTCCGCGGCGCTCGCCACCGCGTGGTACGGCGAGGGCGAGGTACCGAGGAACGCGATCAGGTCGTCGCTGTGCGTCCGGTCGAAAAATGCCTGGCGGGCGGCGGTCGACATACTGCTCCTGGGTCGAGTGAGGGCCGAAGCCGGATGGGGAGTCGACTTCGCACCTGAGCATATGCCCGTACACGGACACGGCATTCGGAACGCCTCAGCCGCGAACCGGCCCGCGCGGCCGGTGGTTTCCGTCCTCCGGACCGCGGCCGCGGACACACCGAAGGGCCCGGTGGCAGCCGGGCCCTTCGGTGCGAGGGTGTGTCAGGCGGTTCGAATGCCGGGAGGCGTCCCGCACGGCGCGCCCCGGGAAGGGCGGTGGCGGGTGGCCCCGGGACGGGTGACCTAGAAGGCCTCCTCCGCCAGCTCCATGATCTCGTTGTCGATGCCCTCGGCGATCAGTCGCTGCGGGGCGACGGTCGGCAGGACGTTCTTGGCGAAGAAGCGGGCCGCCGCGACCTTGCCCTGGTAGAAGGGGACGTCCTTCTCCGAGGCGCCGGCCTCCAGCTTGGCCAGGGCCACCGCGGCCTGGCGCAGCAGCAGCCAGCCGACCACGACGTCGCCGGAGACCATCAGCAGGCGGGTGGTGTTGAGGCCCACCTTGTACATGTTCTTGACGTCCTGCTCGACCGAGGTCAGGTCGGCGATCAGCTTGCCGACGATGGCCTCCAGGTCGCCCGCGGCCTTGGCGAGCAGGTCGCGCTCGGCGGCCAGGGCGTCGCCGCCCTCGGCGGAGCCGATGAACTTCTGGATCTGCTCGTTCAGCGCGGTGAGCGCCTGGCCGCCGTCCTTGACGATCTTGCGGAAGAAGAAGTCCTGGCCCTGGATCGCCGTGGTGCCCTCGTACAGGGTGTCGATCTTGGCGTCCCGGATGTACTGCTCGATCGGGTACTCCTGGAGGTACCCGGAGCCGCCGAAGGTCTGGAGCGACTGGGCGAGCTGCTCGTAGGACTTCTCCGAGCCGTAGCCCTTGACGATCGGCAGCAGCAGGTCGTTGAGGCGCTCGGCGGCCTCGTCGCGCTCGCCGCGCAGCTTGGCGGCCATCATGTCGTCCTGGGTGGACGCGGTGAACAGGACCAGCGCGCGCATGCCCTCGGCGTAGGCCTTCTGGGTCAGCAGCGAGCGGCGCACGTCCGGGTGGTGGGTGATGGTGACGCGCGGGGCGGTCTTGTCCAGGAACTGCGATATGTCGGCGCCCTGCACGCGCTCCTTGGCGTACTCCAGGGCGTTCAGGTAGCCGGTGGAGAGGGTGGCGATGGCCTTCGTGCCGACCATCATGCGGGCGAACTCGATGATCTTGAACATCTGGCGGATGCCGTCGACCTTCTCGCCGAGCAGCCAGCCCTTGGCCGGGTGCTTGGCACCGAAGGTCATCTCGCAGGTGTTCGAGGCCTTGAGGCCCATCTTGTGCTCGACGTTGGTGGCGTAGGCGCCGTTGCGCTCGCCCAGCTCGCCGGTCTCCCAGTCGAAGTCGAACTTGGGGACGATGAACAGGCCCAGGCCCTTGGTGCCCGGCTTGCCGCCCTCGGGGCGGGCCAGCACCATGTGGATGATGTTCTCGGACATGTCGTGCTCGCCCGAGGTGATGAAGCGCTTCACGCCCTCGATGTGCCAGGAGCCGTCCTCCTGCTGGATCGCCTTGGTGCGGCCGGCGCCCACGTCGGAGCCCGCGTCGGGCTCGGTGAGGACCATGGTGGAGCCCCACAGGCGGTCGGTCATCCGCTTGGCGATCTCAAGCTGCTCCTCGGTGCCCTCCTCGGCGATGACGCCGGCGAAGGCCGGGCCGGAGGAGTACATCCAGATGGCCGGGTTGGAGCCCAGGATCTGCTCGGCGAAGGCCCAGATCAGCGAGTTCGGGGTGACCTGGCCACCGATCGACTCCGGGATGCCCAGACGCCACCACTCGGCGTCCATGAAGGTCTGGTAGCTCTTCTTGAAGGCGGCCGGGACCGGCGCGGTGTTGGTCTCCGGGTCGAACACCGGCGGGTTGCGGTCGGTGTCGGCGAAGGACGCCGCGAGGTCGTTCTCGGCGAGGCGTGCGATCTCGCTGAGGATGTTCTTCGCGGTCTCGACGTCCATGTCCGCGAACGGTCCGGTGCCGTACACCTGCTCGCGGCCGAACACCTCGAAGAGGTTGAACTCCACGTCCCGCAGGTTGGACTTGTAGTGACCCATGGCCGTTATCTCCGGTTCGTCGCTTCCGGGAGACCGCCGCGTTCCGGCGTCCCGTACCCACCAGTAGGCATCATGATGCTACCCAGCGGTAACTTGGGCAAGCCCCCGCCGGTGAATCCGCTATGAACGTGGTCACGTCCCACAGTCGGGGCGACCACTCCTTGTCAGGATCGATGCCAGCACAAGAGGGTGCGCTCCCGCTAGCCTGTCCGTGTGTACGGATATGACCAGAACACATACCCGGGCGACCCCTACCAGCAGCAGGCGGGACCGCAGCAGGGCATGAACGGCATGCCCGGACCCGACGCCTACGGCGGGCAGTCGCAGGCCCCCCAGCAGTCCCTGTACCCCGAACCGTCGCCGCCCTCACTCGCGGACGCCGTGCGGGCCTTCACCACCGGCTCGATGGCGGTCGAGGACTTCCAGGCGATCTTCATCACCTCGAAGGTGCACTGCCCCCGCGGCGACCGCCCCGGCTTCCTGGCGCTGCACAACACCCCGACGCCGGTGATCCCCATGTTCAGCTCGCTGAAGGAGCTGCGCCGCTACGCGGGCAAGGAGTCCAAGCACTTCACCGTGACCGGCGCCGAGGTCCTGGACCTGCTGCCGACCGGCTACGGCTTCGCGCTGGACATGGAGGGCGAGCACCGGATGGTGTTCGACGCCAAGGCCGTCGAGCAGATGGTCGACTTCACGATGCGCCGGATGTACGGCTGACCCATCCTGGAAGAGGAGCCCCCGCTCCTCCGTCGCTACATAGTCCAATTTTCAACTTGCTTGTTGTTGAGAATTGAACTAACCTCGTGCACGTAGGCCAGACACCCCCCGAAGGAGGCCGACATGCCCGCCGTGACCGTCGACAACCCGCTGACCCTCCCGCGCGTCACCACGCCGGACCCCGCCGTCACGAGCGCACGGCCGGTCCTCACCGTGGCGACCGCCCCCGAGGGCTTCGAAGGCGAGGGCTTCCCCGTCCGCCGCGCCTTCGCCAAGATCAACACCAAGTACCTCGACCCGTTCATCATGATGGACCAGATGGGCGAGGTGGACTACGCGGCCGGCGAGCCCAAGGGCACCCCCTGGCACCCGCACCGCGGCTTCGAGACCGTCACCTACATCATCGACGGAACGTTCATCCACCAGGACTCGCACGGCGGCGGCGGCACCATCACCGACGGCGACACCCAGTGGATGACGGCCGGCTCCGGCCTGCTGCACATCGAGAGCCCGCCGGAGTCGCTGGTGATGTCCGGCGGCCTCTTCCACGGCCTCCAGCTGTGGGTGAACCTGCCCGCCTCGGACAAGATGATCGCCCCGAAGTACCAGGACATCCGCGGCGGCAGCGTCAAGCTGCTCAGCACCGAGGACGGCGGCGCGCTGCTCCGGGTCATCGCGGGCGAGCTCGACGGCCACCAGGGCCCCGGCACCACCCACACCCCGATCACCATGATCCACGCGTCGATCAGCCCCGGCGCCCAGATCACCCTGCCCTGGCGCGCCGACTTCAACGCCCTCGCCTACGGCCTCGCGGGCAGCGGCTCGGCCGGCGCCGAGCGGCGCCCGTTCCACATGGGCCAGGCCGTCGTCTTCGGCGACGGCGACTCCATCACCCTGCGCGCCGACGAGAAGCAGGACTCGCGCAACGCCACCTTCGAGGTCGTCCTCCTCGGCGGCCTCCCGATCCGCGAACCCGTCGCCTGGTACGGCCCGTTCGTGATGAACAGCCACCGCGAACTCCAGCAGGCCATGGAGGACTTCCAGGCCGGCCGGCTCGGCACCGTCCCCGCCGACGGCCACTGAGGGCCCCGGAGCCGGAACGGCGGAACGGTCGCAGGTGTCGCCTGCGGCCGTTCCGCCGTTCCGCCGTTCTGTGGTTCTGTCGTTCTGTCGTCTCTTGCGCCGCCCGACCCCGACCCCGCGCCCGCGGTCCGGGGCCGGGTCCCGGCTCCGCTACAGCAGCGCGTAGAGGGCCGAGGCGTCGTCGTGCGTCTTGCCGCGCGGCCAGCGCTCGCAGCCGGCGTCCGCCCGCTCCACCGCCCGGACCTGGGCGATCAGCTCGCCCGGCCCCGACTCGGCGAGCAGCCGCAGCACGTCGCCCCAACTGCCCAACCCGAAGCGCTCGGTGTAGCGCGAGGCACCGTCGGTGAGGGCCGCCAGCGCGTGCAGCCGGTCCAGCCGGACGAAGCCGGTCTCGGCGTGCTCGGCCGCCCGGGGGCTCGCGGCGGCGATCCACGGTCCGGCACCCCGGTTGCGGGCGGCGCGTACGGCCATCGCGTACTCCAGGTGCAGCGCGGCCCGCTCGGCCGAGCCGGGGACGGTCTCCCAGACCTGGTGGCGCAGCTCCTCCCCCGCGGGGAAGCGCTGGTTGTCCCCGATCACCTTCGGCGGACCGTCCTTCAACTCCAGCACCAGCAGGGAGTCGCCGAGCACCAGGTACTCCAGCGCCTCGCCGTGCCGCCGGGCCGCGACGACCATCGCGGCGGGGGTGTTGGGGTGGGCGAGGTCGCAGCGGCCGCCGTGCAGCGCGGCCGTCTCCACGATGGCGTCGGCCAGGCACTCGGCGATCGAACGGTCCGCCCGGTCGGTGAGCCGGGCGAGCAGGTGCACGCCCAGCCGGCGCACGTACCAGGCCGTCCCGTGCCGGCACCCGGACTCCAGACCGGCCGGCGAGCTCGCGCCGTCCAGCAGGACCAGCGCCTCCGGCGAGGCCGCCACGAAGTCCTCGCTCTCGCGGTCGGGCCGCCGTGCTTCCCCTGCGAGCTGTAGCTGCATCCCGACAGTGTGGCCGCCGCGCGTGGCCCGCGCCCAGACCCGTGCGCCGGTGTGGCGCGGGCCGGGGCGCGACGCCCGGTGGCAGCCGGGGTGATTCGGCCATACCGTCGGACAGTGACCGGACGATTCGGCCAATCGGAGCGGGCCGGGTTTGGGATCACCTTCGGGTGTCCGGGCCGCCCGCGACTGACGAGGAGCGGAAGATGTTCTGGCAGTTCATCGTGTTGCTGGCCGCCTCGCTCGGCTTCCCGACCGCCGCCCTGCTCTTCCTGATCGGCGGGCCGCGCTTCCCCGACGAGCAGCGCGGCCCCGACACCCGGGGCTCCGGGGCCACCCGGGCGTCCTAGGGTTTCCGGGATCCCCTGCGTCCCGGAAACCCTAGGAGGCCCGGAGGCCCTGCAGCCCCGAGCCGCTACGGCTTCCAGCCCGGGTCGCGGCCGAGCAGCGCCAGGGCGCGGGCGAACCGCCCGTCGCCGCCGCCGGGTTCGAGCCCCGGGCCGAAGGCCCGGCCGGGCGCCCGGTGTTCCTCGGTGTTCGGGACGGCCTCGGTCACCGTCAGCAGCGCGGCGGCCAGCGCGTCGTCGCCGTCCACCGCCGCGACCAGTCCGTCCGCGGTGCCGAGCGCGGCGGCGACGTCCCAGCCGTGCACCAGGGTGTCCAGCAGGTGGAAGCCCACCGCCTGGGTGAACGGGAACGGGCCGCCGTCGCGGATCTCGGGCAGCCAGAGCGGCCGGTCCTCGGCGGCCGCCGCCCGGAAGGCCTCGACGAGGTCGGTGCCGGTGCGGCGGAAGGCGCCCGCCGGGTCCGCGCCGAGCGGGGCGTCCGCGAACAGCGCGAGGTCGGGCCCGGCACCCCGGGCGGCCGCGGCGAAGCCCTGGTGCTGGCCGACGCAGTGCTCCAGCAGCTTGCGCAGCGTCCACCCGGCGCAGGGGGTGGGCAGGTCGAGTTGGTCCGGCCGTAGGCCGTCCACCACCTGGACGGCCAACTCCATGGCCTGTGCGTGCAGTTCGACGATCCTCATGCGACAGCGACCTCCCGGCCGGCAGAGATGAATCCGATCACCTGATCAACGACGGTCGGCTCCGCGATAATCCGGCGGTGGCCGAGCCCCTGAGTGACCACCAGGTCCAGCCGCTTCCCGTACGCCCCGCGCAGCCGCTGCGCCTCGCTCGGCGGGACGATGCCGTCGCCCTCGTCGTGCACCACCAGCACCGGCCCGGCGACCGCCTCGACCCGGCGCGCCGCGTCGTAGCGTTCCCAGCCCCCGGCGTCCCCGCCGAACAGCTCCCGCTCGATCCGCTCCCGCAGCGCCCGCTCGACCTCGGCGTTCAACCCGAGCCCGGCACAGAACGCGGCCGGGAAGAAGCCGACCCGGGACACCCCGGAGACGGCCGCCAGCCGCCCGGCCCGCAGGCCGTCGGCCAGCGCCCCGAAAGCCGCGCAGACGCCGAGCGAGTGCGCCACCACCGCCTCGAACGGCCCGTACCGCTCCTGGAGTTGCAGCGCGAGCTCGCGGTACTCCAGCACGCTGGTGGTCCGGCCGCCGGAGTCGCCGTGGCCCGGCGCGTCGAAGGCGACGGCGCTCAGCCCGAGCGCCCGCAGCCGGGGCACGTACGGGGCGAACCGGGAGGCCCGGGAGCGCCAGCCGTGCAGCAGCAGGACCGGCCGCTCGCCGCTCCCCCAGCGGTAGCCGACCACCGGTTTGCCGCCCACGGCGAGCCGCTCGGTGACCGCCCGCCCGTGCACCTCCCGCTCCGAGTCGCGCACCCGGCTGCGCCGCACCGGGTGCGTGAAGAGTTCGAAGGCGGCCCGCCCGGCCAGGCCGGGAGCGATCCGGGCCGTGGGGTTGAGGGTCGTACGGATCAGTGCCTGAACCGGGTCCATCGGATCTCCCTGCTCTCCGCGCTCCTTGTCACGCCTCGCTCGCGTCGAGATATTAGCACGATCGTTCGTGCAGTTTTCAGAGGCTTTCCGAGGCCCCCGAGGTCCACGCACTACCCTGGGCGGCACGCACGACGAGCAGAACAGGGGCGGACGATGGCCGGACCGACCACCGACGGACGGGTCCTGCGCGGCGAGGAGACCCGCCGGGCGGTGCTGCGCCGCGCCGTCTCCATCGCCTCCGTCGAGGGCCTGGACGCGCTCTCCATCGGCCGCCTCGCCACCGACCTCGGGCTCAGCAAGAGCGGCGTCTTCGCCGGCTTCGGCTCCAAGGAGGAGCTGCAGCTCGCCACCGTCCGGGCCGCCCGCCGGATCTTCGCCGACGCCGTCGTCGCCCCGGTCGCCGACGTCCCGCCCGGCCTCGCCCGGGCCCGCGCCCTCTGCGAGAGCTGGCTCGCCTACTCCCGCGCCCGGGTCTTCCCCGGCGGCTGCTTCTTCTACGAGGTCACCGCCGAGTTCGACGCCCGACCCGGCCCCGTCCGGGACGCCCTGGCCGGCTGCGCCCGGGAGTGGTCCGACACCGTCGTCGAGGCCCTCGACGCCGCCCGGGCCACCGGTGGCCTGCGCCCCGACACCGACCTCGGGGACCTCGCCTTCGCCCTGATCGCGGTCCTGGAGACGGCCAACTCCCAGGCCGTGCTGCACGACGAGGACGCCCCGTACGAGCGGGCCGGCCGCCTGCTGCTGCGCCTGCTGCGCGCCGAGGCCACCGACCCGGCCGACCCGGCGCTCGCCTAACGCCCCGCCAACACCCCTTCGATGAAGGCCGCCTGGGCCAGCAGCCGCTCGTCGCCGCCCGCCGCGCCGACCACCTGGAGCCCCAGCGGCAGCCCCTCCGCGGTCCGCCCGGCCGGCAGGCTCAGCGCGGGCCGCCCGAGGAAGCTCCACGGCAGCGACATCACCGCGTCCCCGGTGCTGTGCAGGCCCTCCGGCGCCCCGCCGGTCGCCGAGGGCGCCAGCCACAGGTCCACCCCGGCCGCCGCACCCGCCGCGGCCACCCGTTCGACCAGCCGCTCCCGGAACCGCAGGGCGGCCTCCCGGTCCTCGGCCGCGACGGCCCGGCCGGCCCGGATGCCCGCCACCGTCTCCGGCCGGTAGAGCCCGCCGAAGCGGGCGAACCAGTCGGCGTGGCCGCGGGCCAGCTCGAAGCGGTTGACCGTCTGCAGCCGCCGGGTGATCCCGGCGAAGTCGGGGAACAGCTCGACCCGGCGCACCGTGAACCCGGCCCGCGCCAACCGCGCCAGCTGCTCCTCGAAGGCCTGCAGCGCGGCCGGTTCGGCGTACTCCAGGTACGTGCCGTCCGGCACCCCGAGCACAGGTCCGGGCGCCTCGCCCCGCTCCGGCCGCCAGTCGTCGCAGAGCAGCGGGGCCACCAGGGCGGCGCCCGCCAGGTCGGCGGTGAAGGTCCCCAGGGTGTCGAAGCTCGGCGCGTTCGGGATCACCCCCGCGATCGGGATCCGCCCGTACGTCGGCCGGAAGCCAACCACCCCGCAGTACGCGGCCGGGCGGATCACCGAGCCGACCGTCTGGGTGCCGATCGCCAGCGGCACCAGCCCGGCCGCGACCGCCGCCGCCGAACCGCTGCTGGAGCCGCCCGGGGTGTGCCCCGGGCGGTGCGGATTGCGGGTCGGACCCGGGGCGCTCGCGGCGAACTCGGCGGTCACCGTCTTGCCCGCGACCAGCGCCCCCGCCGCCCGCAGCCGGTCCACCACCACGGCCTGCGGCCCGGCCAGCACCCCGGGCGGCAGCGCCGAACCGCCGTGCGTGGGCAGCCCGTCCACGCGCACGATGTCCTTGACGCCCACCGCCACCCCGTACAGCGGCGGCCGCCCGTCCCGCTCCGGGTACCGCGCGGCCAGCTCCCGCGCCTGCGCCCGCAGCCGCTCGTGCCGGCCGGGCTCCGGCACGAACGCGTGGATCAGCGGGTCCACCCGCTCGACCAGCGCGCACAACCGGTCGACGTACTCGGAAAGTTCCGGCACACCGGCCCGCAGCCCGGCGGCCTCGTCGGTCAACGGCCGCGGCCGGACGAGGGGTTCCTCCATGCCGAGCACGGTAGCGCCGTTTACGGGTGCTCGGCCGCCAGGTACGGCGCCTCGCGCAGGAAGTACGCCCCACAGGTGTGGCAGCACAGCTCCGGGGTCTTCCCCCAGTCCACCGCCGACCGCACCCGCGCCTGCGGATCGAGCTCGCGGCCGCACATCGCCACGCTCTCCTCACCCCGGACCACGTGCCACAGCCGCACTCCGCCGGCCTCGCCGCCGGCGCCGTACTCGGCTCGCATCTGGTGCATCATGCCCCCCATCGTCCGGCCGCCGCGCGCGCCCGGCAACCGGAGGACGGCAGACCGTCCCCTGGTCGAAATCCGGCCACAGCAGCACGGTAGGGTGCGCGGTCGCGACCAGTGCCAGCGGCTCGGCCATGGCCTCAATTCGCCTGATTTCAGCCAAATTCATCCAAAAATGGGGGCCCTTCACCATGCGCACTTCCCGACTCCTGGCCGCGTCCACGCTGGTGGCACTCTCGCTCGGCGCCACCGTCGGCGCCGCCACCGCCGGTGCCGTGGGCATCACCGCCTCTCCGAGCGCCGGCGCCACGGCCACTCCGTCGGCCTCCGCCCCGCCGAGCGCCGGCGCCACCACCCCCGGCAGCCCGACCCCGACGGCCACCGCCAAGCCGACGAACCTGCCGACCCGGCCGGTGCCGACGCCGACCGTCGACAACCGCTGCCACGGGGGCGTCTACCAGAGCAACCTGCTCAAGGTCACCGGCACCGGCCTGTACGGCACCACCCTGGTCAAGGGCGGCCAAGCCGCCGAGATGACCATGACCTGGGAGAACAAGAGCGGCGTCGACCTCCCCGTCGTCCACAACTCCCTCTACGTGACCGATGAGTTCGGGGACCGTCCGGTCCAGTGGAGCACCGAGTTCTTCGACGTCCAGCTGGACACCGGGTCCGGCTGGAAGCCCGCCAAGCTCGACGACCGCGCCCTCCTGGCGCCCGATTTCAAGCTGGCCAAGGGCGAGAAGATCACCTACAAGGTCCGGATCGCCGCCACCGCCAAGGCCCCGGTCGGTCACTACGGCGCGAACTACGAAGCCGGCTCGGACGCCTTCGACAACGACAAGGTCCCGACTCCGGCCAACAACAAGCCGCAGGCGTGCACCCAGTTCCTCGACGACTACCTGGGCGAGTTCAACGTGGGCGAGGCCGGTGCCACGACGGCCACCAACGCCCCCGCCACCAACGCCCCGGCCGCCACCGCCTCCCCCTCGCCCTCCGGCGGCCCGCACCTGGCCGAGACCGGCTCCAGCTCCAGCACCCTGCCGATCGCCCTCGGCGGCGCGGCCGTCCTGGCCGTCGGCGCCGGCACCCTGGTCGCCCTGCGCCGCCGCAAGTCGGCCACCCGGAGCTGACCCCGCCCCGGTCGACCCCGAGGGGCGCGGGCCCACAGCCCGCGCCCCTCGTCGTTTCCGGCCGCCGGCCCCGCCTGCCCTAGGGCGTGTCTGACAATTCGAGTCGGATCAGGGCGCGGCGTTGGGGTGCGTGCATCGCAAGGCGGAGGAGGGAGCCACTGCGGTGGGGGCACCTCCCGGCCGAAGGCTGGGGGCCATTGGCGACCGACGACAACGCGGCGAGGTGCGTGCCCCGGCGTCGCGCACCCGGCGGGAATTGTCAGACACGCCCTAGGACGCCGCGCGCAGCAGCGCCCCGTCCTGCCACTTGAGGATCTTGTCGAAGCTGACGATCGCCCCGCGCAGCGGGTGGTTGCGCAGCTGGACGTGGTCGGTGAGCGCGTGGATGAGGAAGAGGCCGCGGCCGGATTCGGCGGTGAGGTCGGGAAGGGTGTCCAGGTCGACCGGGCGCAGCGTCGGGGTGCTGGGACGGCAGGGCAGGACGTGGGTGTCGTACGGGTGGCCGTCGCGGCGGGGACGGTGGGCGGCGAGGACGCGGGCCGGGACGGTGGCGCGGCCGCGGCGGGTGCGGCGGGGAGCCCGGCCGGCCACCGCCGGACGGGCGGGCGCCGGGGCGGCCGGGCGACGGGCGGCGGCCGGAGCGGGAGCGGGAGCGGGAGCGGGGGCTGGCAGGCCGGGCCCGGAGTCGGTGACCTCGATCCGCAGCCGGTCGCCGCAGATCGAGGCGGTGACCTGGAAGCCGTCGTCGGGCCGCCCGGTGGCGCCGTGCTCGACGGCGTTGGCGCAGGCCTCGGTGAGGGCGACGCCGAGGTCGTCCGCGATCTGCGGGTCGACGCCCGCGGTCGCCATCGCACCGAGCAGGATGCGCCGGGCCAGCGGGACGCTGGCCGGGTCGCGCTTGAGGTGCAGAGTCCACCAGATGTCCACGGGAGGTCCCTCCTGGCTGCGGCTCCACATACAACTAGGTATCTCCGGGCGATTCGCGGGTGAACCGTGCCCGGGGGCCGCTACCGCCCGTTCGGCGGATGGACCGGGGGACGGGGTCTGTGCCGGGCGACGCGTACGCCCCCTCGCACGCCGCCGCCGAAAGGGGCATTCGTAGGGATTTCCCACCCTGCCCGTGTCGGCGGCGTACGCAATGAGAGGATGGCCCGGCCATGACTGCCCTCGCCGCCGCCCCGCTCCCGGGCGCCCCCGGACCGGCTCAGCCGGTGGGGTCCGCCGCCTGGGACCTGCGGCTGGCCCGGGCGGTCCCGTTCGCGCTGGTCTGCACCCTGATAGCGGCCGCCGGGCACGCCCTGGCGGGGGGCGGGAACGTGCCGCCGACCGCGTTGGCGCTGGGTTTCGCCGCGGTGCTGGCCTTCGCGGCGGTCTGCGGCGGGCGGGAGCGTTCGCTGGCGGGCATCGCCGGGGCGCTGGGTGCCGGGCAGCTCGCGCTGCACTGTCTCTTCCATGGCTTCAACGGCTTCAACGGCTCCATGCCGGGCATGCACCACGGCGGCCCCGGGCCGCTGACCGTGCCGCAGGTGGCCGGTCGGCTGATCTGCAACGAGGCGCGCCCCGGCACGCTGCTCGGCCTGTCCGGCGGCCCGTCCGCGGAGCAGCTGGTCTCCTCCGCGGGCCTGGATCCGCACGCGTTCGCCGCCGCGCCCTGGTGGCAGGCCGGTGTCCTCGGCATGACGCCGTCGATGCTGGCCGGGCACCTGGGTGCCGCGCTGGTCGCGGGCTGGTGGCTGCGGCGCGGCGAGGCGGCGCTGTGGCGGCTGCTGCGGGTGGCCGCCACGGCGGCCCGGGAGCACTGGGCGGCGCCGTTGTGCACGGCGTTCGCGCTGGTGGCCGCGCTGCTGCGCGGTCTGTTCGGCGTGGCGGGCCCGGCCCGCCGGTTCGGTGCCCGGGGCGGGGAGAGCCTGTTCCCGACGGGTGCGGTGCTGCGGCACAGCGTGGTGCGGCGCGGTCCGCCGTGCGGGGCCCTCGCGTACTGACCGGCGTCTCCCGGCGGCCCTGCGGCCGCGTCGGGTGCCGGTGTGCGCACCGTCCGGCCGTTCCCCCGACCACCGGGGCGGCCCGAGGCTCTGCCCCCACCTCCCCACGCGCGGCCCCCGCGGTACGGATCGTGTCCGTCGCCCGGTACCGGCTGCCGCCGAGCTCCGATCGGAGACCCGCATCATGCGTTCCCTTCCCACCCGTCGTCTCGCCGCCGTCGCCCTCACCGCCGCCGCCTCCGTGGTGGCGCTGGCCGGCCCCGCCTTCGCGCACGTCACCGTGAACCCGGGCGCGGCCGCCCAGGGCGGCTACACGGCCGTCGACTTCCGGGTGCCGAACGAGAGCGACACCGCGGGCACGGTGAAGCTGGAGGTCAACCTCCCGCTGGACCACCCGCTGGCCTCGGTCCGGACCCTGCCGCTGCCGGGCTGGACCGCCGCGGTCGAGAAGGCCAAGCTCGACAAGCCGATCAAGGTGCACGGCAACGACGTCACCGAGGCCGTCTCCAAGATCACCTGGACCGCCGACGCCGGCACCAAGATCGCCCCCGGCCAGTTCCAGGAGTTCCGGGTCTCGCTCGGCCCGCTGCCGACCGACACCGACAGCCTGGTCTTCAAGACCCTCCAGACCTACGACAACGGCGACATCGCCCGCTGGATCGACGAGTCCAAAGACGGCCAGCCCGAGCCGGCCAAGCCCGCCCCCGTCCTGAAGCTCACCAAGGCCGCCGAGGGCGACGGCCACGGCGTCACCGCGTCCCCGGCCGCGGGCGCCCACGGGGACAGCTCCGACCACGCCGCCGCCTCCGGCGACGCCAAGTCCAGCGACTCCACCGCCCGCACCCTGGGCGTGGTCGGCATCGTGGTCGGTGTGATCGGCACCGCCGTCGGCGTGCTCGGCCTGCGCCGCAAGAACGGCGGCTCCGCCTCCTGACCCCCGCGCCGGCGGCGCCGCACCCGCAGGACGGGTGCGGCCCCGCCGGCGGCCCACCGCGCACGATCGGAACTCGCATGCCCCGCACCACCCGCACCACCCGCCTGGCCGGCGCGGCCGCCCTGGCGCTGGCCGCCGCCCTGACCCTCTCCGCCTGCGGCTCCTCCGGCGGCGACTCCACCGTCGCCAAGGTCACCCGGCAGAAGGAGGACACCCCGTACCAGGGCACCAAGCTCGCCAAGAACTTCGAGAAGCCGGACCTCCAGCTGACCGACACCTCCGGCCGGCCCTTCGACCTGCGGCAGCAGACCAACGGCAAGGCCACCCTGCTGTTCTTCGGCTACACCAGCTGCCCGGACGTCTGCCCGACCACCATGGGCGACATCGGCGTCGCGATGAAGGCGCTGCCCGAGGCGGACCGGCAGAAGGTCAACGTCGTCTTCGTCTCCACCGACCCGCAGCGCGACACCCCCCAGGTGCTGCGCACCTGGCTGGACTCGATGGGCAGCGACTTCATAGGCCTCACCGGGGACCTGGCCAAGGTGAAGACCGCGGCCAAGTCGCTCGGCATCATGATCGAGGACCCGGTGGTCAACGGGGACGGCACGGTCACCTCCACCCACGGCGCGCAGGTGCTGGCCTTCCTCCCCTCGGACGACAAGGCGCACGTGCTCTACATGAGCGGCACCGAGGAGAAGACCTACGAGCACGACCTGCCGCTGCTCGCCAAGGGGGTCGCGGCGTGACCTCGGTGCAGACCGGAACCGGCCGCTTCCGCCGCACCGCCCTGCTCGGTGCCGTCGTCGCGACGGCCCTGGGCGGCGGCGCCATCCTGGCCGCCTGCGGGACGGGCGGCGGCACGGGTGGGCAGGACGGTGCCGCCGGGGGCCCGGCCAGGCTCAGCGTCGCCGACTCCTACATCCCGCTGCCCCCGGCCGGCGGCATGGCGGCCGGCTACCTGACCGTTCGCAACGACGGCGGGCAGGACGAGCTGCTCAAGGTGACCAGCCCGGCCGCCGGGTCGGTCACCATGCACCGCTCGACCGCGTCGACCATGGAGCAGGTGGACAGTCTCGACGTCCCCGCGCACGGCACCCTGCAGCTCGCCCGGGGCGGCAACCACCTCATGATCATGGGATGGCAGAAGACCCCGGCCCTCGGCGACGAGCTGGAGCTCGACCTCACCTTCGCCAAGTCCGGCACCATCTCCGTCAAGGTTCCGGTCAAGGAGCTCACCTACCGGCCCAGCCAGAGTTAAGGGGACCGCCACCATGCAGTCGGCCGGCCTGGAGAAGGCCACCCACCGCCGGATCGCCGGGGTGCTCGGAATGCTCGGCGCGCTGCTCGCGCTGATGCTCGCGGGCGCCGGTCCGGCCTCCGCGCACGCCACCCTGGATTCCACCGACCCGCGGCAGAACTCGGTCGTCGCCACCGCCCCGCAGGCGGTGACGCTGACCTTCAGCGAGTCCGTCTCGCTCTCCGGCGACTCCGTCCGGGTGCTCGACCCGGCCGGCCAGGCCGTGGACACCGGCAACCCGGCGCACGCCGACGGCAAGGGCAACACCGCCCGGGTCGGGCTGCGCGGCGGGCTCGCCAACGGCACGTACACGGTGGCCTGGCGGGCGGTCTCGGACGACTCGCACCCGGTCGGCGGGGCGTTCACCTTCTCCATCGGCGCGCCCTCGGACACCTCGGTGTCGGCGACCGCGCTGCAGGGCGCGGAGGCCGACGGCCTGGTCGCCTTCCTGTACGGCACCGGGCGCACCGTCGCGTACACCGCGTTCGCGCTGCTGGTCGGCGTCGCCGCCTTCGTCCTGATCTGCTGGCCGGCCGGCACCGCCCGGCGCCGGGTGCAGCGGCTGCTGATGACCGGCTGGACGGCGCTGCTGGTCTCCACCGTCGCCGTGCTGATGCTGCGCGGCCCGTACGAGCGCGGCTCGGGGGTCGGGCAGGCCTTCGACCTGTCGCTGATGCGCGCCACGCTGGACGAGCGGATCGGCACCGCGCTGGCCGCCCGGCTGCTGCTGCTCGCGGCGGGCGGGGTGTTCCTGTCGCTGCTGGTCGGGCAGCTGGGGCAGCCGCCGCGGCCGGTCGTCCCGAAGCCGCGGGACGAGGACGGCTCCGAGGGCTCCAAGGGCTCCGAGGACGCCGACGGCCCCGCCGGTCCCGCGGTGTCCGAGGAGGACGCCGAGGCCGCCGAGCTGCGCGAGCTGGAGCGGCGGGCCGCCGAACGGCCGCAGCGCGAGGTCCGGCTCGGGCTCGGCGTGGCCGGGCTGGTGCTGGCGGTCGCCCTCTCGGCGACCTGGGTCGGCGCCGACCACGCCTCGGTGGGCATCCAGGTCTGGCTGGCGCTGCCGCTCGGCATCCTGCACCTGCTCGCCATGGCGCTCTGGCTGGGCGGGCTGGCCGCGCTGCTGGTCGCGCTGCGCGAGGGCGTCGGCGCCGAGGTGGTGGACCGCTTCTCCAGGATCGCCTTCGGCGCGGTGGCCGTGCTGGCCGTCACCGGGATCTACCAGTCCTGGCGGGGCCTGGGCAGCTGGGGCGCGCTGACCGGCACCGAGTACGGGCGGCTGCTGCTGGTGAAGAGCGGCTGCGTGGTCGCGATGCTCGGCGTCGCCTGGATCTCCCGCTCCTGGCTGGCCCGGCTGCGCTCGGCCCCGGCCGAGTCGGTGGAGGTCGCACCGGCCGAACTGCCGGAACCGGTCGCCGTGGCGACGCACAGCGAGGACCCGGTCCGGCAGGCGCAGCTGGAGCGCCAGCGGGCCGCCCTGCGGAGCGCCGGACGCGACCGGGGGCTGACCCCGACCCGGGCCGGGCTGCGCCGCTCGGTGCTGGTCGAGGCGCTGGTCGCGGTGGCGGTGCTGGTGGTCACCACGATGCTCACCAACTCCCCGCCCGGACGGGTCGCGGGCGAGCTCAAGGCCGGGGCGGCCGCCGCTCCGGCGGCCGGCGGGGCCCCGGTGGCGCCGCAGACCGAGCCGGGCCGCACCGTCGAGCTCAAGCTCCCGTACGACACCAAGGGCCGGACGCCGAACGCCAAGGGCACCGCGACCGTCACCCTCAACCCCGCCCGGACCGGGCCGAACGAGGTGAAGCTCGCGCTGGACAGCGCGGACGGGCAGCCGGTGGACGTCCCCGAGGCGGAGCTCGCCTTCACCCTGCCGGACCGCGACCTCGGCCCGCTGCCGGTCGCGCTCACCCCGGAGGGCACCGGCCGGTGGAGCGGCACCGCGCAGCTCCCGCTGGCGGGCAACTGGGTGGTGTCGGTGCAGATCCGCTCCTCCGACATCGACCAGACCACCCCGACCCAGCAGTTCAGGATCGGGTGAGCGGGATGACGGACACCTCCACGGAGCACGGTCCGGCGGAGCCCGGCTCGGCGGAGCCCGGCCCGACGGACCACGGGCCGGGTCCGGCGGGGCCCGCGGGCTTCACCCGGCGGGCGCTGCTCGGCACCGCCGGGGCCGGACTGCTGGCCGGCGCCGGCGCGGGCGTCGCCGGGGCGGTCGCCCTGGACGGACGGCCGGGCGGGACGGCGGACGCGGCGGGCCCGTCCGGCGGGACGCTGGGCTCCGCCCGGGTGCCGTTCCGCGGCGCGCACCAGGCCGGGATCACCGACCCGGCGCAGGCCAGGGTCCAACTCGCCGCCTTCGACCTGGCCGTGGGCGTCGGCCGGGACGGGCTGCGCACCCTGCTGCAGCGCTGGACGAAGGCGGCCGAGCGGCTGACCGCGGGGGAGCCGGCCGAGGAGTTCGACGACCAGGTCGCGCTGGACGCCGGGCCCTGCTCGCTCACCGTCACGGTCGGCTTCGGCGCCGCCCTGTTCGACAAGGCCGGGCTGGCCGACCGCCGCCCGCCCGGGCTCGAACCGCTGCCCGCCTTCCCCGGCGACGCGCTCGACCCGGCCCGCGGCGACGGCGACCTGTTCGTCCAGATCGGCGCGGACGACGCCCTGGTCGCCGTGCACGCCCTGCGGGTGCTGCAGCGGCTCGCGGCCGGGACGGCGGCGCTGCGCTGGCAGTCGGCCGGCTTCGCCCGCACCCCCGGCGCCGCCGCGCGGCCGGTGACCGGACGCAATCTGATGGGCCAGATCGACGGCACCAACAACCCCCGGCCGGACGAGGAGGGCTTCGCCGCCACGGTGTTCTGCGCCGCCGGCGGCGACCAGCCGGGCTGGCTGGCCGGCGGCTCGTACCTGGTGTTCCGGCGGATCCGGATGCTGCTGGACCACTGGGAGGCGCTTCCGGTGGACCGGCAGGAGCGGGTGATCGGGCGGCGCAAGTCGGACGGCGCCCCGCTCGGCGCGCCCGCCGGGGCCGGCGAGCGGTCCCCGGTCGACCTCGCCGCGCAGGGCCCGGACGGCACCCTGGCGATCCCCGCCGACGCGCACATCCGGGTCGCCGCCCCGGCGGCCAACGGCGGGGCGGCCATGCTGCGCCGCGGCTTCTCGTACCACGACGGGCTGCTGCCGGACGGCTCCCCGGACGCCGGGCTGCTCTTCCTCGCCTTCCAGGCCGACCCGCGCAAGGGCTTCACCCCGGTGCAGCGCAAGCTCTCCCGGGGCGACGGCCTCTCCCGCTTCCTGCGGCACGAGGCCGGCGGCCTGTACGCGCTGCCACCGGGCCCGCCGCCCGGCGGCTACCTCGGACAGCAGTTGTTGGAGGGGTAGTTCCCCCGGAGTCACCGGGACGCACCGCCGCGGTTCCGGTCGGTGGAACGCTTTCCTGCCGGGGCCGCGGAGTCGTTAGGGTGATTGCTTCGGCACACTCCGCCCGCGCAGCACCGAGATTCCCACGGAGGCATCATGTCGGCCACCCGCTACACCTACCTCGGACCGGCCGGCACGTTCACCGAGGCGGCCCTGCACACCCTGCCCGAGGCGGCGACCCGGGAGCTGGTGCCGCTGTCCTCGGTGGCGCTGGCACTGGACGCGGTGCGCGGCGGGGAGGCGTCCGGGGCGTTCGTCCCGATCGAGAACTCGGTGGAGGGCGCGGTCACCGCGACCAACGACGAACTCGCCTCCGGCGCACCGCTGATGATCTACCGTGAGGTGCTGCTGCCGATCACCTTCGCGCTGCTGGTGCGACCGGGCACCGAGCTGTCCGGGATCAAGACGGTGACCAGCCACCCGGTGGCCCAGCCGCAGGTGCGGCGCTGGCTGGCGGCCAACCTGCCGGAGGCGAAGTGGGAGTCGGCCGCCTCCAACGCGGACGGCGCCCGGCTGGTCTCCGAGGGCCGCTACGACGGCGCGTTCGCCGGGGAGTTCGCGGCGCCGATCTACGGGCTGGAGCCGCTGGTCAAGGAGATCGCGGACGCCAAGAGCGCGGCCACCCGGTTCGTACTGGTCGGCCGTCCGGGCCGGGTCTCCTCGCCGACCGGCGCGGACAAGACCTCGATGGTGGTCTGGCTGCCGGACGACCACCCGGGCGCGCTGCTGGAGCTGCTCCAGGAGTTCGCGGTGCGCGGGGTCAACCTGATGCGGATCGAGTCCCGCCCGACCGGCGAGGGCATGGGCAGCTACTGCTTCCTGATCGACTGCGAGGGCCACCTGTCCGAGCGCCGGGTCGGCGAGGCGATGATGGGGCTCAAGCGGATCTGCCCGCAGGTGCGGTACCTGGGCTCCTATCCGCGCGCCGACCGGCAGGAGTCCACCCACCGGCGGCCGGGGACCTCGGACGAGGATTTCTCCTCGGCGGCGGACTGGCTCTCCCGCGCCCTCGACGGCCGCGGGAACATCTGAGGCCCGCGGGGCATCCGCGACCTCCGCAGCCGTCCGGACACCCTGATTGCATCTTTTGTCTTTCCGACCTTTTCCGACTGTTTTGGATCGGGTCGATCGGGCGGGGCGGACGGCCCCGTCCGTCGTCCACAGGCGGCCCGGGGCCGGGGGCCGCTGTCCACAGGGCTCCCCGCTGTCCACAGCCCCGAGTTATCCACAGGCCGGGGGAGAGTCGACAAACCGGTATAGCCATTGCCCAGAACTGGTCGGACCATCGGTTTGCGTCGCAGAGATGACCAATCGGACCAGAGTCACCCGGTTGCCAGCAAATCACCCGTCCGAGTGCTTCAATTCCCTCACTCGGGAAGGTTGATTGAGGTTTGAAACCTCAATTCCCTGGTTCGTTCACACGGAGGGCCATCCTCCCCCTGGATCCACAGGCCAGGGGTCGGGCCTGTGGATAACCCGGCGGCGGAGCGTTCCCCACAGAAGTTATCCACAGGATCGGGCGAGTTATCCCCAGGGGAAATGCCGTACTGGTGGAGGAACGGTCGCCCGGTACGCTTGGGCCTGTGATTGACCTTCGCCTGCTCCGTGAGGACCCTGACCGAGTGCGCGCCTCGCAGCGCGTCCGTGGCGAGGACGTCGACCTGGTCGACGCCCTCCTCTCCGCCGACGAGCGGCGCCGGTCCTCGGGCAGCCGCTTCGACGAACTGCGCAACGAGCAGCGGGTGCTCGGCAAGCAGGTCGCCCAGGCCAAGGGCGACGAGAAGGCCGCCCTGCTGCAGCGCACCAAGGACCTGGCCGCCGAGGTCAAGGCCGCCGACGCCGAACAGGGCGCGGCCAAGGAGGAGGCCGACCGCCTGCTCCGCTCGCTGGCGAACCTCATCGACCCGGCCGCCCCGGTCGGCGGCGAGGAGGACTTCGTCACCCTTGAGGAGATCGGCACCCCGCGCGACTTCGCCGCCGAGGGCTTCGAGCCCCGCGACCACGTCGAGCTCGGCCAGATCCTCGGCGCGATCGACACCGAGCGCGGCGCCAAGGTCGCCGGTGCCCGCTCCTACTACCTGACCGGCGTCGGCGCGCTGCTGGAGCTCGCCCTGGTCAACATGGCGATCGCCCAGGCCACCGCGGCCGGCTTCACCCCGATGATCACCCCGGCCCTGGTCCGCCCGGCCGCCATGGACGGCACCGGCTTCCTCGGCCAGGCCGCCGAGAACGTGTACCACCTCGCCGAGGACGACCGGTACCTGGTCGGCACCAGCGAGGTCCCGCTCGCCGCGTACCACATGGACGAGATCCTCGACGCCGACAAGCTGCCGCTGCGCTACGCCGGCTACTCGTCCTGCTTCCGCCGCGAGGCCGGCACCTACGGCAAGGACACCCGCGGCATCATCCGCGTCCACCAGTTCGAGAAGGTGGAGATGTTCGTCTTCACCACCCCCGAGGACGCGGAGAACGAGCACCGCCGCCTGCTCCAGTGGGAGAAGGACTTCCTCAACGCGCTGGAGCTGCCGTACCGGGTGATCGACGTCGCCTCCGGCGACCTCGGCGCCTCGGCCGCGCGCAAGTTCGACATCGAGGCGTGGATCCCCACCCAGGGCAAGTACCGCGAGGTCACCTCGACCTCCAACACCACCGAGTACCAGGCCCGCCGACTGGCGATCCGGATGCGCGAGGAGGGCAAGACCCGCCCGCTCGCCACCCTGAACGGCACCCTGGTCGCCGTCCCGCGCACCATCGTGGCGATCCTGGAGAACCACCAGCAGGCCGACGGCTCGGTCGTCCTGCCCGAGGCGCTGCGGCCGTACCTCGGCGGGCGGACCGTCCTCGAACCGGTCAAGTAACCCGGCCAGCACCACCCAGCACCACCCGCAACTCCCGGGAGACGTAAGGCCCATGAGCACCATCAGCCCCAGCCTCGCCTCCCCCGGCGGTGGCGGCCTGCCCTACCGGCTGGTCGCCACCGACCTCGACGGCACCCTGCTCACCAGCGGGGAGACCGTCTCCGAGCGCACCCGCGCCGCCCTGGCCGCGGCCACCGGCGCGGGCGCGCTGCACATCATCGTCACCGGGCGCTCGGCGGTCTGGGCCCGCCCGGTCTTCGACGAGATCGGCTACACCGGGATAGCGGTCTGCGGACAGGGCGCCCAGGTGTACGACGCCGGCGCGCACAAGCTGCTCACCTCGCTCACCCTGGACCGGCGGCTCGCCGCGCTCGCGATCGAGAAGATCGAGACCGAGACCGGCCCGCTGGCCATCGCCGCCAACCAGGACGGCCTCGACGGCCAGGTGCTGGCCGGCCCCGGCTACGAGCTGCTGATCGGCTCCGACCTGCCGGTCGTCCGGGTCGATCGCGGCGGGCTGTTCGACGCCCCGCTCAGCAAGCTCTACATCCAGCACCACGCCCTCACCGACGACGCCCTCGCCGAAGCCGCCCGGCGCGCGGCCGGCGACCTGGTCGGCGTGGTGATGGCCGGCGCCGGCGTCGTCGAACTGCTCCCGCTCGGCCTGTCCAAGGCCACCGGCCTGGCCGTCGCCGCCCGCCGCCTGGGCGTCCGCGCCGCCGACACCATCGCCTTCGGCGACATGCCCAACGACGTCCCGATGTTCGGCTGGGCCGCCCACGGCGTCGCCATGGCCAACGCCCACGAGGAACTCCTCGCCGTCGCGGACGCCGTCACCACCAGCAACGACGAGGACGGCGTCGCCGCGGTCCTGGAGCGCCTCTACCCGCAGCGCTGACGCCTCCGGCGGGGAGGCGCCCGGCCACCGGGCACCGGCCACCCGCCGCGATCTCCTGCCCCGCGCACAGGTCCCCGCGCCCCTGGTGGGGCGCGGGGATCCGTGTCCGGGGGTACATCCAGGGTTCATGGGCTGGTCAGGGGTGGGTTGTAGGATGACCGGGCAAGCGGTTGTAGGATGACCGACGACCGGTGATGACGTGTGCGGTGGAAAGGGAGGTCCGGCATGAGCGGCGGTTTGCAGGCGGCCGGGCGGCGCTCCCTGGTGGACACCGCGATCGAGCAGCTGCGGGCGCAGCTGGCGGGTGGGGCGTGGCCGGTGGGCTCGCGGATTCCCACCGAGCACGAGCTGGCCGAGCAACTGGCCGTCGGACGGAACACCGTGCGAGAGGCCATCCGGGTGCTGGTGCACGCCGGGATGCTGGTCTCCCGGCAGGGCGAGGGGACGTTCGTCCGCTCCACCAGCGACCCGGCGTCCGTCCTGCGCGGCGTCCAGCGCTCGGGCATCCGGGACGTCCTGGAGGTCCGCGCGGCGCTGGAGACCGAGGGCGCCCGGCTGGCCGCACTGCGGCACACCCCCGAGGACATCCGGCGGATGCGCGCCGCGCTGGCCCGTGAGGCCGAGGTGTTCGCGGCGCACCCCGAGCGGGCGAGCCGCGAGGCCACCGTCGAGCACGACCTGGAGTTCCACACCGCCGTCGTCGAGGCCGCGCACAACCCCGCGCTGGCCGAGGTGTACCGCTACTTCGGCGCCTCCGTGCGCGAGGCGATGACCTCCGCCTTCGGCGACCACGACATGCCCGAGGCGGTCGTCGCGACCCACGAGGCGCTGGTCGACGCGATCGAGAGCGGTGACCCGGACCGGGCCGAGGCGGCGTGTCGTGCGCTGCTCGCCGGCCCGACCGCGGCCGTCGAGCAGCTGCTCGCGGCCATCGCGGCGCGGAAGTAGGACGGCGCGAGCCTCCCTTCCGCCGTCCGCATCCACGCACCTTCACGAAAGAACAGCACATCCATGGCCGTCACCCGTGCCCAGCAGCCGGTTGTCACCACGTCCGCCCCGCTCCCCCTCCGCGCCCGGGCGGCCCATCCGCTCCTGCTGCTGACCGGCATCCTGCTGGTCGCGCTGAACATGCGTGCCTGCCTGGCGGCGGTCTCCCCGATGGTCGGCGAGATCCAGCGGACCTTCGGCCTGTCCGCCACCGCGAGCGGGCTGATCACCACCGTCCCGGTGCTGTTCCAGGGCGTCGGCGCCCCGCTCACGCCGCGGCTGACCCGCCGCTTCGGCGCCGAGCGGGTGGTGCTCGGCGCGGTGCTGGTGCTCGGCGCGGGCGTGCTGCTGCGGGTGCTGCCCTCGGTGGCGGCCCTGTACGCGGGCTGCGTGGTGATCGGCGTGGCCATCGCGGTGCTGAACGTGTCGATGCCGGGCCTGGTGAAGCGCGAGTTCCCGGACCGCGCGGCCACCATGACCGGCGTCTATTCGACCACCATGCTGGTCGGCGCCACCCTCGCGGCCGGCACCTCCGTCCCGCTGGAGCACGCGCTGGGCGGCGGCTGGCGGGCCTCGTTGGGCGCCTGGTCGCTGCTCGCGCTGATCGCGGCGGTGGCCTGGCTGCCGCAGGTGCTGCGCTCGCGTCAGGAGCGGCAGGGGGCGGTGGCCGTGGCCGCCGCGCCGGCCAAGCCGATCGAGGGCATCTGGAAGTCCCCGCTGGCCTGGCAGATCAGCCTCTTCATGGGCATCTCGTCGCTGCTGGTGTACACCCTGGTCGCCTGGATGCCGACCATCCTGGCCGACCACGGCATGGACCGCGGCCAGGCCGGTCTGGTCTTCGCCTTCTCCAACCTGGTGCAGGTGGCGGGCGCCTTCCTGGTGCCGCTGATGGCCGGCCGGATGACCAGCCAGCGCGGGCTGGCGCTGACCATGGTCGCCCTGAACGGGCTGGGCATCGCGATGCTGCTGGTCGCGCCGGTCTCCGCCGCGTGGGTGTCGGCGACCATCCTGGGCGTGGCCCAGGGCGGTTCGCTGGGCCTGGGCCTGGCGTTCATCGTGCTGCGCACCCGCACCGCGGCCGGTGCCGCCCAGCTGGGCGGGATGTCGCAGGCGATCGGCTATCTGGTCGCGGCGGCGGGCCCGGTCGGCGCGGGTGCGCTGCGCCAGCTGACCGGCGGCTGGGAGACCCCGCTGGTGCTGATGCTGGTGCTGGTCCTGGTGGTCGGCGCGGCCGGCTGGGGCGCGGGCCGCAACCGCACCCTCTGAGCCGCTCGCCGGCGAGAACGCGGCAGTGGGCCCCGGACACCCTCAGGTGTCCGGGGCCCACTGCCGTACCGGGTCCACTGCCGTACGGGGGCTCAGTGCCGTACGGGGCTCAGTGCCGGGCCGGGCTCACTCCTCGCCGGCCAGCGTCATCCCGGCCAGCTTCACCGAGGCGAACACCGTCGCCGCGACGGTGACCACCAGCAGCAGCGGCACCGCCGCCGCGAGCGAGACGTCGGAGCTGATCGCGTTCTGCCCGGCGACCGCCTCGGCCACCGAGCGGCCCCACTGCTGGATGCTCAGCGTGCGGGCGCCCTCGACGAAGTTGCCGACCGTCGACTCCCAGATCAGGGCGTACGCGAGCCCGGCCACCACCGCGTGCCGGGTGACCACGCCGAGCAGCAGGAACAGCGCGCTGTACGCGGCGCCGGCGACCAGCACCGCCACGGTGTAGCCGAGCGCCACGCCGTCCTGGGTGCCGACCAGCAGCAGCCCGGCCAGCAGCGTCGGGACGACCGAGAACAGCCAGGTGACGCCGATCGCGACGACCAGCTTGGTGGTGACGATCCGCCACCGGGGCAGCGGCTTGGCGAGCAGGTAGACGATCGAGCCGTCGTCGATCTCGTTGGCGATCACCCCGGTGCCGACGACCAGCCCGAGGATCGGGATCAGGGTGCCGAGGCCGAGGGCCCCGAGGATGTTGCCGGCCGTCTCGTGGGGGTCGGCGCTGGACACACTGGCGATGGCCGCGACGATCAGCAGCAGGGCGGGGACCACCAGCAGCAGCAGGCCACGACGGCGGCCCAGCAGCCCGCGCAGGGTCAGCCTGGCGACGGTGGGGTTCATGGTCGGTCCGCCCCTTCCTGGGCAACGACGGTTCTGGCGGCGGCGCTCACGTGCCCGCTCATGCGGAGACCAGGTAGGAGAAGACGCTCTCCAGCGATTCGTCCGCCGGGGAGACGGTGTACAGCCGGATGCCGGCCTCCCGGGCGACCCTGGGCAGCAGGGTGGTGAAGCCCTGGAAGTGCACCGCTTCGATCCGCAGCGCCCGCTCCCGCTCGTCCACCTCGATGCCGGTGGTCGAGCCGTCGGCGATCAGCGCGGCGGCGAGCCGGCGGTCATCGCTGGAGCGGACCAGGTAGCGGTGCGGGCGGTCGGTCATCAGTCGGCGGATCTTGCGGAAGTCGCCCGAGGCGGCGTGCCGTCCGGCGACCACCACCTCGATGTGCCGGGCCAGCTGCTCGACCTCCTCCAGGATGTGGGAGGAGAACAGCACGGTCCGGCCGTCCGCGCCGAAGCGGCGCAGCAGGTCCATCAGCTGGAGCCGCTGGCGCGGGTCCATGCCGTTGAAGGGCTCGTCGAGCAGCAGGACGGACGGGTCGTGGACCAGTGCGGAGGCCATCTTGACCCGCTGCTTCATGCCCTTGGAGTAGGTGCCGGTGCGGCGGTCCTTGGCGTAGGCCATCTCCACCAGGTCCAGCGCCCGGCCGGCGGCGGCGCCCGGCTGGGGCAGGCCGTGCAGTTCGGCGTTGGCGAGGACGAACTCCCAGCCGGTCAGGTAGTCGTACATCGACTCCCGCTCGGGCACCAGGCCGATCTGCCGGTACACCTGCTGGTTGCGCCAGATCGGCGCGCCGTCCAGGGTGACGGAGCCGCTGGAGGGGGCCAGGAAGCCGCTCATCATGTGGATGAGGGTGGACTTGCCCGCCCCGTTGGGGCCGAGCAGGCCGGTGATGCCGGGGCCGATGGACATGGTGATGTCGTTGACCGCGACCACGTTCCCGAACCAGCGGGAGACCTTGTCGATGCTGATGGTGGCCATGCCGCCCTCTCAGACACTGCAGTTGAATTAGACACGGCGGTAGCGGCGCAGCAGCAGCCGGTACGAGCCCACCACCATGGCCACCGCGACGAGCGCGAACACGGCGAGGCCCAGGCCGCCCGGCGCGTGCCGGCGGTCGAATCCCTCACCGAGGCCGAACAGTTCGTTGACCAGGGACTCCACCAGGTCGGTGGGCGAGATCAGCGACATCCACTGCGCGGTGTCGGAGCCGGTCGTGCTGGGGTTGCTGATCCCGACCGCGGCGGCGCCCAGGGCGGCGCTGACCGCCAGGTAGCCCATGATGGCGGCCACCCCGAAGCCGCGGCGCGGGGTGGCGGCCGCGATCACCAGGGCGACCGAGGTCGGCACCAGCGCGTACAGGACGGCCGCGACCAGGCCGTACAGGAAGTGCCCGGTGTTGTGCCCGAAGTCCATCCCGCCGAGCAGCGCGCCGATGTACAGCACCAGCAACGGGGCCGCCATCAGCAGCAGTTGGGCGCAGACCATGGCGCCGAACTTGGCCCGGACGTAGTCGGTGCGGGTGATCGGGCGGGAGAAGTAGAGCGGGACGGTCTGGTAGCGCAGGTCCCGGGAGAGCAGTACCGGCGCCTGGGAGGCGAGGAAGACCGAGACCACCAGGCTGAGCATGGAGAGGTAGCCGGCGTACTCGACCGGCAGTTCCTCGCGCTTCATCACGACCGAGAGCGCCACCATGATCAGCGCGGGTACGGTCACCACGCCCAGCACCAGCATCGGCAGCACCTTGGACTTGCCGGAGCGGCCGAGGCCGTACGCGGCGCGCAGGCTCTGGGTGAAGAGCGCGCGGGTCGCGTAGGAACGGCCGAGCCGGGGGCCGGTGTAGCCGCGGTAGCCGATGTCGTGGATGACGCCGGTGTCGGCGGACCTGGTCTCAGGAGGCAGCGCCATCGTTCGTCCCTCCCTTGCTCTGCTCGGTGTCCTGGGAGTCGGTGAAGAGTTCGGCGACCCGGTGCCGGCGCTGTTCCAACCGGACCAGGCCGAGGCCCAGTTCGGCGACGGCGTCGCGGATGGTGTCGTACGTCGACTCGTCGGCCAGCCGGACCAGCAGCTGGTGCGAACCCTCGGACTGGACGGACAGGCCGACCGCGGCGAGCCGCTCGCGGACCGCCGGGCCCGGCTCCAGGCCGTGGTCCTCCGGGTGGTCGCCGACCTCGACCGCGAGGACGGCCGTCGCCTCGGTGAAGGAGGCGGTGGAGGAGGAGCGCAGCAGCTTGCCGCCGTCGATCACGACCAGGTGGTCGCAGGTCCGCTCCAGCTCGCCGAGCAGGTGGGTGGTGACCAGCACCGAGATGCCGAAGTCGGTGTGCACCCGGCGGATCAGCCCCAGCATCTCGTCCCGGCCGGCCGGGTCGAGGCCGTTGGTCGGCTCGTCCAGCAGCACCAGCTTCGGGTCGTGCACCAGCGCCTGGGCGAGCTTGACCCGCTGCTTCATGCCGGTCGAGTAGCCGCCCATCGGGCGGTACCGCTCCTCGTAGAGGCCGACGTGCCGCAGGGTGTCCGCGGTGCGCTCACGGGCGGCGGTGGCGGGCAGGCCCGCCATCCGGGCCATGTGCACCACGAACTCGGTCGCGGAGACGTCCGGTGGCAGGCAGTCGTGCTCGGGCATGTAGCCGACCTGCGCGCGGATCTCGGACCCCTGGGTGGCGACGTCCAGGCCGAGGACCTCGCCCCGGCCGGAGGTCGCCGGGGCGAGCCCGAGAAGGATCTTGATGAGAGTGGACTTGCCCGCGCCGTTGGCCCCGACCAGGCCGACCACACCCGGCCGCACCTCGACGGTGAGCTGGTCGAGCGCGGTGACCCGGGGAAACCTCTTGGTGAGGCCGTCCGTCTTGATGACAGCTGTGGACACGCCGACCACCGTAACGGTCTTGTGCGGTACGGGCCATGAGCTCGAATGACGAGCCCGTCTGCTGCTGCGGTATGACGTCGGCCCCCCGCTCCCCTAGGGGTTCGGCAAAACCGGAACCCGCCTGTACCCTTTGTCGAACTCTTGACGTACGTGCCACATTCTTTGCCAACGGGGGTGCCGGAACAGCGTGCCGGCACGGGAGGGGATCGATCGACATGTCTGATCGGGCGACCGCGTTCGACCGGATGATGAACCCTTGGGCCTACGACGCGGACGGGAACCTGACCGACCGGGCCCGCGCCCAGGAGACGGCCCGCACGCAGCTCAACTCGGCCTCGGCACCGGGCGGGGGAGGCGGCGGGGGCGGGGCCGGCTTCAGCGCCGACCCCAACGCGCTGACCACCGCGGGGAACAACTCCGACCAGATCCACGCCCGCCTCAACACCGACGGCCGGGGCGCCGACGAGGCCACCACCAAGGTCTCCACCTCGCTCGCCAACTGGAGCACCGGCAAGGCCGCGGCGGGAGCCGCCGGCACCTGGGACCAGTGCGTCGCCGCGCTCGGCGGCACCATCGGGCAGACCACCCAGGCGCTGCGCGCCACCGCCACCAACTACCGCCAGAACGAGTCGGCCGTCCAGCACGACCTCGGCGCCTGAGAGAAGAGCAGCGATGGTCGACTTCCACGAGCTCAGCACCGCCGACTTCGGCGTCCTGGACACCGCCGCCACCGCCTGGACCACCGTGGCCCAGAAGCTCAAGTCCATGGACGACGACTGGGACAGGACGGTGATCGCCCAGGTCAACTCCGCCTGCTGGACCGGCCCCTCGGCCGACCAGGCCCGCCCCGGCCTGCAGCGCACCAACGAGCAGCTGACCGCCGCCGTCACCGAGGCGAACGCCTTCGCCTCGATCTTCACGGAGGCGTCGACCGAGTTCAAGGCGGCGAAGACCAAACTGGACAAGGCGGTCGCGGAGGCCCGCACGGCCGGGCTGACCGTCACCGACAACGGCACCGTCAGCTGGCCCCCGGCCGACAACGCCACCCGGCACGACTACGAGGCCCTCCGGGACTACCAGAAGGAGTGGGGCGACAAGGCGGAGGCCGCCCGCAAGGCGATCGACGCCGCCGTCGCCGAGGCCGCCGCCGCCGACGAGCGGATCGCCTACGCGCTGCGCGCCGACAGCATGACGGACGGGCAGAAGTCCTTCAACGGCAAGGCCATCGGCGGCGGCCCCGAGGCCGACGGCAAGCGCGCCGCCCAGCTCGCCGCCAAGGGCGGGGACATCACCGAGCCCGAACTCACCGAGCTGAACTCGCTGCTGGCCTCGCACGGCGACGACCCGAAGTTCGCCACCAAGTTCTACCAGGACCTCGGCCCGGACGGCCTGATCAAGTCCTGGAACGGCATGGTCGGCGACCCGGCGTACCCCCGCGACGACAAGTCCCCGCGCTGGAAGGCCTACCAGGACCTCCAGAAGAACCTGGGCCTCACCCTCGCCACCGCCACCCGCACCACCAACGAGCCGCACCTGTCGGACGAGTGGTCCGCCGCGCTGCGCAAGGCCGGATCCCAGCCGGTCTGGGACAAGCCCTACCGGGCCTCCGGCCTCGACTACGTGCCGTACGGCTACCAGGTGCTCTCCGGCATCCTGATGAACGGCAACTACGACGCCCACTTCATCAACCCGATCGCCGAGCACGTCACCCAGCTCGACACCCAGGACAGGTACTGGCCGGCCCCGATGCCCGGCTCCAAGATCCAGGGCTTCAACCTGACCGGGGGCGACGAGGCGGGCTCCGGCTTCCGTCCCACCACCGCCGTCCTGGAGGCGCTCGCGCACAGCCCGGAGGCCGCCAACACGTTCTTCACCGAGCAGCCGACCGCGTACAACCAGGACGGCACGGTCAACCAGGGCGGCAAGCCCAAGCCCTCGGACTACTTCGACTACTACGCCCACGACAAGGACTGGATCCCGGACACGACCTCGCGGGACTCCAAGGTGTGGGACGCGAGCAAGCAGGCCGGGCCGGCCGCCTTCGGCCGCGCCCTGGAGGCCGCCACCACCGGCCACCCGTACGACGAGCCCGGCCCCGTCCCGCCGGAGCGGCACACCACCGAGCAGGCCGACCTGATGAAGCGGGTCGTGGACACCTTCGGCCGGCACGGCGACGACGGGGGGCTGGACGACATCAAGGGCGACGGCAAGCTCGCCGCCATGCGGGGCAGCCTCGGGCACATGACCGCCGAGTACATCGGCGACGTGCAGAACGCGCTCGCCCTCACCCACGAGCTGCCGGTCAACGGCTCGCCGGCCAACCTCGGCAAGTCCTCCGTGGAGGGGCTGATGGACGCGCTCGGACGCGATCCGGAGTCCTACGGCGCCGTGGTCAACGCCAACCAGGCGTACACCACCGCCCTCATCCGCGGCCACATGGACGGCGGGCAGACCGACTTCGCCCGGCTCAACGTCGACATCAACAACATCGCCCACGCCGGCGGGATCACCAGCGGCATCCTCAACGAGGCCCGGGTCGACGAGGTGCACTACAAGCACGCCGAGTCCGACAAGGAGTTCAACGAGGCGCTGGAGAAGAACGTCGGCTACGGCAAGGACGCCTTCAGCGCCGTCATCGGCACCGTGACGGACAAGATCCCGCTGGGCGGCGAGGTCGCCGACCAGATCATCGACTCGATCGCCGAGAGCGTGATCGAGGCCAACAAGCAGGACACCACGGCGGCCGGCGACCAGACGGCGCGCGACGAGAACGCGAGTGGACAGAACCAGGCGGTGGGCAGCGTCAAGCAGGCCGTCAAGGACGCCGGCGGCACCTCCGGGATGAGCCGCGAGGACGTCAACCGCCTCGCCGAGAGCGCCGGGATCAACGTGATGAACGGCTACAGCAACGGGGTCGTCAACAACCACGTCAACCACGCGAAGGGCGGCGCGTGAAGGACCTCGCGGCCCGGTGGGGCCGCTTCCTGACGAACCGGTGGGGTTGGCGCCTCGACAGCCGGTGGTGGCTCCCCCGCGTGCTGGTCCTCGCGGTGGCGGGGGCCGGGACCGTCGGCTACCTGGACTGGCGGGGCCACCGCCCCGCCGACCCGCCCGGCCGGGCCGCCCACCTCTGCCGAATGCCCACCGGCGCCGGCACCCCACTCGCACGGCTGCTGCCCGACGGCGGCCAGGACGTGGAGGAGCGGACGAAGGCCCTCATCGGCCAGGACCCGCAGACCTGTGTCATCCGGGTCGACGGACGCAACGTGATCACCTTCACGTCCGTCCGGCGCCAGGGCGAGCTCGCCCTCACCGCCGAGGGCGCCAAGCACCCGGAGGCGCGCGGCTTCGACATCGCCGGCCTCGGCACTTCGTGGCCGGGCGGCGCGGCCGTGGCCGCGAGCTGCCTGGGCGGGAAGTACACCTCGAACGACTACGTGCAGCTGGAGGTCACCGCCGGGGAGGCCGCCCGCGCCTCCGGCGACGGCGGCCGGGCCGACCTCGAAGAGCTCACCCGGGCCGCGCTGGTGGAGGCGAGGAAGGACCGGTGCTCATGAAGCGTTCCCAGGCGCTGCTCGCCGGCGGAACGGCGCTGCTGCTCGGCGGCGGCCTGCTCGGCTGGCACCTGTACCTCGACCACGGCGCGTACCGGCCACCGGCCGTGTCCCTGTCGCACGGGGAGTGCCGGGGTCTGCTGGACGACCCGGCCGTCGCCGAGCTGCTCGGCCGGGCCCCCCGGGTCTTCGCGGTCACGGAGTACACGTCGGCGACGGCCGAGGTCAAGCCGTCCCTGCGCTGCCGGATCTCCGGAGAGGACGGGCGGTCGCTGACCGCCGACGCGGAGTTCGGGGACGTGCGGTCCGGCGGCGACACCCTCGGAGCGGCCGCCTTCGGCTGCTCGGTGAACGGCCGGACCGAGGCCTACCGGGCCGTCCTCAGGATCACCGTGAAGGACGGCGGGCACCTTCCCGACGGACCCGGCCGGAAGCGGATGGGAGAACTGGCGGGCGGCTTCGCCGAGCGGGCCGCCGAACGGCAGCTCGGCTGCGCGGGCGGCGCCGAACGGCTCGAAGTGATGTGAGCCGGCCGGCGCCGCTCCCGGCGCCCGTCAGCTGTGGGCCCGCTCCCACAGCTCGGTGACCTTGCCGGAGGCGTCGATCGCCACCTTGTAGTCACCGGCCGAGCAGGGGTACGAGCCCTTCTCGTTGTGCGGCGCGGCGAGGCACTCGTTGACGTGCTTCACCAGGTCGGCCAGGTTGACGTCCTTCGGCGGGGCCAGCACCGAGCTCAGGTGGCCCTTGGCGGTGGGCGCGAACGGGGCGCTCCTGTCCGCGCCGACCGGCTCGAAGACGACGTCGTTCACGCCGCAGGCGTCCTTGGTGTCCTTGTAGACCAGGGTCGTCGCGCTGGTGCCCTTCGCCGGGTAGACCCACTTCTGCCCGGCGGGCAGCGGCCCGTGGGTGCAGAAGCCCTCCGGCTCGCCGTCGGCGGACGGCGTGCCCGTCGCGGCGGGCTTGCCGGTCCCCGCGGGCCTGCCGCTCGGCGCCTGGCTCGCGGCGCCGGCCGGGGCGGCGGTGGGCGCGGCGGAGGCGGCGGTGGTCGCCCCGCCTCCCGCGCCCTGGTCCGCGCTGTCGTCGGGGCCGCAGGCGGCCAGGCCGAACGCCGCGGCGGCGACCAGGGCGGTGGCGAGAAGTCTCCTGGAACCGGAGCTGGAAGAAGGCATGACGAAGGAACCCCCGTGGTGACGCATGATCAGTTCGGTATGCGGCCGACAGACTAGCGCCCCGGGCCGACGCCCGCCCCGCCGACGGGGCTCAGCCCAGCCGGGCGAGGCCCTCGGTGGCGATCTCCTCGAAGACGGCGAGGTCGTTCTCGAAGATCGAGTCGGGGATCGGCCAGTGGATCACCAGCTCGGTGACGCCCAGCTCCCGGTAGGTGCCCGCCCAGTCGACGAAGGCCTCCACCGACTGCAGCGGCTTCTCCGCGGTCGAGCCCTGGAGCAGCACCTTCTCCAGCGTCGCGACGTCCCGGCCCCGCTCCTCGCAGGCGGCCGTCAGCTTCTCGATCTGCCGCGCGATCACGCCGGGCGCCTGCTCGACGGGCACGTCCGCCGGGCCCTTCGGGTCGCCGTACGTCACCCAGCCCTGCCCGTGCTCGGCGGCCAGCCGCAGCCCGCGCGGGCCGGTCGCCGCCACGTAGAACGGCAGCCGCGGCCTCTGCACGCAGCCGGGGATGTTCCGCGCCTCGACCGCCGAGTAGTACGTGCCCTCGCGCGTGGTGGCGTCGCTGCGCAGCAGCTCGTCCAGCAGCGGCACGAACTCCCCCAGCCGGTCCGCCCGCTCCCGCGGCGACCACGCCTCCTGCCCCAGCGCCGTCGCGTCGAAGCCCGTCCCGCCGGCCCCGATCCCCAACGTGAACCGGCCGCCGGACACGTCGTCCAGCGTGATCAGCTCCTTCGCCAGCGTCACCGGGTGCCGGAAGTTCGGCGAGGTCACCAGGGTGCCCAGGCGCAGCCGCTCGGTGGCGCAGGCCGCCGCCGTCAGCGTCGGCAGCGAGCCGAACCACGGCTCGTCCTGGAAGGACCGCCACGACAGGTGGTCGTAGGTGTACGCGGTGTGGAAGCCGAGGTCCTCGGCCCGCCGCCAGATCTTCTGCCCCTCGCTCCACCGGTGGACGGGGAGGATCACGGTACTCAAGCGCATACCGGCGACCCTACGGCAGCCGTCAGCGGCCGGGCCTGCTCGTCGGGGCCGCCGTTCGGGCCGGTGCGGACCGGCTCCCTGTCGGATTCAGCGCCGCAACCAGCTCAGCAGGGTCGTCGCCGTGAACACCGCGCCCGACGCCAGACAGACCGCGCGCGGGGTCAGCCACCCCGGGCCTTCCAGGGGCCGGGACTGCGGGACCGGAGCCAGCAGCGCGTCCGCGAAGGCCTGGGCGGTCGGCGGTCGGTCCGCCGGCTCGACGGACATCGCGACCCGTAGCAGCAGGGCGATGTTCGGCGGGAGCTCCGTTCCGGCCGGGAGTGCCGGCAGCGTCGAGGCGGTGGACCGGCCGGTCATCAGGGCTGTGGCGCGTCCGCCCGGGCCGAACGGCTTCTGCCCGGTCAGCAGCTCGTAGGCCACGACGGCCAGCGCGTACACGTCGGCCCTCCCGTCGAACCCGCCGGTCTGGAAGGCCTGTTCCGGTGCCATGTACGCGGGCGTGCCCGTGGTCACCGTCAGCCCGGATGCGTCGGCCAGTTGCTTCGCGCTGCCCAGATCCGCCACCAGCACCGCGGCGGGCGCGGGGCCGGTGGCGAGCAGCAGGTTGGACGGCTTGACGTCGCGGTGCACCACGCCCGCCTCGTGCAGGACCTGGACCGCGTAGCCCGCCTCCGCGGCCAGCCGCAGCGCCTCCTGCGGGTCGCACTGCCCGACCCGGTCCGCCAGGGTGCCGCCGCGTACGTAGTCCATGACGAAGTAGGGACGGTCCTCCTGCACCCCGACGTCGTGCACCCGGACCACCCGCGGGCTGGCGATCCGGCGCAGCAGCCTCGCCTCCGCCAGGAACCGCTCGCGCACATCGGCGTTGGCGGCCCAGTTCTCGGCCAGCACCTTCACCGCGACCTCGGTGTCGAGCTCCGGATCGTAGGCCTTCCAGACCGTGGCGAAGGAGCCGGCTCCGAGCCGCTCCAGAAGGAGGTAACGGCCGAGCTTGCGCATGTGGCAGCATTCTGCCGGAGTCGGGGGGAGTGCGGAACTCCCGTTCGACGGACGGGATGGCCGGGCGGGACGACACGGGGGGATCCGGATGTTCGAGGAAGGCGAGCTGGAACGGCTCGTGGCGGCTGCTCGGGCGGGGGACCCGGGGTCGATGGAGTACCTGCTGGCCAAGCTGCGGCCGGTGGTGCTGCGCCGCTGCTCGCGCTTCCTGCCCCACCACGCCGACGCGGAGGAGGCAGCGCAGGACGCGCTGCTGTCCATCAGCACGCACCTGGGCGAGTACGGCGGCCGCGGCTCCTTCCAGGGCTGGGTGACGGTGATCGCCTCGAACGCCGCCCGGTCCACCTACCGCTCGATGCGCCGGCGCGCCGAGGACAGCCACGCCGACCTCCCCGAGTCCGTCGACCCGCGCACCACCAGCGTCATCGCCGGGACCCGGCTCGACCTGATGGAGGCGCTGGCCGCGCTGGAGCAGCAGCACCCCGTCCTGGTGGAGGCCTTCGTGCTGCGCGACCTGGGCGACCTGACCTACGTCCAGGTGGCCGAGGAGCTGGGCGCCCCGTTGAGTACGGTCAAGGACCGTATCGACCGGGCCCGCCACTTCATGCGCGAGCGCCTGGTCACCGGTCCGTGAACGGCGGTCCCGCGGCGGGCGGCGGCCGCGTCGTCGTCCGGCTCCGGTCCGCCGTCGCCGCCCTGGTGGCGGCCGCCGCGCTCGGGCTGGCGACCGGCCGGTTCGTCCTGCCACCGCCCCCCGGCACCACCGCGCACCCGGCGGCACGGTCGGGTGCCGCGGTCGGCGGGGCGTCCCCGGGCGCGTCCGCTCCCGCGACGCCCGGCGGGTCCGGCCCGACGCCCGCCTCCTCGGCCTCCGGCTCCGCCTCGCCGACCGGTGCGACCGGACCGGTGACGACCGCGAACCTTCTGGAACCCGCGGCGTTCGGCCCGGACATCGGCATCGGGCGGATCCACGTCACCGACCGGTACGGCGACGGGGCTTACGCCAACGCGGCCTGCTCCGGCGAGAAGACCCTCACCCAGACCCTGGGCGGGCATGGTGCCCACTTCCGCGGACTGATGACCAGCCCCCGCACCAGCCCGGACGACCCCACGCGGGCCGCCGACCACGTCGACCAGGTCGCCCGCGAGGTCGCCGCCGAGACCCCGAGCCCTTCCCGGGCGCAGAACTTCGCCGAGCGCCTGCTGCTGGAGGAGGTGCCCTGCCAGGAGGCAACGCCAGGGCACTGGGTCTACGGAAGGACCACGACGCTGCAGCTCGCCCCGGACGTCACCGCGAGCTGGATGGGCTCCTACCAGGGATCCCTCAACACCAGCGGCACAGCGCCCGAGGGCAAGGAGCCCTGCGGCGGCATCGCCGTGCTGCGCAGCGGCAGCCACTACGGGGTGCTGGAGGTCGATGCCTGCCTGGGGACGGCCGCGATGGACCGCGTCGTCAGGACCGCTCTGTCACAGCTGTGAAACAGCCGGTCGGGGGGCCGACTTTCCGTCCTTGGGCGGCATCTCCCCGGTTGTACGAGGACGCAGCAGGCGTCCCGACCAACAGGGGGACCAGATGACCGAGAACCAGGCCGTCCAGCAGAAGTCCGTTCGCCGCAACCGGGTCGCCGCCGCGGCCTGCTTCGCCGCCGCACTGATCACGGTCGGCGTCGTCGGCACCCAGTCGGCCAGCGCCGACGGGGCCGCGCGCAACGCCGCGCACCCCACCGCGGTCGCCGCCCACCCGGTCACCGCCGCCCACCCGGCCGCGGTCGCCGCCGGACTCGGCTCCGCCGACCTCGTCCAGAGCGAGGACTTCCCGCAGGGCCTGAACCCGGTCGGCGCGACCATCGCGCTGACCGGACGCGAGGGGCTGTCCGCGTGCTCCGGCGAGGAGACGATGCGCGACCTGACCAAGGACAAGGCCACCGCGTACGCGTCCGTGACCTGGACCTTCGACACCGACGGCCGACTGTACGAGTCGGCCGCGAGCGCCTCCACCGGGACCGAGGCCGCCACCTGGGAGCAGCAGCTCGTCGCGCTCGTTCAGGACTGCCAGGACGAGCCCGCCGGCCACTGGCACTACGGCGCGGCCCACACCCTGACCGTCACCGGCGGCACCGCCCGCTGGTACCCGGCCTACAACGGCGACGGCACCGTCAGCGGCGGGGTCGCGGTCCTGCGCAGCGGCACCAGGGTCGCCGTCGTCGAGCTCACCGGCCGGCGCACCGACGCCCCGACCTACGTCGAAGGCATCGCCGCCGCGGCACTGAACCGCCTCTCCTCCTGAACGACGGCCCCGCTCCGCCCGCGCCGCCGGGCGGAGCCGGCCCCGAACCACCCGGCACGCACGTACGACGGCGCGGTCGGGGCCAGGAGCATCCGAGGCTGCGTGCGGACCCCGCGGGTCCCCTTCCACGTCGCCGCCACCGGCCCGCACGGGCCGAGGCCGACGGCCGCCGCGCGGGCGCCCGCGCGGCGGCGCTACGGGTGCGGGCGGGTGCGCTGGGCGGGCAGGGACGGGGCGCAGGTGCGACGGGCGAGTTCGGCGAGGGTGTGGAAGAGGACGTCGCCGAGCAGGACCGGGTCGCGCGAGGCGTCGGACGCCCGCGGGTCGCGGGTGTCGGGGCGGGCGGTCGGGGGCGGCTGGTCGCGGAGCTGGCGTGTGGGCATGGCTCTTCCTGCCGACGGGGTGGCCGTGGGCAGTCATGCCCGGCGCGGCCGGCCGGGCACCCCGGGGCCGGGGGGATCGGCCGGAAACGGCGTACGAAGGGCTTGATCACGGCGGGGACGGCCGGTGGCCGCGGGGCCGGGCCGGTGACCCTGCCGCGCCGATGGGCGAAGATGGACCGGTGACCGAACCCCGTACCGCGCCCCGCCTCATCGCCACCGACCTGGACGGCACCCTGCTCTGCTCCGGTGGCACCGTCACCGACCGCACCGCCGCGGCGCTGGCGGCGGCCGAGGCGGCCGGGGTGCAGGTGGTGTTCGTGACCGGGCGGCCGCCGCGCTGGATGCAGCAGGTGAGCCCGCACATCGGCGGCCACGGGGTGGCGATCTGCTCGAACGGCGGCGCGGTGGTGGACGCGCGGCGCGGCGAGCTGCTGGAGACCTTCCCGCTGCCGGTGGAGACCACCCTGGCGGTGGTCGAGGCGCTGCGGGCCAAGCTGCCCGGCACCGCGTTCGCCTTCGAGCACCCGGGCGGCTGGGCCCGCGAGCCCGGGTACGCGGTGCCGATGTGGGGCGACGAGCTGGAGCACGAGGTCGGCACGGCGGAGGAGCTGCTGGGGGCCGGTGGGTCGGTCCGGGGCCTGTTCAAGCTGCTGGCCAAGCACCCGGACCTCGATCCGGACAAGTTCCTCGCCGAGGCCAGGGAGGCGGCCGGGCACCTGGCCGAGATCACCCGCTCGGCGGCGATCCCGCTGCTGGAGATCAGCGCGCCCGGCGTCACCAAGGCCAGCACGCTGGCCCGCTGGTGCGCCGGGCGCGGGATCGACCGGAGCGAGGTGGTGGCCTTCGGCGACATGCCGAACGACCTGGAGATGCTGGCCTGGGCCGGCACCGCGTACGCCGTCGCCAACGCGCACCCGCAGGTGCTGGCGGCGGTGCCGCTGCACACCCTGAGCAACGAGCAGGACGGCGTCGCGGCGGTGCTGGAGCGGCTCCTCGGCCGGTAGGACATCGGGAACCGCTCCGGCCGGGAACGGCCGGAGCGGTCGGAACGGTCGGAACGGTCGGAACGGTCGCAGCGGTCGCAGCGGTCGCAGCGGTCGAACCGGCCTAGCCGAAGCGGCCGTTGACGTAGTCCGAGGTCCGCTGGTCGCGTGGGCTGCCGAAGATCTGCTCGGTCGGCCCGGCCTCGACGATCCGCCCGGGGGTGTCGTGGGTGGCCAGGAAGAACGCGCAGGTCTGCGAGACGCGCTGGGCCTGCTGCATGTTGTGGGTGACGATCACGATGGTGAGCCGCCCGCGCAGTTCGGCGATCGTCTCCTCGACCCGCCGGGTGGAGGTCGGGTCGAGCGCGGAGCACGGCTCGTCCATCAGCAGGATGTCCGGCGAGACGGCCAACGACCGTGCGATGCACAGGCGTTGCTGCTGGCCGCCGGAGAGCGCCCCGCCCGGGGTGTGCAGCCGGGTGGACACCTCGTCCCAGAGCCCGGCCCGGCGCAGGCTGGTCTCGACCAGGTGCCGGCGCTCGTCCTTGGACACCTTGATCCCGGCCAGCTTGAGCCCGCTGGAGACGTTGTCCTGGATGGACATCGCCGGGAACGGGTTGGGCCGCTGGAACACCATGCCGATCCGGCGCCGCACCTCGGCGGGCCGGCGGCCGGGCCGGTAGACGTCGTCCCCCTCCAGCAGCACCTCGCCGGAGAGGGCGGCGCCGCGCACCATCTCGTGCATCCGGTTGAGGATCCGCAGGTAGGTGGACTTGCCGCAGCCGGACGGGCCGATCAGCGCGGTGACCTCGCCGGCCGGCATCGCCAGCGAGACCCGCTCCAGGACCTTGCGGCTGCCGAACCAGGCGGAGACGTCGCGGGTCTCCAGTCCGGCGAGCGGCTCGTCGTCGGGGTGGCCGTCCGCGTACCGCCGGTCGGCGTACGGAGCGGGGGCGACCGGGGGGAGGGTGATGGTGTCGGCGACCGGGTCGGCCGGTGAGGGGGCCGCCGGCGGGGTTTCGGTCAGTGGTGCGTCGGTCATCGGAACGGTCCTCCGGGCGCGCGTCAGTAGAGGTTGGGCAGCAGGGCGGCGGCGTTCTCGTAGACCGCCCAGAGCAGCGCGCCGACCACCGGCGCGAGGCTCAGGTACGCGGCCGAGCGCCGCCAGTACCGGGCCAGCAGCAGGGCGCCGGCCACCGCGCCGAGCAGGCCGAGCGACCACAGCTGGAGCGTGGCCAGCGCGCCCTTGTCCGCGGCCAGTGCCTTGTCGTACGGGACGGTCGCGGGCCGGCCGCCGGGGTTCTGCTGCGGGTCGCCGTCCAGCCGGGCGCCGATCAGCACGGTGGAGCCGGGGATCCAGTCGGAGTCGCCGGTGACCAGCACCATCCGGTTGCGGGCCTGGTCGACGATCGGGTGGTCGCCGTCGCCGTACACGTTGACGGTGTAGGTGAACGTGCCCTGGCCGGTGGTGGCTTCGATCTTGTCGCCGACCCGCAGCCTGGACAGCTCGGCGAACGGCGCGCCGAAGGTGGCGCCGCGGCCGAAGACCACGGCGACCCCGCGCTGGCCGGGCAGCGCGGTGTCCCGGCGGTGGCCGGGGCCGCGCATCAGGTCCCGGCCGGTGGTGCCCTCGACCACCACGGCCCGGTGCAGGCCGATCGCCGGGATGTCCAGCAGTGCCACCGGGTCGCCGTCGGCGGCCGCGCCGGTCGGGGCGACCGCCCGGGCCAGCTGGTCGCGGAAGGTCTTGTACGCGGTGGACTGGTAGTGCTTCTGCTGGACGTGCGAGAGCGTGAACAGGTACCCGACGAAGCCGAGCACCAGCGCCGCGGCCAGGCTGACCGCCCAGGCGCCCTGGAGGAACCGGCGCCGCCCGGGGGAGACGGCGGGCCGGGCCGGGGCGGCGGGCCCGACGGGGGCGGCCGGCTGCTCCGGCGCGCTCACCGCGACCGGCTTCTCCAGCACCGGGGCCGTCACGAGGTACCGCCCGAGCCGTTGCGGCGGCGCAGCAGCCGGCGGCCGAGCAGCGGCGGGACGAGCACCACGGCGAGCAGTTCCAGCGCGGTGAGGGAGGACAGCATCCAGTCCTCGGGCTTGCCGCTGACCTCGACCACGTTGGCCGCCACCTCGGTGGCGGCGCCGCCGCGGCCGCGGGCGACCACCTGGCCGGTCTGCGGGTCGACCACGTCCTCGGTGGCGTCGCCGGCGCCGGGCGCGTTCGGGTCACCGCCGGCCGCGCCGCCGGCCGCGTTCGGGTCGCCGGCACCGCCGGCCGTTCCCGCGCCCGCACCGGTACCGGCGCCACCCGCGCCGCCGCCGGTACCGCCTCCGGAGCCACCGGACCCGCCGGTGCCGCCGGAACCGCCCGCCGCACCGCCGGAGCCGCCGGCCGCGCCGCCGGAACCGCCCGCGCCCGAACCGGTCTTGACCGGCTGGCCGTTCTGCACGGTGCAGTCCAGCGGGGTGCCGGCCTTGTCGCAGGGGCTCGGCATCGGGGCGTTCTTGAGGACGGTCAGCTCCCCGGCCGAGTTGAAGGTCGGGTTGGCGCAGTTGGAGAGGGTGTTCGGGTCGACCGGGCTGGCGTTGCCGGGGATGTTCCTGGTCTGCAGCAGACCGCCCTTGACCAGGCCGCGCGGGATCGGCGAGTAGCCGAGGTCGTCCGCCTTGCCCTGGCCCTCGCACAGCACGTACGAGAGGAAGCGGCTGAGGGCGGAGCCCTTGTCGTTGTTGAAGCGCGGCGGCGGCGGGTTGGCCGCCCCGGCCCGCGGCACGATCAGGTAGCTGTAGCTGGAGATCGGGTAGGCGCGCGGGTCGTCCATGGTGTAGACGCCGTCGAGGTTCTGCTGCAGGTAGTTCGGGTCGTCCGCGGGGGTGCCGTCGTCCACGCCGCGGATCTTGGCGGCGGTGAGCGCGACGGCGACGTTGGAGGCGGTCGGCAGCGAGTAGTAGCCGGCCTGGTTGAGCACCTTCACGACCGGCCAGTTGCTGCGTTTGGCGAACGCGTACTCGTCGTAGCCGATGGTGCCGACGTTGCCCGGGGACTTGATGTAGCCGGCCACCACGTCGGAGCCGTTCTGCGCGACCATCCGGCCGGACGGCGGGAAGAACTCGGTGTAGTCGCCGCAGCTCACCCCGTTGACCGCCTTGCAGTAGGACTCCCACTGGTCCTTGTGGGTGTGCTCCATCCAGCGGGTGAACTGCGCGGTGGCGCCGGAGCCGTCGGAGCGGATCACCGGGGTGATCTGCAGGTTGGGCAGTGCCTTGCCGTAGTCACTGGTGACCTTCGGGTCGTTCCAGTTGGTGATCTTGCCGGTGAAGATGTCCACGATGGTCTGCGGGGAGAGCCGCAGGTCGCGGACCTGCTTGCCGCCGACCACCAGGTTGTACATGAAGGTGGTGCCACCCGCGGTGATCGGCACGTAGGAGTAGCCGTAGACCGGGTTCTCCCGCTCGCCGCCGCCGTTCGCGTGGCCGTTCTGCCCGAGGCCGGTGTCCGGCGAGGAGCGGAACGGCACGTCGGAGGCGGTGAAGTCGTCCTGCCCGATCGACCACTGGGTGCGGCCGGCCGCCGAGCCGACCGGGTTGAAGTTGATCTGGATGCCCTGCGGGGACACGTCCTGGCGCCACTGGTCGATGGCGGGGCCGGCCCAGCTGGAGCCGTCCGCGCTCAGCGAGATCGAGGCGGCGTGGGCCGGGGTCTGCCCGATCAGCAGGGAGGCCGTGGCGAGCGACAGGGACATGGCCCCTGCCAGCAGCCGGGCCGTGGAGCGCCTTGCGGCCTCCCGGAACATGTGAACTCCTCGGGGACGGAGGGTGGTTGGTCCGGACATCAGTGCTTCGCCTGCGAGTGGAGGGCGTACGGACGGGCGATGGCGCCGAGCGCGGCCGCCTCCTGTCGACGGGCGTCCCGGTCGATCCGGCGCTTCTGGGCCCGGGTCAGCTGCCCGGGCCGGCGGCCGCCGAGCACGCGCGCGGTGACGAACAGGACCAGCACGACGCCCATCAGCGTCAGGCCGGCCGCGAAGCCGCGCGCGATCATGCCGTCGTACGGCTGCTTGACGTAGTTCCAGATGTAGAGCGGCAGCGAGACCTGGTGCCCCTCGAAGGGGTTGCCGTTGAACTGCGAGGTGAAGCCGGAGGTGAGCAGCACCGGCGAGGTCTCGCCGACGCCGCGCGCCATGCCGAGCACCACCGCGGTCACCAGGCCGGGCCGGGCGGTCGGCAGCACCACGTTCCACACCGTGCGCCACTGGCTGCCGCCGAGCGCGTACGAGGCCTCGCGCAGGGTGCCGGGCACCAGCCGGATGACCACCTCGGCGGCCCGGGTGACGATCGGCATCATCATCACGGTGAGCGCGAGCGAGGCCGCGAAGCCGCTCTTCTCGAAACCGAAGGTGATGATCACGACGCCGAGGATGAACAGGCCCGCCACGATGGACGGCAGCGCCGTCATCGCCTCGACCAGGGTCCGCACCGGGCGGGCCATCCGGCCGCCGACCTCGGACATGAAGACGGCCGCCGCGATGCCCAGCGGAACGGCGAACAGGGTCGCCAGGCCGAGCTGTTCGAGCGAACCGACGATCGCGTTGAGCGCGCCGCCGGAGGTGAGCTGGTCGAGCGGGCCGGTGTGCTCCATCGACTCGGTGAAGAAGTTGAGGTGCTGGGCCGCCTCCCAGCCGCGGCTGGCGACGTAGCCGATCTGGTCGGCGATCAGCGCGACCACCAGCAGCCCGGAGCTCCAGGCGACCACGGCGACCAGCCGGTCCCGCACCATCATCGGGTTCCACTGGAGCCGGCCGAGCAGGTAGTAGCCGGCCAGGAAGAGCAGGTACCAGCAGAGCAGGAAGCCGAAGGCGCCGCTGAACGGCAGCACCCGCTCGTACAGCACCCAGTCCAGTGCGAGCGAGCCGGCCGTCGCGCCCGCCACGGTGAGGACGTCGTCGCGGGTGACGCCGCCGATCCGGAGCTTCTTCTCGGGGCCCGGGGCCCCGGCCGCGGCGGGCCCCGGGGGCGCGGGCTCACCGGCGGGCCCGGACACCGCGACCGGCGGCAGGTCGAGCGTGGTCATCGGATGGTCCCTTCACGGTTCGGGTGGCTGCGTGGGCCGGTCGTCGCCCCGCGGGCGGGCGTCCGTGGACAGGCCCTGTCCCCGCGGGCGGTTCGGGGGTTCGTCATGCTCAGTCCGCCGTCGCGGCGCCGGAGCGCGAGCGGTTGATGACGACCCCGGCCAGCACGTTGACCAGCAGGGTGAGCGCGAACAGCACCAGACCGGCGGCCATCAGCGCGGAGAGCGACAGCGAGTCCGACTCGCCGAAGCGCAGCGCGATCAGCGCGGAGATCGAGTTGGCGCCGTTCTCCAGGATGTGGGTGATGGCCTTGAAGTTCGGCGAGATGATCAGCGCGACGGCGATGGTCTCGCCCATCGCGCGGCCGAATCCCAGCATCACCGCGCCGATGACGCCGCCCTTGCCGAACGGCAGGACCACGGCGCGGACCATCCCCCAACGGGTGGAGCCCAGCGCGTACGCGCCCTCCCGCTCGCCCTGCGGGGCCTGGGAGAAGACCTCCCGGCTGAGCGAGGTGACGATCGGAATGATCATCAGGGAGACCACCACGCCGGCGATGAAGGTCGAGGAGGTGTACGAGGTGCCGATGTCGCCGATGCGCACCTTGAGGAAGGGAATGGCGTCGCCCAGGTGGTTGGCCATCCAGCGGACGAAGCCGATGATCCGCGGCTGGAGGAAGAACAGGCCCCACAGGCCGTAGACGATGCTGGGGATCGCCGCCATCAGGTCGACGAGCGAGATCAGCGCGGCGCGCAGGCGCACCGGGGCGTACTCGGAGATGAAGATCGCGGTGCCGAGTGCCACCGGGACGGCGATGACCAGCGCGATCACCGCGATCAGCAGACCGTTGGGCAGGACGGCGGCGATGCCGAAGTTGTGGGCGGCGGTCTGCCACTTCTGCTCGGTCAGGAAGGACCAGCCGACCGCGCGCAGCGCGTCGGTGCCGCGCAGGACCAGGAAGAAGGCGATCAGTCCCATGATCGCGAAGACCGAGAGGCCGGCCAGCCGCAGCACACCGCGGAACACCCGGTCACCCGGGGTCGCGGGGGCGGTGATGGTGCGCGGGACGTCCTGATCGGGCCCGTGGTCGGGTTGGCGTGGCGCCCCGGCGTACGGTGCCGCGGGCTCGGCGGCGGATGTCATGTGTGCTCTCCGTGCTCGGGAACGGGCGTGCTCGGTGAGGGTCCGGGGCGCTGCCTCGGCGGGAGGAAGCGCTCGGCGGGGCCGGAACGGCGGCCCCGCCGAGCGCGGGTTCCTACTTGCGGCGCAGCCGCGACCACTGGGTGCGGGCGCCGGTCAGCACCTTCGCCCCGGCCGGGGTGCCGCCGAGGAACAACGCGGCCGGTCCGCCGACCAGCAGCACCAGGCCGGCGATCAGCGCGACGGGCAGCAGCAGCCGGGCGGTGCCGGGCCGGTCGGGCACCGGGGTGCCGACCGGGGCCGCGGCGAGCGGGCCGCCGGAGGGCGCGGCGCTCGCGCCGGGCTTGCCGCCGGCCGCCGCACCGGGGGCCGCGGCGCCGCCGGCCGTGCCGGTCCCGGTGGAGCCGGTGGAGCCGGTGCCGGAGAGCCCGCCGCCGGACAGGCCGCCGGAGGAACCGAAGCCGGTGCCGCCGGAGTTGCCGTCCGCGCTGGTGGTGCCGGTGCCGGAGGTGCTCACCGGGCTGGTTCCGTCGACGGTGCCGCCGGAGCCCGAGCCGCCGTTGCCGCTCTCCGGGGTGCCCGGTTCGGGGTTCCCGGCCGGCGGGGCGGTCTGGTTGCCGGGCAGCTTGCCGTCCTGGGCCTCGACGTGCTGGACGGCCTGCTGGGCCTGCTGGCGCTGGGCGTTGTTCAGGGCGAGGAAGCCCTGGGCCAGCTGGCCGGGCGCGATGCCGTAGGTCTGCCCGGTGGTGGTCACCGTCTTGAGGAAGCGGGAGATCACGGCCGCCTTCGCGGCGGGCACCCCGCCGGTCGGGACCATCGCGTACTGGACGTAGCTCAGCGGGTACGCCCGCTGGTCACGGGAGAACGCGGTGTCGGGCGTGCCGTAGGGCAGCTGCTGGACCCCGGTGGCGGGGTCGGTCGGCATGTCGGCGACGGCGGCCTGGAAGCCGGCCGTGGACGGCGACACGTAGGAGCCGGCCGGGTTGAGCAGCGTGGCCTCGGGCAGCGAGAACGCCTTGGCCTGGGCGGTGTCCATGATGGCGAGCATCATGCGCTGGCCGGCCGGCTGCGCGGCGCAGGCGTCGTGCCCGCCGTTGGCGTTGTAGGTCGGCTGCTGGCAGTTCGGGCGGTTCTGGACCTGGTTGCGGGCGACCCGGGAGAGGCCCTCGGTGGAGGGCACCCACTCGAACTGCTTCCAGTGCGCCGTGTCGGCGCCGTCCTGCGGCGTGCTCGTCCCGGACATGTCCTGGGGCTGGAAGGCCTCGGCCGGGTAGCCGGTGAACCGGGGCTTCAGGTAGAAGCTGTCGACGTGCATGCCCCACGGGTCCGGCTCGCCGTCGAGGAAGCGGGCGGCGTCCGGGTCGGCCGCGATCCACGAGGTCAGCAGGTAGGTGAAGTCCGTCGTACCGCCGGGGACACCGGGGAAGATCGTCAGGGCTCCGCCGCAGCTGGTCGGCCAGCTGATCCCGTTCTCCGGGGTCTCCGGGTTCAGCTGCCTGAACTCGGGGTCGGTGAAGAGGCAGATCGGGTTGCCGGCCACGGACGGGATGTCGGCACCGGGCGACGCGTAGGACTGGGTCAGCAGTTTGGCCAGCAGCCGCGCGTTCAGCTTCATGTCCTTGATCTGCCGACCGGTGTTCGGGTCGTCGACGACGAAGGTCACGGAGATGCCGGTCGTCGCCAGCGGGGCGTAGACGTACGGCCGCGGGGGCGGTGACGTGTCCGGCCGGGCCGTCAGCGCGAGGTCGATGCTGCTGCTGCCGCCCAGGAAGGCCGACCGGGCCTGCGGCTCGCCACCGGCCGGGATGTAGCCCACGGTCATCGGGGACTCGCCCAGGCACAGGCCCGAACGCCACTGCTGCATCGCCCGGTTGGCCATCTCCAGGCCGGCGGCGCCGAAGTCCTGGGCGCTCGCGACGCAGGAGTCCGGGGTGGGCGCGAAGGAGAGCGGGACCACGGTCCGGTTGAGCCAGGCGCACTGCTCGCTGGTGCGGTTCTTGGTCTTCGAGTTGATCCGGCCGGGCTTCATGACGCCGTCCGAAGCGGCGTTGTAGAACCTGTCCTTGTCCATCCGGTGGTCGTTGCAGTCGGCCTTGCCGCCGCGGATGTTGTACAGGTCCGTCGGGTCGCCGCCGTAGTTCGGCTCGACCACGATCGAGCAGGGGTGGGTGGCGTCGCAGCCGAGCGTGGTGCTCTCCTTGGCGCTCCACACCTCGATGGAGGCGGTGCCCGAGCCGTCCGGGCCGGTCGGGGCCAGCACCATGTTCGTGGGCCAGTCCGGCGTCTCCGTGTGCACCGGGCGGGCCGGCTGCTCGAAGCCCGCCTCGCGGTCGCCGCCGTAGAGGGTGCTGCCGTAGCAGTCCGTCACGGCGGGGTCGGTTCCGCGACACTGGTAGACCCGGACCGCGTACAGGTTGAGGGTCGACTCCACGGGCGTGGTCGTCACCGGGCCGCCGCTCTGGGTGACGGTCGGCGTGAAGCCGCTCCAGGAGACCTGGAGCACCTGGTTGGTCAGGTTGGCCGTCTGGGAGACCGTCACACTGCCCTCGTCGCCGTACGTTCCGGCGGCCGGGATCCACACCTTCGGACCGGTCACGGTCGTCGAGGAGTCGGCGTGAGCCTGCGGCGCCGCGCCCAACCCGATCGGAATGACAGCGAGCGCCGCCACCACCGCCTTGGCGAGGGCCAGGGCCGGTAGTCGACGGCGCCACCTTCCCCGACCTCTTCGGTCGGGTACGCGGGTTCTCATGCGAGGCCTCCGGGAGATGCGGGCCGCCGAGGGAGCGGCGCGAGGGCGTCGGATCGCGCTGGGGACGGACGATTCCGTGCGTACTATTCGGCCAGCCGGACATGGCGGGATCCGGTCGGCCAGGTGTACGAGACCACAACGCGGCGACTCCGTACCGGAGTTGGAAGATCCGCATGCGGCGGGCCCGCGCCGAGGCGCGGGCCCTCCGATCTGCGGCCGGGTGGAGCGGGGATCAGCTCGCCGGGGTGAAGGACAGCGCGAGCGAGCCGATCTGCTGGCCGCCCTTGAAGTACGTGGTGCCGAGGTTGGTGTCCAGGTAGTTCGCGCCGGCCGCGTCCACCTGGAAGCTGGAGGAGTTCAGGGTCTGGGTGGTGCCGGTGCGGCCGATCACGTTGTTGCCGCGCGGGTCCAGCAGCGGCACCGGGGTGGTCGAACCGTTCGGCACGGCGGTGAAGTAGCCCTTGGCCACCGAGAAGTCGAGCTGCTTGAAGGTCACGCTCTTGCCGGTCGAGAGGTTGATGAAGAGCAGACCGCCGCCGAACTGCACGTGCCCGTAGAAGCCGGGGATGTTCGCGGCGCCGTCGGTCACCGGGAGCGTCACGGTGAGGCCGGTGTCGGCGTCGAGCTTCGGGTCGGCCGGCTGCAGCGGGATGACCAGGATGCCGTTGAGCGCGGCGTCCGCCAGGAAGCTCACGTCGGTGGTGATCACGGCCTGGCCGGAGGCCGGGGTGGCGGTGGTGTCGGCGACGGCCGCACCGCTCACACCGGTCAGGGCGAGGACGACGGTGGCACCGGTCGCGGCGAGGCGGGCACTGATGCGGGACATGCCGAACTCCTTGGGAGAGGGAGAGGAGAGGTGATCGGTGGTGCGGTTCGAGGAAGCTCGTGCGGGGTGGCGCCGCCGCGGGGCGGAACGCGGCCGGCGGCACGGCCGGTGAGGGTGCCGGAGGGACGGTCCCGGCTGTACGGCCGTGGTGCGCCCTGCTCCCCGGTCCGGGGGTTCGGCCGGGCCGGCGGCCGCAGGGGCGAGGCCCCTGCGGCCGCCGGTGCGGTGCGGGTTCGATCAGGAGTGGGTGACGCTGCCGCAGGCGAAGGGCGAGAGCGGCAGGAAGCCGTAGCTCTGGATGTCCGTGGCACCGTTGGTGCAGATCCAGCCACCGGCGCCGAAGATGGCGCGCAGGGCGGTGCCGTGGGCGTCCGTGGCGTTCCACTCGGCGTCACGGAAGACGTTGTAGACCACGCGGCCGTACTGGGTGGCCACGAAGGTGTCGCTGATGACCTTGTTCACGGTGTCGACCGGCGCCTTGCCGTCGATGTTGCGGATGGTCAGCGGGCCCTGGACGTCGGCGCCGGTGCCCTTGCCGAAGTACACCTGGCCGATGTAGTGGGCGACGGAGTAGGGGACCAGCGCGTTGGCGTCGTTCAGCTGGGTGTCGCTGCCCTGGTTCTCCTGGACGCTGCTGTTGACGCAGGCGCCCGGGGTGAGCGGGGTGACGCCACCGTTGATGGCGGTCAGGAAGAAGGAACGGGTGCCCGAGCCGGTCTGCGGCAGGAAGGGCTTGATCGTGACGTTCGGGAGCGACGCGCTGATCTGGTTCCACTTGGTGACCGTGCAGGAGTAGATGTCCTTCAGGTTCGCCGTGGTGAGGTTCGCCGGGGCGTTGCCACCGGTCTTGGCGGCCCAGGAGACCGCGTCCTGCGCCAGCGCGACGAAGTCGTCGGTGGTCGGGTCGGTGGCCACCGGGCCGCGCGAGGAACGGGCGAAGTCCACGGTGGCGCTGGTGTTGGCGTTCAGCGCGGTGATGCCGGCGCCGGAGCCGTTCGGGCGGGTGATCGCGGTGGCACCGGTCTTGGTGGTGATGGTGCCGGCCGGGATCGCGTCCCAGCTGTAGAGGCGCGGGGAGGTGGAGCTGGTCAGCGACGCGTTGTAGTCGGCGGCGAGCTGGTTCAGCACCGACTGGGTCGTGTCGGAGCCGACGCCCACGATGTCGATGGCGCGCGGGGTGACACCGGTGGCCGGGTCGGCGACGGCGGTGCCGCCGACGACGGTGGCGAGGGAGGTCGCCAGCGCGGCGACGGTGAGCAGCTTGGCAGCGGTCTTACGCATGTTCCTCTTCCTCCGGGGGAGAGACGTACATCGCGTGAAACCCGTACTCCGTTCGGGAGTTCGGGGCCGTGTGGCCGCGTCCGCTGCGGCCTCGCCGGCAGTGCCGATCCTGTCCGCCGGGGAGGTTCCGCCGGAAGAGAGGTCGAGCCCGGCCGGTGAATGTCGACTCATCGGTTCGGCGAGGTTTAGCCACTGGTCAGCGTGCACGTGACAGGGGCACTGCCGGGGCTCCGAGCCCGGTCGACGTTCTTCTCCAGGAGGCTGCTCGGAGTGTTGCCGGAAACCTGTCCTTCACCGGAACAGCACGGACGGAGATCCGATGGAGGATCCCCTTCCGGGAGCGGGATCCGATGGAGGATCCCCTTCCGGGAACGCCGGAATGACGGTCCGTCATCCGACTCGGACCGTCATCGACTCAAACGCTCACAGCGGCCAGCGGCCGTCCCGCCCGGACCGTCGCAACTCCTGCCCCACCCACTGGAGTCCGGCCAGGAACCCCTCGACCCCCGCCTGGCACTGGTCCCGCCGCAGGTACCCCCGCGCGCTGCGGGCCACCGGAACGGCGTCGGCCGCCCCCCGCCGGGTGCTGCGCACCGGCAGGTAGGCGGCCCAGACCCACTGACGCCCCTCGGACTGTCCGACCGAACATCGCAGCGCGGCCCGCTCGATCAGCAGTTCCCGGACCGACTCGGCGAGTTCCTCCTCGCTCCGGTAGGTCCGCACCCCGACCCCGAGCGGCCGACCGTTGGCGGCCCGCAGCGCCCAGCCGAGGCAGCGGTCGGCCGCCGGCACGATCAGCAGCCGCGGACCGCGCCGCTCAGCGGCCATCGGTGCGTCTCAACGGCACCGCGGGTTCCGGGAGTTCGCGCGGCGGCTGCTTGGAGAGCAGCACCACGAACCGCCGGAAGGCGTTCTGGCAGGTCGCGTACCGCTCGTACGCGCGGCTGGAGCGCACCTCGGGCAGGGCCCGCGAACCCGGGACGACCCAGATCCAGCCGATGCCCTCCCGCACGTGGGTGATCCGCGCGGTGAGTTCGACCGCCACGACCCGCAGGCCGTCGAAGGCCCGCTCGGCCTCGCCGGCCGTCTCGAACGCGGCCGGGGTGATCGCGACCACCCGTCCGTTGGGCGCCTTCAGTTGCCAGCGGTAGCGCCCGTCCGCCGCCCGTTCGGCGCGGAACCCCCCTCGACTTGCCCCTGCTGCGGTGTAGCCGCGGCCGGCAGCGTTCACTGCCCCCTCCGTCCGGTTGCCCTCCGGATTCCCCTCCGAGCGGAGTAAAGCTATGTGTGCACACGGAGCCCCCGAAAGCCCAGAACGTTCACAACTTGCGCCGTTGGTCGGGAAGTTCTCTCTCGTTTAACTTTCACGCGTCTCGATCGGGAACCGCTCCGGAACCGCTCCGGAACCGGCCCGGAACCGACCGGCAACCGGCCGGGAACCGCCCTGGGACGCTCAGAGCCGGGCGGTCCAGCGCACCATCGTCCCCTTGCGGTACGGCCCGCTCTCGTGCCAGGCGTCGCCGCCGAGCGCCTCGGCGCGCCGGGTGAGGTTGAGCAGGCCGCTGCGACGGCCGCCCCGCGGGATGCCCACCCCGTCGTCGGTCACGGTGAGCAGGACGCCCGGCCGCCCGCCCCGGTCCAGCGACTCCGGGTCGCCACCCACCGGGCGGCCGTCCTCGTCCAGGTGGGTGGTGGCGTCGATCTCCACCCCGACCCGGGAGGCGCGCGCGTGCCGGGCCGTGTTGGAGAGCATCTCGCGCAGGGCGGCCAGCAGTTGACGGCCGGTGTTCTCGCCGACCAGGCTCTCCACCGGCCCGACGAAGCTCACCGCGGGCTTGAAGCCGAGCGCGGCCGCGGCCTGGCTGGCCTCGCGCAGCACCCGGGTGCGCAGGGTGTCCGGCGCGTCGCCGTGGTTGTCGTGCTGGAGGGCGTAGATGGTGGTGCGGACCTCCTGGATGGTGGCGTCCAGCTCGTCCACCGCCTTGCCGATGCCGACCTTCACCTCGGGGACGACCGCCCGTCGGGCGGCGCTCTCCAGCATCATCCCGGTGGCGAACAGCCGCTGGATCACCAGGTCGTGCAGGTCGCGGGCGATCCGGTCGCGGTCCTGGAAGACGGCCAGGCGCTGCTGGTCGCGCTGGCCCTCGGCGAGCCGCAGGGCGAGCGCGGCCTGCGAGGCGAAGGTCTCGGCGAGCTGCTTCTCGCTGTCGGTGAACGGCACCGCTCCGCAGGGGCGCCAGACGCAGAGCCCGCCGAGCACCCGCCCGGCGGCGACCATCGGCACCGCCATGGACGGGCCGAAGCGGCGGGCGAGCCGGATCACCACGGTCGGGTCGCTGGACATGTCGTCCAGGTAGACGCTCTCCCCCGCGAGCAGCCGGGCCGCGAAGCTCTCCCTGGGCAGCAGTTCGCCGCGCACGAACTCGGCCAGCTCACCGGAGGCGTGGGCGACCCGCATCTGCCCGTCGCCCTCGTCGCCGTCCTCCGGGCCGGTCGGCAGCAGGATCATGCCGAGCGCGGCGTCCGCCAGCTCCCGCACCTGCTCGGCCGCGACGGTCAGCGCGGTCTCGGCCTGCTCGGCGGAGAGCAGGGCGGTGGTGACGGCGGCGGCGCCGGCGATCCAGCGTTCGCGGCGGCGGCCCTCCTCGTACAGCCGGGAGTTCTCGATGGCCACACCGGCCGCCGCGGCGAGCGCGTGCACCACCTGCTCGTCCTCGGGCGTGAAGGCCCCGCCGCCCTTCTTCTCGGTGAGGTAGAGGTTGCCGAACACCTCCGCGCGGACCCGGATCGGCACGCCCAGGAAGGTCCTCATCTGCGGGTGGTGCGGGGGGAACCCGGAGGAGCGCGGGTCGGCGCCGAGGTCGGTCAGCCGCAGCGGCTCGGGGCGGTCGATGAGCACGCCGAGGATGCCCCGGCCGGCGGGCAGTTCGCCGATCTCGCCGGCGGTCCCGTCGTCGACCCCGACGTGGATGAAGTCGGCCAGGCCGGTGCCGCCGGGGGCGATCACGCCGAGCGCCGCGTACCGGGCGTCGACCAGTTCGGCCGCGCCCACGGCGATCCGGTGCAGGGTGGCGTGCAGGTCCAGCCCGGCCCCGATCGAGACCACCGCCTCCAGCAGCCGCTGCATCCGGTCGGTGACCGCGGCGGCCGACTGGAGGCGCTCGGCGACCTCGGTGACCAGGGTGTCCAGCCCCAGCGAGGCGATCTCGGGCACCCGATGGGGTGTCGGCTCGGGCGTGGCCTCGGGGAGGTCCGGCGTGGGGTCCATGGAGAAAGCCTAGTTTGTACGCTTTTCAGCCGAAGGGCGGCGCGACGGGCAGCACGACGGGCAGTACGACGGGCCGCGCGGCTACCGGCCCACCGGCTCCAGCAGTCCGTCCGCCTCCCGCTCCCGCCGCCACATCGCGTGCAGCCGCCCGTCCGGGTCGGCGACCAGCTCGGACCAGCGGCCCCGCTCGGCCACCCGCCCGCCGTCCAGCACCAGCACCTCGTCCACCGTGGTGTCGTCCAGCCCGGCCAGCCGGTGGGTGATCAGCACCGTGGTGCGGCCCTCGGTGGCGGCCAGCAGGTCGGCGGTCAGGGCGTCCGCGGTGGGCAGGTCGAGGTGCTCGGCGGGCTCGTCCAGGACCAGGACGGGGAAGTCCGCGAGCAGGGCCCGGGCGAGTGCCAGCCGCTGGCGCTGGCCGCCGGAGAGCCGGGCGCCGTGCTCGCCGACCATGATATCCAGGCCGTCCGGCAGTCCCTCGGTCCACTCCAGCAGCCGGGCGCCGGCCAGCGCGGCGCGCAGCTCGTCCTCCGCCGCTTCCGGCCGGGCCAGCCGCAGGTTCTCCCGCAGCGAGCTGTCGAAGACATGGGCGTCCTGGGCGCAGAGCCCGATCACCCGGCGGACGGACTCGCCCGCCAGCGCGCGGCTGTCCACAGCCTGTGGACGGCCGTCGGCGAACCGCACCGTCCCAGCGCTCGGCTCCAGGAAGCGCAGCAGCGCCTGGGCGAGGGTGGTCTTGCCGGAGCCGGACGGGCCGACCACGGCGATCCGGCGCCCGGCGGCGAGGTCGAGGTCCACCCCGGCGAGCGCGTCCACCGCCTGCCCGGGGTGGCGGACGGTCAGCCCGCGCACCGCGACCGGCAGCGGCTGCTCGGGCAGCGCCACCGGTTCGGCCGGCTCGGTGACCGGCACCGGAGCGTTCAGCACCTCGTCCAGCCGGGCCCGCGCGGCGCGGCTGCGCTGGCGGGCCTGGACGGCGAGCGGCATCCCGGTGACGGCCTCGAAGGCGGCCAGCGGGGTCAGCACCACCACGGCCAGGCAGACCGGCGCCAGCACCCCGTCGCGCACCCCCTGGACGCCGACGGCGGCCGCGGCGGTCACGGTCAGCCCGGTGAGCAGGGCGATCAGCCCGGTGCCGAGTGCCGTGGTGGCGGCCGAGCGGGCGGCCAGCCCGGTCAGCGCGGCGTCGGCGGTGCGGACGGCGGCCAGCCGGCCGGGCAGGGCGCCGGCCACGGTGAGCTCGGCGGTGCCGGTGAAGGCGTCCACCACGGCGGTGGCCAGGCGCCCGCGCGCCGGGGCCTGGCGCCGTTCGGCACCGGCCGACCAGCGGGCGGCCAGGGCGGGCACCAGCACGCCCGCGAGCAGCAGCCCGAGGCCGAGCACCAGCCCGGCGGCGGGCAGGAAGGCGGTCATCGCCACCGTCGAGGCCAGCGCGACCAGGCCGGCCACCGCGGCCGGCAGCCGCCAGCGCAGGTAGTGGTCCTGGATCGCGTCCACGTCGGCGACCAGCCGGGAGAGCAGGTCGCCGCGCCGGAAGGCGGGCAGTCCGGCCGGGGCGAGCGCGCTCAGCCGCCGGTAGACGGCGGCCCGCAGGGTGCCGAGGGTGCGCAGCACCGCGTCGTGCGAGACCAGCCGCTCGGCGTAGCGGAAGACGCTGCGGCCGATGCCGAAGGCCCGTACCGAGGTGACGGCCATCATCAGGTAGAGCACCGGCGGCATCTCGGAGGCCCGGGAGATCAGGTAGCCGGAGGTGGCCATCAGGGCGACGGCGCAGCCGAGGGCGAGCGCGCCGAGCAGGATCGAGAGCGCCAGCCGGGGGGTGGTGCCGCCCTCGGGGCCGGTCTCCTCGGCGACGGCGGGGGCGGGGGTCGGCTTCCCGCTGTGCTTCCCGCCGCGGTGACCGCCGTGCTTCCCGTCGTAGTGACCGCCGCGGTGACCGCCGTCCGTGAGCGGGGCGGGCGGGGCGGCGGGCCCCGCCAGCCGTACTCGCCGGTCGGCGGCGGCCAGCAGGGCCGGCCGGTGCGCGACCACCAGCACGGTGCGCGCCGGATCGGCGGCCAGTGCCCGGACGGTGTCCACGACGGCCGCCTCGGAGGCGCCGTCCAGGTTGGCGGTCGGCTCGTCCAGCAGCACCAGCGGCCGGTCGTCGGCGAGCAGCACCCGGGCGAGGGCGAGGCGCTGGCGCTGCCCGGCGGAGAGCCCGGCGCCGTCCTCCCCCAGGACGGCCGCCAGGTCGGTCACGAAGTCGAGCGCGTGCGCGGACCGCAGCGCCGTCCACAGCTGCTCGTCGGTGGCCTGCGGCCGGTAGAGCCGCAGGTTCTCGGCGACCGTCCCGGCGAACAGGTGCGGATGCTGCGGCACCCAGGCGATCTGCCGCCGCCAGCTCTGCGGGTCCAGCTCGGCCAGGTCGTGGACGCGGCCGTCGGCGGCGGTGATCCGGACGGTGCCGGAGTCCGGGGCGGTGAGGCCGAGCAGGACGGCCAGCAGGGTGGACTTGCCGGCGCCGCTGGGGCCGGTGAGCGCCGTGCTGGAGCCCGGGCTCAGGGTCAGCCCGGCGCCGTCCAGGGCGGGCTCGGTGCGCCCGGGGTGCCGGACGACCAGGCCGTCGGCGGCGATCTCGGCACCCGCGAGGTCCGGCGCCGGGGTGGTGCCGGCGGCGGGCAGCGGGGTCTCCAGCACCCGGAACAGCTCGTCGGCGGCGGTCAGCCCCTCGACGCTGGAGTGGTAGAGCGCGCCGACCTGGCGGATCGGGAAGTACACCTCGGGGGCGAGCACCAGGATCAGCAGCCCGGTCTCCAGGTCGAGCGTGCCGTCCACCAGCCGGAAGCCGACGGTGACGGCGACCAGCGCGACGGACAGGGTGGAGAGCAGTTCCAGGGTGAAGGAGGAGACGAAGGCGATCCGCAGGGTGCGCAGGGTGGCGCGGCGGTAGTCGGCGGTGATCCGGGCGATGGTGGCGGCCTGGGTGCGGGCCCGGTTGAACACCTTGAGGGTGGGCAGCCCGGCGACCACGTCGAGGAAGTGGTGGGAGAGCCGGGCCAGGGTGTTCCACTGCCGGTCCATCCGGGACTGGGTGGCCATCCCGATCAGCACCATGAACAGCGGGATCAGCGGCAGCGTTCCGGCGATGATCGCGGCCGAGGTGAAGTCGGCGCCGACGATCCGCAGCAGCACGATCACCGGGACGACCACGGCCAGCGCCAGCTGCGGCAGGTAGCGGGCGAAGTAGTCGTCCAGCGCGTCGATGCCGCGGGTGGCGAGGGTGGTGAGTTCGCCGGTGCGCCGGCCCGCCAGGTAGGACGGGCCGAGCGCGGTGGCGTGGTCGAGCAGCCGGCGCCGCAGGGTGGACTTCACCCGGGCGACGGACCGGTGCGCGGTGAGCTCGGTGAGCCAGCCGACCAGCCCGCGCCCGACCGCCGTCAGGGCGAGCAGCAGCAGCGGCGTGGTCAGCTCGCCGAGCGTCGCCCCGCGCTGGAAGGCGCGGACGACGATCTCGGCGATCAGACTCGCCTGGGCGACCACCAGGGCCGCGCCGACCGCGCCGAGCAGCACGGATCCGACGAGGAAGGCCCTGGTGGTGCGGGCGTACCCGAGGAGTCGGGGGTCGACCGGCTTCATGGCGTCAGGCCTGGTCGAGCGGGGCGGCCGGGTTGTGCCCGGGGATGTGCTGGACGCCGATCCGCTTGCGGAACACCCAGTACGTCCAGCCCTGGTAGAGCAGCACCAGCGGGGTGAAGATCGCCGCCACGACGGTCATCACCTTCAGCGTGTAGGGCGAGGACGCGGCGTTGCCGACGGTCAGGCTCCAGTCCGGGTTCAGGGTGGAGGGCATGACGTCCGGGAAGAGCGCCAGGAAGAGCATCCCGACCGCGGCCACGATGGTCGCCCCGGAGAGGCTGAACGCCCAGCCCTCGCGGCCGAGCTGGTTGGCCGCCAGGGCGCCGAGCAGGGCGACCACCGCGACGATCATCGCGGCGAGGCTGCGGCCGTTGCCGTGGTCGGCCTGGGTCCAGATCAGGAAGGCCAGCGCCAGCACGGCGGTCACCAGACCGGACAGCAGGGCGGCCCTGCGGGCCCGCTCGCGGATCTCGCCGACCGTCTTGAGCGCGGCGAACACCGAGCCGTGCAGGGTGAACAGGGCGAGCGTCACCAGGCCGCCGAGCAGCGCGTACGGGTTCAGCAGGTCCCAGAGGGTGCCGATGTAGTTCTTCTGCGCGTCGATGTCCACGCCGCGCACGATGTTGGCGAAGGCCACGCCCCAGAGGAAGGCCGGGAGGAGGGAGGTCCAGAAGATGGCCTCCTCCCAGTTCCGCTGCCAGCGGGCGCCGTCGCGCTTGGCCCGGTACTCGAAGGCCACCCCGCGGACGATCAGGCAGACCAGGATGACCAGCAGCGGGATGTAGAAGCCGCTGAAGAGCGTCGCGTACCAGTCCGGGAAGGCCGCGAAGGTGGCGCCGCCGGCGGTCAGCAGCCAGACCTCGTTGCCGTCCCAGACCGGGCCGATGGTGTTGATCAGCACCCGTCGTTCGGCGGTGTTGCGGGCCAGTGACTTGGTCAGCACGCCGATCCCGAAGTCGAAGCCCTCCAGGAAGAAGTAGCCGATCCACAGGACCGCGATCAGCACGAACCAGACGTCGTGGAGTTGCATGTCAGATCCTCAGTTCCCCGGTGTCCCGGCGCCTCAGTAGGCGAAGGCGAGCGGCTTGTCGGCGTCCTCGTCCGAGGACGGTCCGCGCAGCGACGGGTCCTTGGTGGGCGGCTGCTCGGTCACCACCGGGCCGGCCTTGGCGTACTTGACCAGCAGCCGGACCTCGATGACCGCGAGGATCGCGTACAGCGCGGTGAAGGTGGCCAGCGCCCCGATCTGGGTGCCGACGCCGACATTGGGGGAGACGGCGCTGGCCGTGGTCATCAGGCCGAAGACGGCCCAGGGCTGACGGCCCATCTCGGTGAAGATCCAGCCGAAGCTGTTGGCGATCAGCGGGAAGCCCATGGTCAGGATGCCGATCCGCCAGCTCCACTTGGTCAGCAGCGGCCCCAGCTCGCGCTTGGGGGTGAGCATCAGCCGGGGCACCTCGGTCTCGCCGGTGCGGAACTCGGGGCGCAGGAAGAGCTTCCTCCGGGTGGTCCACAGGCCGATCAGGCCGGCCAGGAAGGAGGTCATCCCGAAGCCGATCATGAGGCGGAAGCCCCAGTAGGTGACGAAGATGCTCGGGATGTAGTCCTTGGGGTCGCCGCCGTGCTGGGCGGCCTCGGCGGCGGCGGTGTCGTTGATGCCGGGGACGGAGGAGCTGAAGTCGCTGTGGGCGAGGAAGGAGAGTATTCCGGGGATCTCCAGGGCGACCGAGTTGTGGCCCTTGCTGACGTCGCCGACCGCGAAGACCGAGAACGGGGCCGGCGCCTGGGTCTCCCACAGCGCCTCGGCGGCGGCCATCTTCATCGGCTGCTGCTCGAACATGACCTTGCCCAGGGTGTCGCCGCTGAGCGCGGTGCCGGCGCCGAAGACCACCGCGAGCACCAGGCCGAGCCGCAGCGAGGTCCGCATCGCGGCGGTCTTCTTCGGGTCGGCGGTCTCCGGCTTGCGCTTGGCCTTCCAGAGGTGGAAGGAGGCGATGCCGACGACGAAGGCCGCACCGGTGAGGAAGGCGGCGGTCAGGGTGTGGAAGACGACCACGAGGGTGGTGTTCTGGAACAGCACCCGGACGACGTCGGTCAGTTGGGCCTTGCCGGTGACCGGGTCGATCGCGTAGCCGACCGGGTGCTGCATCCAGGAGTTGGCGGCCAGGATGAAGTAGGCGGAGAGCACGGTGCCCAGGGCCACCATCCACATGCAGGCACAGTGGATCTTCCTCGGCAGCTTGTCCCAGCCGAAGATCCACAGGCCGATGAAGGTGGACTCGAAGAAGAAGGCGATCAGCGCCTCCATCGCGAGCGGGGCGCCGAAGACGTCACCGACGAAGCGGGAGTAGTCGGACCAGTTCATGCCGAACTGGAATTCCTGGACGATTCCCGTGACCACGCCCATCGCGATGTTGATGAGGAAGAGCTTTCCCCAGAACTTGGTGGCGTGGAAGTACTTCTCCTTGTCCGTCCGCACCCAGGCGGTCTCCAGACCGGCCACGATCGCGGCCAGGCTGATCGTGAGCGGGACGAAGAGGAAGTGGTAGACGGTGGTGATGCCGAATTGCCATCGCGCGATGGTCTCGTGAGCGATTGCCAGTTCCACGTCGCCCTCTCTCCCAACCTGCCCGCGTGACGACGGGCATCTTCCGGACAAACTTCATCTATAGCCGTAGACCGTTGCTCAACTACGCAAGCTTGTCCGCTTGTGAACGTGAACACGTTCACAAGGAGCAGTATCCACCATCCTTACGGGGGAACTGCAGGTGGGGTGGGATTGACAGCCCGGTGCGCTGCGCCGCGGCCCGCGGTGCGGTCCGCACAGTCTGCGGACCCACCGCGGACCGGGGCAACGAACGACGGGGCGGACGGCCGGACCGTGTTGGCCGAACCGGCGCTTGACAGGCCCGCGACCCGGTCGCCCCGGCCGGATCCGCGTGCTACCGGCGCCTCGCTACGCGCGGCCGAGCAGCTCGGTCCCCGGGGCGGAGTCGGCGCGGGCCGTGAAGAACCCGGTGAAACCGGCGAGGAACTCCTCCCGGGTGATCCGCCCGTCCCCGTCGGCGTCCAGCCGGCGGAAACCGTGCGACAACTCCGCCGGGTGCACCCGCGACCCGCCGAACACCGTGCGGTACTCGTCGAACTCCAGGAAACCGCTGCCGTCGGTGTCCGCCGCCGTGAACACCGCCCGCAGCGCGGGCAGCAGCCCCCGCTCCAGGTAGGCCTCGTCCCGGTCCAGGCCGGACAGGGTGGCCGCGACGAACTCGTCCCGGTCGACCCTCCCGTCCCCGTCGGCGTCCATCACCGCGCGCAGCTGCTCCCACCAGCTGTCGAAGGCCTCGTACACCCGGGCCTCACCGGCCTCGTCCAGCTCCAGCTGCCAGCACACGTTGTGCGCCATCGCCCGCAGGTCGTGCACGGTGATGAAGCCGTCGCCGGTCTGGTCCAGCACCTCGCGGAAGAAGCGGTCCAGCCGGGGCCCGCGGCCGTCCCGGTGCGGGTGGCGGCGCTTCGGCGGCCGGGACGGCTCCGGCGAGCGGTAGCGCAACCGGTCCGGGAGGAGGGGGACGACGGCGCCGGCGCCGCGGTGCAGCACCGCGGACAGCAGCGCGGCCCGCCGGGTACGGACCACCCCGAACCGCTCCCGCACCGCCGGCGGCAGGTCCGCCACCGTCAGCTCGCGGATCACCCGGGCGACCACCAGCCGCACCACCCGCCACCCCGCGTCACCGAGGAACCGGAGCCGGCGCGGCCGGGGCGCCTCCCGCAGCAGATCGTCCAGCAGGTGGCGCGCCGCCTCGGTGAACTCCAGCCGCTCCCGCGCGTACCGGGCGAAGTAGGCCGGCAACTCCCCCACGGTTTCCGGGATCTCGCCCTTCGGGAGGCCGAAGGCGGCGACCGCCTCCCGGAACTCCGCGTACGCCTGCGCCATCTCCTGCGCGTCGTACGGGTCCCCGCCCAGCCGACGCATCGCGACCACGCCCTCGAAGAGCGTCAACAGCACCCACGCCCTGGTCGCCGCGTCCCCGGCGTCGTATGGCCGCCCGTCCGGCCCCGTCCCCCGGATCCGCTTGTGCGCCCGCTCCAGCCGGGCGACCTCCCGGTGCAGCGACTGCGCGTCCTGGTAGAACAGCCGCCGCCCGCTGCCCAGCGTGTGCTCCACCCGCCGCCACGGGTGCGCCCGGTACGTCGAGTGCTCCGCCATCCCCGCCGACACCACCGGGTCCGCCGCCTGCAGCACCAGCAGCCGCCACGCGACCAGCAGGATCCGCCACTCCGAAAGGTCCCGCTTGAACGACGCGGACCGCTCAGCCACGAGCACGCTCATGGACACACCCCACTTCCCGTCCAGTGTGATCAGCCCGCGCGAGTCCGCACGGGCAACGGCTGGACGGTCGCACACGGCCGAGGGGCCGGCCGGATGAACGCGATTGATTCACTCGATCGAGGAGTTTCGGGGCCGGAACGCCGGAACCGCAGGACGGGCCGGGGCCTGTCCTGCGGTTCCGGGGTGGTCGCGCCGTCCTCCCGAGCGGGCGCGACCGGGGTGGGTCAGGAGGTGGGGCGGGTGGCCGGCTTGCGGCGGGAGACGTAGAGGGCCGCGGCGCCGAGGCTGATCGCGAGGCCGGCACCGAGGGCGAGGTACGGGGTGGCCGGGTTGGAGCCGGTCTCGGCGAGTTCGGTGGTCGAGCCGGTGGTGGCCCGGCTGGTCGACGTGGTCGAGGTGCTCGACGTGGTCGAGGCGGTCGACCTGCCGGTGGTGCTGGTCTTGGCCGTGGTGGTGGTGTTGGAGACCGGGGTGACCGCCGCGGGCTGCTCCGCCGGCTTCTCGGCGGGCTTCTCGGCCGGCTTCTCGACCGGCTTCTCGGCGGCCGCCCTCGCTTCGGCGAGGGCCTGGTCCGCGGCGGCCTTGGCGGCGGCCGCGGCCTTGGTGGCCTGGTCCGCCGTGTGGATCCGCCGGAACGCCTCGACCCGGGCGTCGTCCAGGGCGTTCCCGGCGGCGGTCACGGCGGCCTTGGCCTTCGCGTCCGCGGCGATGGCGGCGTTGGCGGCGTCGATCGCCTTGAGCATCCGCTCCCTGGCCTTGGGCAGGTCCTCCTCCTTGGCGGAGCCGTACGCCAAGGAGGCCTCCTCGGCCTCCTTGTTGGCGGCGTCCTTGGCCGCGGCGGCCTTCACCGCGGCGGCCTTGGCCTCCTGGTACTTGCCCTGGTAGGGCTGCGAGTCGTTGAGGAAGGCGGAGGCCTCGGCCCGCACCGTGGCCTCGTTGGCGACGGCCGCCGTCCAGGCCTTGGCGGCGTCGGCGGCGGCCCGCTCCAGTTCGGCGATCGAGCCGTTGTCACTCCGGGTCTGCGCCGCGGAGGCCGACTCCGCGAAGGCGGGTGCCGCGGAGAGCACCACGGCGGGCGAGACGACGGCGGCGACGAGGGCGGCCGAGACCAGCGAACGGCGGAGTTTCACAATGACCCCTTTCGGGCCTGCAGGAAAGCAAAAGCCTCGACCGGAAGGGTTTCCGACGGCCGGGCAGCACCGATCATAGGCATACGCATTCTTGACGCTCCATGCCGGATTCCGGCAATGACCGGGCACCGTGTCTTCCTGGTTCGCCGGGGAATTGACGAGTCGACAAAGTCGGGGCCGGTCCGCTGCGCAAAGGCCGGAATTCCCGACATTCGGGCGAACCCGCAGGAAATCCGGTCAGTGCTGGCAGGGCAGTTCGACGCGGAAGGTGGCGCCCTCGCCCGGGGCGGTGCGCAGGGTGAGGGTGCCGCCGTGGGCGCGGGTGAGGGCGGTCGCGATGGCGAGGCCGAGGCCGGCGCCGCCGCCGTTGTCGCGGCTGCGGGAGGGGTCGACCCGGAAGAAGCGGTCGAAGACCCGCTGGGCCTGCTCCTCGGTGAGGCCCGGGCCGGAGTCGGCGACCTCCAGCAGGCAGACGCCACCGGGGTCGGTGCCCACCCCGATCCGGACCGGGGTGCCGGGCGGGGTGTGCTTGACCGCGTTGCCGACCAGGTTGGTGACCACCTGCCGCAGCCGGGCCTCGTCGCCGATGACGGGCGCGGCACCGGGCGCGCCCGTGCCGGCCGGGCCGGTGAGCGCGACCGGTCGGCTCGGGTCGAGGGCGGTGAGGTCGTGCAGCGCGTCGGCGGCGAGGGTGCGCAGGTCCATCGGGGCGAGGTCGAGCGGGCGTTCCTCGTCCAGCCGGGCGAGCACCAGCAGGTCCTCGACCAGGGCGCCCATCCGGTCGGCCTCGCTCTCGATCCGGGTCATGGTCCGCTTGACGTCGGCCTCGGCGGGCAGCGCGCCCATCCGGTACAGCTCGGCGAAGCCGCGGATCCCGGCCAGCGGGGTGCGCAGCTCGTGCGAGGCGTCGGCGACGAAGCGCCGCATCCGGGCCTCGGACTCGGCGCGGGCCGCGAAGGCCGCCTCGATCTGGGTGAGCATCCCGTTGAGCGCGACCGACAGCCGGCCGACCTCGGTACCCGGGGAGAGTTCCGGCATCCGGTGCGACAGCTCGCCGGCCGCGATCCGCTCGGCGCCCTCCTCGATCCGGCGCAGCGGCCGCAGCCCGGCCCGTACGGCGAAGAGGCCGAGCGCGGCGATCACCACCAGGACGCCGCCGCCGATGGCCTGGAAGGAGGTGCGCAGCTTGCCGAGCGTGGCGTCGATGTCCTCGCGGGAGACCGCCACCATGACGTGGGTCGGGGTGACCGCCGGCGAGGCGTACGCGCTGGGGTTGGCGGCCTGCCCGCGGGGGGTCTGGAGCGGCAGCACCAGGACCCGCCAGCGGTGCTGGCCGCGCTGGTCGGGCAGGTCGAAGGGGACGTCGGGGGCGGTACGGGTCGGGTCCAGTCCCTCCAGCTGGGGCGCCGGGTCGCTGTCCGAGACGGGCTGGCGCATCAGCGCCTGGACCTTGCCGTCCGAGGAGAGGTACTGCACCAGGTACTGGCTGGGCAGGCTGACCCGCCGGCCGGCGACGGCGGGCCGGCCTGCGGTCTGCGCGGTCAGCTGGCCCGGGGGCTTGCGGGAGAGCGGCGGCCCGTAGCGCTGGAGCTGTTCGTCCAGCTGCTGCACCAGCTGGCTCCGGACGGTGCCGAGCACGAAGGTGTCGCTGACCGCGAGCCCGGTGGTGACCAGGGCGAGCACGAGGACCAGCAGCCGGGCGCGCAGCGACATCCGGGCGGAGAAGCGGGCGAGCACGAGCGGACCCGGTCAGCCCTGCGGGGGGCGGCGCAGGGCGTAGCCGATGCCGCGCACGGTGTGGATCAGCTTGGGGCCGTGCGCCGGGCCGGAGTCGAGCTTGCGGCGCAGGTAGGAGATGTACGACTCGACGATGGAGAGGTCCCCGCCGAAGTCGTAGGCCCAGACGTGGTCGAGGATCTGCGACTTGGAGACCACCCGGCCGACGTTGGCCATCAGGTAGTACAGCAGCTTGAACTCGGTCGGGGAGAGCGAGACCGGGGTGCCGCCCCGGGTGACCTCGTGGGCGACCGGGTCGAGGCTGAGGTCGGCGACGATCAGCCGGCCGTCCTCGGCGGGCCCGCCGGCCCGGCGCAGGATGGCGCGGATCCGGGCGATCAGCTCCTCCAGGCTGAACGGCTTGGTGACGTAGTCGTCCGCCCCGGCGGCCAGGCCCTGCACCTTGTCGCCGACGCCGTCCTTGGCGGTGAGGAAGAGCACCGGCAGGTGGTCGCCGGGGTGCCCGTGGGCCGGGCCGGCTATCTGTCCGCGGCTGGTGCGCTCGCGCAGCTTCTCGACGACGGTGAAGCCGTCGAGGTCGGGGAGCATCACGTCGAGCACGACCAGGTCCGGACGCTCGGCGGCGACCAGTTCGAGCGCCTCGGTCCCGCTGGCGGCGGAGGCGACGCGGAAGCCGGAGAAGCGCAGCGAGGCGGAGAGCAGCTCGCGGATGTTGGGTTCGTCGTCCACGACGAGCAGGAACGCTTCGCCCTGGCCCCCGGCCACCGTGGAGCCGCCTGGTGTGGTGACAGTGCCTTGCACGGGGCTTTCGCCTCCCGGTCGGACGATGACGTTCAGCATGAGGCTAGCCCCCGGAGGCTATGCGGCATGGATGAATGTTGGATTAACACCTTATCGGTCGGTTTTTGGACGATCGGCGCACAGGGGTGGGCTCGATGGTGTGCGCACGGGCGTGGACACGACGGACGCGCGCCGGACGGGGGCCCCGCCCGCCCGGCGCGAGGAGCCTCACACCCGCGCACGGCTCCGGATCGGCCGCCCCTGTGTCCACGGCCGGAGCCTCTCCGGGTGGCGCACCCGCCGGACGCGGGTGATCAGGCTCCCGGCGCGGCCGGGGCCTGCGCGGTCCGGATCCGGCGGTGGGCGGAGGCGGCCAGTCGGCGGCAGGCGGCCGGGCTGCGGCCGACGATCGCGGCCACTTCGACGAAGGGGTGGCCGAAGACGTCGTGCAGGACGAAGGCGACCCGTTCGGCCGGGGTCACGGCCTCCAGGGCCACCAGGAAGGCCGTGCTCACCGTCCCGTCCGGGGTGATCCGGTCGGCCGGGTCGGCCGCCGGGTCGGCCGCCGGGGCCGCCGGGTCGGCCGCGGGGTCGGCCGCGGGGTCGGCCGCCGGGTCGGCCGCGGCGTCCGTCCACTCCCGGCGCGCGGGCAGCGGCCCGGGGATCCACCCGCCGACGTGGCGCTCCCGCCGCACCCGGACCGAGCCGAGCCGGTTGAGGCAGATCCTGCTGGCCACCGTGGTCAGCCAGCCGCCGGACGAGACGATCGCCTCCCGCTCCCGCCGGGGCAGCGCGTACCAGCGGGCGTACGTCTCCTGCACCACGTCCTCGGCGTCGGCCGGCGAACCGAGCAGCCGGTACGCCAGGTCGATCAGCCGGCGCCGCTCGCCCATGATCGCGCCCGGGCCCGGCTCGGTCGTGGTGCCGCCCCCTGCTTCCCGCACCGTGTCCCCACCCCTTCGACTCGACGGCTCTCCGCTCCTCCTATGACAGCGCGGCGGCCCGGGATGTGACGCCTTCCCGCTCATGTCACATTTCGAGCGGCTGTTCTGTCCTGTCCGTCGTACCTGTGCAACGGAACGGAGAACCCGATGAACGACTTCCAGGCGATCGCCGACCGCGTCGAGATCACGGCCCTGCAGGCCGAGTTCACCGACGCGGTGATGATGCGCGACCGCGCCCGCCTCGCCGCGCTGTTCACCCCCGACGGCGTGCTGCGGATGCCCGACGTCCCGATCGAGCTGACCGGCCCGGAGCAGATCCGGGCCGGCGGCGAGAAGCTCCAGGAGCAGTGGGACTTCTTCATCCAGAACACCCACCCGGGGGCGGTCGTGATCGACGGCGACACCGCGACCGGCCGCGCCCACATGTACGAGCTCGCGCGCCTCAAGGACGGCCGGCAGGGGATCAACCACGCGATCTACCACGACCGGTACCGGCGCACGGCGGACGGCTGGCGGTTCACCGAGCGGGTCTACGAGACCCGGTACCTGGACACCAGCCCGCTGCCCGGCTCGGCACCGGACCCGGCCCGGCCGGCCCCGTGGACCGGCCCGACGGACGCCGGCCGCTGAGGCCGCGGAATCCCCTCGTTTTCCCTCCTGCTATGATTTGCAGCGAGGCGAAGGCAATGCTTTCGAGCAATTGCCCGGCCCGATCATTTCGGTGGTCATAGCGAGAGGGAAACGCCCGGCTCCATTCCGAACCCGGAAGCTAAGCCTTTCAGCGCCGATGGTACTGCAGGGGGGACCCTGTGGGAGAGTAGGACGCCGCCGAATTCTTCTTACGGCCCCTGCCGTGTCCGACAGTGACACGGCAGGGGCTTTTTTCATTTCCCCTGCCGCTTCCCCTGCCGATCCCCCCACCGTTTCTCCCGCCATTCCCCCCGCCGTTTCGCCGCCCGCGGTTCCGGTGCCGCGGCGCGCCCTCCGACGCATCCAGCATGTGAGATACGGAGTCCCGGAAGAGCCGCTTTGCGGGTATCTGAGAGGATGGCGAACATCGAAACGGACTTGCGTCTCGCTACCTGAGACTGCAATATCATGCTATGGACAACACTAGCGGCGTCGGCGTTCTCGACAAGGCCGCTCTGGTGCTCAGCGCACTGGAGTCGGGCCCCGCCACGCTGGCGGGGCTGGTCGCCGCCACCGGTCTGGCGCGCCCCACCGCCCACAGACTCGCCGTCGCACTCGAACACCACCGCCTGGTCACCCGGGACATGCAGGGCCGCTTCATCCTCGGCCCCCGCCTGTCCGAACTCTCCGCCGCCGCCGGCGAGGACCGACTGCTCGCCACCGCGGGCCCCGTCCTCACCCACCTGCGCGACGTCACCGGGGAAAGCGCGCAGCTCTACCGCCGCCAAGGCGAAATGCGCATCTGCGTCGCCGCCGCCGAACGACTCTCCGGCCTGCGCGACACCGTCCCCGTCGGCAGCACCCTGCCGATGAAGGCCGGCTCCGCCGCCCAGGTCCTCCTGGCCTGGGAAGAGCCCGAGCGCCTCCACCGAGGCCTCCAGGGCGCCCGCTTCACCGCCACCGCGCTCAGCGGCGTCCGCCGCCGCGGCTGGGCCCAGTCCATCGGGGAGCGGGAGCCGGGCGTCGCGTCCGTCTCCGCCCCCGTCCGCGGGCCGTCCAACCGCGTGGTGGCCGCCGTCTCCGTCTCCGGCCCCATCGAGCGCCTGACCCGCCACCCGGGCCGGCTGCACGCCCAGGCCATCATCGAAGCCGCCAACCGGCTCACCGAGGCCCTGCGCCGCAGCTGACGGAATCCGGCCGACGGACACGACGGCCGACGGACACGAAAGAACGGGCCGCGCCCGAGGAAGAGACCTCCTCGGGCGCGGCCCGTTCCGTCGTTCCGGCCGTCCGTCCCCGTCCAGGGTTCGAGTCCTGCGGTTCGGGTCCTACGGTTCGAGTCCTACGGTTCGAGTCCTACGGTTCGAGCCGGTGCGGGCCCCGGAAGAGGAATGTCGCCTCACGGATCGACGGCAGGCCCAGCGCCAGCATGAGCAGCCGGCCGAGCCCCAGACCGAACCCGCCGTGCGGCGGCGTGCCGTAGCGGAAGCAGTCGAGGTATCCGGAGAGCGGCCCGGTGTCCATGCCCTTCTCCCGGGCCTGGGCGACGAGACGGTCGTACCGGTGCTCGCGCTGGGCGCCGGTGGTGATCTCCACGCCGTTCCACAGCAGGTCGAAGGACTCGGTGACGGTCGGGTCGTCCTCGGGCCGCAGGTGGTAGAACGGCCGTACGGCGGCCGGGAACCGCGTGACGAAGACGAACTCGTGCCCGGTCTCCTCGGCGATCAGGGCGCACAGCGCGCGCTCGCCCTCGGGGTCGAGGTCCTCCTTGGCGCCCTCCCGGTCCCAGCCGGTGGCGCGGAGCCGGGCCAGTGCCTCGGCCATCGTGATCCGGGGGAACGGCAGCCCGGGGACCGTGACCGCGGTGCCGAAGTGCTCGGCGATCGCCGCACCGTGGTGTTCGGCCACGGCCGCCAGGACGCGGTGCAGCATCCGCTCCTCGAAGGCCATCACGTCCTCGACCCCGTCGATCCAGGCGATCTCGACGTCGACCCCGGTGAACTCGGTGGCGTGCCGGGAGGTGAAGGACGGCTCGGCCCGGAACACCGGCCCGATCTCGAAGACCCGGTCGATGCCGCCGGCGATGGCCATCTGCTTGTAGAACTGCGGGGACTGGGCGAGGTAGGCGGTGCGGCCGAAGTAGCCGACCTCGAACACCTCGGCGCCCGACTCGGAGGCCGTCCCCATCAGCTTCGGCGTGTGCAGCTCGGTGAAGCCCTCCTCGGCCGCCACCTCGCGCATCGCCCGCTCGACGGTCGTCTGGACGTCGAAGACCAGGTGCTGGGAGGGGCGCCGGATGTCGAGGAAGCGCCAGTCCAGGCGCTGGTCGATACCGGTCTTCTCGTCGATCGGCAGCTTCGGCTCGGCCGGTGAGACCACCTCCACCCGGGACGGGACGATCTCCAGCCCGCCGAGCTTGACCTGCGGGTTGGCGACGACCTTTCCGGTGATCTTCACGGCGGACTCGACCGTCACGCCCTCGAAGGCGGCCTCGACGGCGTCGCCCTCCCCACCGCGGAGGTGGGTGACCTGCACGAGACCGGTGTGGTCCCGGACCAGCACGAACTGGATGCGCCGCTGGAGTCGGAGCGTGTTCACCCACCCGTAGACGGTGACCGTCTCTCCGAGGTGCGCGTGGAGCTCTACGACAAGGGTGCGCGTCATGACAGGGGACCCCCTGGGGTGCGGGCGCGTTGGTCGCGCCACGTCGACGGGCGGTAAACGGCCGCCCTGGGCGCGTTCACCGTAGAGGATCAAGCCCGCGGGAGTCGCCCGGTTTTCCGCCGTGTCCGGGCGGGCGGACAGCGCCCGGCGGCCCCTCGCGAGGCGCAAGGGGCCGCCGGAACGATTCGGTTGTGACCGGCTCGGTTGTGTCCGGCTCGGCTGTGTCCGGCTCGGCTGTGCCCGGCCGAATGCCGCGGGGCCGCCGGTGCGGCCGCGGGGCCGTCAGTGCAGCCGCGACTGCCAGTCGGCGGGGACCTTGCCGGCCGGGCCCGGGGTGGGCTGGTCGGCCGGGTGGGCGGTGGGCGGTGCCAGCGGCGGGCCCTCGTAGTACGCGCCGGTCTCCAGGTTCCAGAACCAGTCCTCGCCGGGCTCGAAGCTGACCAGGAACGGGTGGCCGGCCCCGCGGGCGTGCTTCGTCGCGTGCTGGGCCGGGGAGGAGTCGCAGCAGCCGATATGGCCGCAGGCCGCGCAGCGCCGCAGGTGGAACCACCACCCGCCGCCGGCCAGGCACTCCGCGCAGCCCTCGCCGCTGGGCACCGCGGTGGGGTCGATCCCCGGGATCGGCTCGCCGGTCATACCTGCCTCCTCGGCTGGGCGGTCCGTCCCCACCAGCCTGGCCCGGTCGCGGTGGTGCTGCCAGTCCGGCGGGCGGCCGCGGTGGTGCTGCCGGTCCGGGGGAGGCGGCGGTGCGGGGGAGGCCGCGGTGCGGGTCGGCCGCCGTCCGGACGACCGCGGGCCGGCTTCGTCCTACGCTGGCTGGAGGGGATCTCGGGGACCCGCCGGCCACTACCCCACGGAGTCGCCATGGCCACCACGAAATGGTTCTTCGAACCCAGCCACACCGGTGCGGAGTTCCGCGCGAGACACATGATGGTCACCTACGTGCGCGGCCAGCTGAAGAACGTGCACGGCTTCCTGGAGGTCGACCCGGACGCTCCGGAGCAGGCCAGGGTCGAGGCGACCATCGACGCGACCCAGGTGTACACCGGTTCGCCCGAGCGGGACGCGCATCTGCGCAGCGCCGACTTCTTCGACGTCGAGCACCACCCGACCTGGAGCTTCGTCGGATCACAGGTCCACCAGGTGAGCGCGAGCGGCTTCGAGGTCACGGGCCGGCTCACCATCCGCGGCGTGACCCGCCCGGTCACCTTCGACGTGACCTACCTCGGGCAGTGGGACACCCCGTGGTGGGAGGACGGGCGCGACCTGGGCCCCCGGCGGCGCGCCGGATTCACCGCCAGCACCCGGATCAACCGCCAGGACTTCGGCGTGAGCTGGAACGACGTGGTGGACCGGGGCGGCACGGTGGTCGGCAACCTGGTCGACGTCGAGGTCGACGTCGAAGCGGTCCTGGAGAGCGCTCCCGGGACCGGAGACGCCGCCCCCGGGACCGGAGGTGCCGCCGCCTGACCGGACGCCCGCAACCTTTCGGCCCGCCCACCGCATCACAGTGAGTGCAGGACCACGGGAGGGGGCGGCGCCGCACACGGATCGGTCCGCATTGCGTACGGACCACCCAATTCCCCCGCATTCATTCAGTGCGTACACGACCCGCCCTGCCGGAGCCAGTCCCCCGCCTGTTGCACAGCCGTGACAACCGGGCCCGAAAAACCGTTCGGCCGGTGACTTTCACCGGTTAGCATTCCGGAATGGATTCGAACCACCCCCCGATATGGAGTTCCGCCGAGGACGCGGCCCCCCAGCCGCCCCGCAAGGCGCCGCTCCGGCTGGCCCGCTTCGGTGCGACCTTCCTGGGGGTGAGTGTGGTGTCCGGCGTGCTGCTGGCCGGCCTCGCCCTGCCCGTCGCCGGCGGCATCGGGCTGGCGGCCAAGAACACGGCGGAGGGGTTCGAGGACGTCCCCTCCGACTTCAAGACCCCGCCGCTCACCCAGGCCACCCAGATCTTCGACGCCAAGGGCGGGCTGATCGCCAAGGTCTACGAGCGCGATCGCACCGTCATCACCGCCGAGCAGATGTCGCCGTTCATGCGGCAGGCCCAGGTCGACATCGAGGACGCCCGCTTCTACGAGCACGGCGCCGTCGACCTCAAGGGCGTGCTGCGCGCCATCAGCAAGAACGCGGAGAGCGGCACCGCCTCCCAGGGCGCCTCCACGCTGACCCAGCAGTACGTGAAGAACGTCAACGTGGAACAGGCCGGCGACGACCGGGACGCCGTCCTGGAGGCCCAGCGCAAGACCCTGGGCCGCAAGATCCAGGAGCTCAAGGTCGCCATCAAGCTGGAGGAGGAGGTGCCGAAGGAGCAGATCCTCACCAACTACCTCAACATCACGTACTACGGGAACGGCGCCTACGGCGTGGAGGCCGCCTCCCAGCGCTACTTCAGCAAGAGCAACAAGGACCTGACCGTCGCCGAGGCGGCCACGCTCGCCGGGCTGGTGCAGAACCCGTCCCAGTACGACCCGAAGCTGCACCCGCAGGCCGCGCAGAACCGCCGCGACACCGTCATCGACAAGATGCTGGAGAACAAGCACCTCACCGCCGAGCAGGCGAAGGAGGCGAAGGCCACCCCGCTGGGCCTCAACTTCAAGGCCCCGCAGAACGGTTGCATCACCGCCCAGGCCGGGATGGGCTTCTTCTGCGACTACGTGCGCCATGTGGTCAAGCAGGACCCGGTCTTCGGCAAGAGCGCCGACGAGCGCAAGAAGTTCTGGAACCAGGGCGGCCTGAACATCTACACCACGCTGGACCCGGACAAGCAGGCCGCCGCCCAGAACGCGGTGAGCACCAACGTGCGGGTCACCGACACCGTGTCCGCCGCCGCCTCCATGGTCGAGCCCGGTACCGGCAAGATCCTGGCGATGGCCCAGACCCGCCCGTACGGCCTGGACACCAACCAGAACCAGACCGTCGTCAACCTCAACGTCGACGCGGCGATGGGCGGCGGCAACGGCTTCCAGCCCGGCTCCACCTTCAAGCCGGTCGTCGCGGCCGCGGCACTGGAGGCCGGCCTGCCGGCCACCCAGGAGTACTCGTCCCCGAACAAGCTCGAGTACCCGACGATGAAGACCTGCGAAGGGACCTGGAAGAACGACGCCCGCCCCAAGACGGTCGTCCCCAACGAGTCCGCGAGCGAGAAGGGCCCGTACCAGCTGAAGATGGCGATGGCGCTCTCGGTCAACACCTACTTCGTCCAGATGGAGCAGGAGATCGGCCTCTGCGCGGTCAAGCAGATGGCCAACAAGCTCGGCATCACCACCAAGGCCAGCGGCAAGCCCCTGGAGGAGGTCCCCGCGATGGCCCTGGGCGTCGAGGAGATGAGCCCGCTGACCATGGCCAACGTCTACGCGACCTTCGCCGCCCAGGGCACCCACTGCGCCCCGGTCGCCATCAACCGGATCACCACCGTCGAGGGCAAGGACGTCCCCGTCCCGGCCGGCCAGTGCGAGAAGGCGTTCTCCGAGTCGACGGCGCGGGCGCTGAACACCGTCCTGAACGGCGTGACCGAGAACAACGGCACCGGCGCGGCGCTCAACCTGGAGGACAACCGGCAGATCGCCGGGAAGACCGGCACCTCGGACCGCAAGCGGGCCGCCTGGTTCAACGGCTACACCCCGCAGCTCGCCACCGCCGTCTGGATCGGCGGCCCCCAGGGCGGCGTGGAGATGCGCAACATCACCATCAACGGGAAGTACCGCCCCGAGGTCTTCGGCGCCGACGGCCCCGGCCCGATCTGGCGGGACGCCATGAACCAGGCCCTGCGCGGCACCCCCAAGCAGTCCCTGCCGATGGCCGACATCCCCGACCCGGCGCCCAAGACCAACCCGAACAGCACCGGGACCGGGGCCCCCACCGGCCCGGCGCCCGGCGCGGGCCCGGCGACCGCGCCCCAGCCCGACCCCCAGCAGCCCGACCCCCAGCAGCCCTGACCGCGCGTCCCGCGCATCAACCCGCCCCGCCGAGCATCAGCTCGGCGGGGCGACGTGCTGCTCCCTCAGCCAGGCCACCGGACCGTGCTGCCGTCCGGCGCCGTGTAGCCCGTGAAACGGCCCGCCGGACCGGCCTCGACGGTGAACCACTCCCGGCGGGGCCGGTTCCGGTCGAGCCATGTCCGGTGGGCCGCTTCGATCACCGTCCAGAGGTCGCGCGGGCCGCTGAGGGTGACGGTGCCGCCCCGCGCGCGGGCGGTCGAGCCGTCCGCGGTGTCGCGGAGGACATGGCCGTCGCGGACGACGGTCGGGCCGAGGTGAAGGTCGGCCCAGAACGCGAACCCCGGGTCGTCCAACACGCGGGCGCAGGTCTCCGTGATCCGGCTGTCGCCGTGCTCCTCACACACTTCCCGGTCTGCTTCCGTTCCGTCTCGCAGCGGCATGAAGCCGGCCGGACGGTGCAGGTACCGCCCCACCGCGCGCCCGTCCGGCAGCTTGGTGAGCCTGGCCACCGCGCCGCCGATCGGAACGACCAGAAGACCACCGGGCGCGCACTGGTCGAGCCACGCCCGGGGCAGCCGGCGAACACCGCAGGTCGCGATGATCCGGTCGTACGGCGCGCCGCCCGGGTACCCGTCGGCTCCGTCGGCCACCGCGACCGTCGGACCGAAGCCCGCCTCACCCAGCCGGGTACGGGCGGTGGCCACCAGGCGCTCGCCGCGATCGATGGTCGTGACGTGCCGGTCCCCGGCGAGTTGGCAGAGCAGCACGGCGTTGTAGCCGGTGCCCGTGCCGATCTCCAGCACCCGGTCCCCGGGGCTGACGTCCAACGCGTCGAGCATGTCGGCCATCAGGCTCGGGAGCGTGGACGAGGACGTCGCCACCCCGCTCACCCCCTCCGGGCCGGCCACCTCCGCGTGGATGCCGTCGACCTCGGTGACCAGCACCCGGTCCGCGTACACCTCCCGCAGCCAGCCGTCGCCTGCCCGCCAGGGACGGTGCACGCCGTCCTCCTCCCGGAAGAACGCGGGAACGAACGGATGCCGCGGCACATTGAGGAACGCCTCCACCACCCGCGAGGACAGCACAGTGCTCGCCCGCTCGATCTCCGAGGCCAACGCGATCCGGGCCCGCAGGAGTTGGTCGTCGTAGGGCACGGTCGTCATACCCCGTCGATCCCTTCCAAGTAGTCGCAGATCGCGGTCGTGATGGGCAGCCCGGTCGCCTGCTCGATGAACCCGTACTGCCCGTTGGGATTGACTTCGAGGAACGTCCATTTCCCCGAGGGCGATACGACGAAGTCGAAGGCCCCATAAGGGAGTCCGAGCCTGCCCAGCATGCGGCGCACCGCACTCGTCACCGCTGCCGGAGGATCACAGACCTGATAGGTCAGATTGTCGTAGTCGCTGCGCCAATCGACTTCTGCTGCTGACGAGTTCGCGTGGATCTCCGCAGCGAACAGCTGCCCGTCCACAGCGGTGAGACGCACTTCATGGGCCTTGGGAACCCACTCCTGGAACAGGTTCGCCGTGGTGGAGATCGATGGATGATCGGTCCCGCCTTCCTCCAGCACGTTCGCGTAGACAGCGACGGACCGACCACCGACAGTCCCGCGGATCGGCGTGAAGGGCTTGTACACCACCGGACCCCCGATGCCCTCCGCGAACTCCCGTGCAGCCGAAGGGCTGTTGGTGATCAGCGTGCGTGGCACTCGAAGCCCGGACTCGGCCGCCACCCGGAGCTGGAACGGCTTGTACTCGGCATCGGCGGCACGGCCCGGCGGCGGCAGCCACCGGCAGGACAGCGCCGACAGCAAGCCTCCGAACCCTCGCCGCGCCTCCGCGGAGGCCACGCTGCGGGCCTCCGCGGACATCTCGGCGGGGAACTCCGGTGCGGTCGGGCGGCGGTAGTAGACCGACCGGACGGTGGAGAGGTCCAGCGTGCGCCTCTCGGTGGCCAGCGTCCCGGCCCAACCGGACGCCCCGTCGAGGCCGGCCACCACGGCCAGCCTCGACGGGAACCACGCCGTGTCCGCCCGGAAGACGGGGGTTCCGCGCCGGTTCAGCTCCTCGATCACGAGGTCGGCGGTGGGATCGAAAGTCCCCGTCAGCACGAGGACGGCATCGGCGATCGACATCTCAGTCGTTGCTGCTTCCCGGGTCGTCCGGCGCGTCCATCTGCCCGGAGGGTTGCGTCGGACCGTAGGTCTTGGGCGGGTTGCTGGTCATGTAGACGCCGGGCGGGAGGCCCTCGTACGTGCAGGTCTGCGTCTCGTCGTCGTAGCCGATGCCGGCGGCCAGGATCCCCCCGGCCCCGGTGACCGGGACGAGGAAGCGGAAGGCGAACGGGCTCCCGGGCCCGTTCTCGCCGTCCAGCCCGGGCATGAGCGTCGCACCGGCGACGCCCATCGGCAGCCGGGACTCGGCGCGGTCGAAGACCGGGACGCCTCCCGGCCGGCTCAGAACGGTGGTGAGCGTGTGTACCTCCGCGTCGTCGCACTCATCGAATCGCCGGCCACGGATAGCCTGCGATGTCGGACGAAAAGCAACGCTAGACCATTGGATTCCGGACATCCAGGCCTATTCGAGTTCCCGCATAAATTCCCCGGCTCATACTACGAGGACCGCCGGAAATCATCTGACCATTGTTCGAGCAGGCATCGGGCATCATCCCCGACATGCGACTCCCTGCGAAAGAAATCAAACAGCTGCCGATAGTGATCGATATCCTTGGGATCACGCAGGACGAGCCGCCCGGTGAACAACTCGATCGTCACGAGCTGCGCCCCGTAGACCGTGAAGGTGTGAAAGGGAACGTCGGCCACCCGGGCAGACAGCGGGATAATGCCGACATTGACGTTCGGGAGCTGAGAAACGGAGGCGATTCGGTCCAGCTGGACGGCCATGATCGGCGAGGCGCACAGTTTCCAACGGACAGCCGATTCGGTCAGCAGGAAGTCGAATCGCTTGCTCTCGTCGTAGAGAACGGCCTGGCGTTCGAGCTTCAGAGCGATGGTCCGGGACACATCGCCTTCGATGGGGTCGATCGGAGGACTCATGGCCGTACGCATGTACTCCGGTGTCTGAAGCAGACCGGACGGCATCGCGGGCAGGAAGTAGCGGATGTGCTGGGCGCCGCTTTCGAGAGCAGCCAGTTCGCGTTGCCGCACATGCAGGCCACGACGGACGGAAGCACGGACGTCCTCGTATTCGGCATTGGCCACGCTGGCCAGGTCGAGCAGTTCCTGGGCCAGGTCAGCGTCCATGCCCACCGCGGCGATGATCTGCTGGACGTCGACGACCGTGGGGAGAACCTTCCCGGTCTCGATACGGGAGATCTTGCTCTGACTCATCCCGCACCGCACGGCCAGACGCTCACCGGAAAGGCCGGAGGCACGTCGAAGATCCTTGAGCGCCGCTGCAAGGTTTCGACGTTGCTCTCCGGCCCTACCGGGATCGAGGGTCAAGCTGTGCTGTACTCCGTGAACGGGACCGAGAGGGACAGAGCGAGATCACGCCAGCGCCGGTACTGCTCCAGATCAGGATCCTCCAGGAGATCCCGCGCGATCTGCGTGCCGTCGGAGCGGTACTTCATGTCGACCACTTTCCTGCTGTCGAACATCCAGAAGTCCTGCTCCGGAAGCCCGGGATTCTCCCGTCCGGTGAGGTCCAGGATCCGGATGTCCTCGCCGGCCTCGACGTTGTACGCGTAGGCGGCGAACTCGTAGCGCAGGTAGTCGGACAGCGGCCTGGTCAGGACGTGGACCCGCCCGATCCACCGCCCGGTCGCACAGTAGTTCCGAACTCGGACAAGCCACGGATCGTCCGCAGGAATATGCAACTCGCCAGTGGCCAGGAATTCCTGAAACTCCTCGTCCTCACCGGGCATGGCATAGGAATTCAGGGTCTCCAGCCGGAACGCCTCACGCTCGAACGAGTCGAAGAACGGGCGCCAGGAGTCACCATCCAAGAGCACGGAACGCCTCCCGCAACACGTCTTCGGGAATCTCCACCACAGACTCCCCCGCGGGCGTCCGCCGCTCCACGGTGTACCCCTGGACGGCGATGGTGCCCCGGTCAGTGGTGTAGATCGTCGGGCAGTCGTCGTTGCGGCAGTTCGGGTCGCCGCCTGCGATCCGTGTGAGCTCCATCGTCCCCTCCACATGCTGTGCGGGTTGGTGACCAGAACCCTAGGGAGCCTGCAAGTCGGCGGGCAAGGATCATTCACGTTTCCGCATAGACAGGGCGCGGAGGGGAAGGAAGGCCTGGCTCCCGATGTCGGCCTGTACGCCGGGTTCTGTCTCCCGGGTCGTCCGCTCATCGGACAGCCTGCCGGGGAGGATGTCCGGAGGACGCAGGTGTTCGAAAGCGAGAATGCGCCTGCCCCACAGTCTCGTTGACCGGCGGCTCCTTGCGGGGAGCAAGGAGCCGCCGGGGGAGAAGCTTCGGCGCGGGAAGTCGGAACGGCCGACTTCCCGCGCCGAGTTGGTGGGCGGGGCGTCAGCCCGCCTTGGGGAAGGCGGCCTTCAGGGCGGAGCCTCGGGTGAGGACGGCGACGGGGACCAGGGCGAGGGCGGAGAGGCCCTGGAGGATCGCGTACCAGACCGGGCAGAGGCCGGGGATCGCGTCGACCGCGATGATGGCGATCGGCATGACGGTGGAGAGGGTGCGGACCCGGTCGAAGGCCTTGAAGGAGCCGCCGGCGGCGCGGGTGGCCAGCCGGTGGAGGACCGGGGCGATGGCGAGGAAGATCACCCCGCGGATCCACATGAACGGGGTCGTCGGGTGGCCGGTGGCCGCCATCACGGCCACTGTGCCGAGGACGACGGCGCCGGCGGCGCCGAAGAGCACGATGCACTTCTTCACCGTGGTGAAGGTGTCCTGGTCGGTCGTGGTCGCCATGGTTCTTTCCCCTCCGTGTCGTTGTGGGAACGACGCTACGGAGCGGACGGGCCGCCGGGTATGGGCCCAGCCCCACGAAGGGGTGGGCCCAGCCCCACCCCCCGGAGGGAACACCGGCGGCCCCTTGCGGGAGGCAAGGGGCCGCCGACGCGACTGCCGTGCGCGGGAAGTCGGCATGGCCGACTTCCCGGAGCGCGGAGTGACCGTCCGATAAAGACGATTACCTGACGACCGCGGCGAATTCCTCGAAGCTGATCTGGCCGTCGCTGTTGTCGTCCGCGAACTTGAAGAGCGCCTCGGCGTTGGCGTCGCTCACCTTGGGGTTCTCCTGGAGGTGGGCCTTGAGCTCCGCGGCGCTGATGTAGCCGTCGCCGTCGGTGTCGATCTCGTCGAACTGGGACTTCTTGTTGTCTGCGCTGCTCATGGGATTCCTTTGATAGGAGATTCTTCCGCGGTTCCGAAGCATAGAGCACAAATCCACGAGTTCCGTCGAGGTCAATTGCGGATATTTAATGACCATAATTTGATAACTGCTTCCGTGTTCGGCTCACTCCACACCCGCGAGGCTCGGCCACGCGGCGAAGGCGGGCACCAGGGCTGCCGGAGACCCGGGATCAGGAGCCCCAACGCCCCACAACCTGCGGATCCGCGGCGGAAATTGAGCGGCGGGTTCCCACTTGTCATGACTATGGTGGCCCGATGACATCGGTCAAGCAGTTCCAGGTCACCTTCGACTGCGCGGACCCCGAGCGCGTCGCCCGCTTCTGGTGCGAGGTCCTGGGGTACGTCCCGCCGTCCCCGCCGGAGGGGTTCGACACGTGGGACGACTTCAACGCCACCCTGCCGCCCGAGGAGCGGGGCGCGTGGTTCGCCGCCAGTGACCCCACGGGCGTGGGCCCGCGCATGTACTTCCAGCGCGTCCCCGAGGGCAAGGCCGTGAAGAACCGGGTGCACCTCGACGTGCGGGTGGGCACCGGACTCGTCGGCGAGGAGCGCGTGGCGGTGCTGGAGGCCGAATGCGCCCGGCTGGTCGCGCTCGGCGCGACACGGGTGCAACTGCTGGTCGCCGATGACAAGAACGAGTCCTGCCTCGCGATGCAGGACGTCGAGGGCAACGAGTTCTGCCTCGACTGAGCGTGCTTGCCGGGATCCGGCAGGCAACTCGGCCGGGATCCTGCGGAGTTCGGTCGGCGCAGGGCTGTGGGTGGCGTGGCTGGTGTGCTCGGGAGTGGACGTGAACGAACGTCCGTGACCTGGGGGGTGGGGGAGTGTCTCCACTGGGCTTGAGCGTGGCCACCTGGTGGTGGATCGTCGCGCTGACGACGGTGCTGTTCTGGGCGCCGGCGGTGCCGCCGCAGCCGACGCGGACGTACCGGATCATGGTGTCCCTGGCGCCGGTGGCCGGAGCGCTCTTCCTGTGCCTGACCGCGGGCATGATGGTGTACTTCGTGATCCAGCCGTAGGCACCGCACGCATCGACCGGTGGCCCCTTGCGAGACGCAAGGGGCCACCGGCACGAACTACCGCTACTTGCGTAGGAAGTCGGACCGGCCGACTTCCCGCGCTTCCCAGGTCTCCTTGAGGAGCTCGTACTCGACTTCGCCGTGCTCGGACCCGGGGATCGACTCCGGCCAGTCCCCGAAGTAGCTCCGGAGGAACGACAGTCCCGACTTCTCCATCACGCGCCGGGACCCCGTGTTCACCGCCATGGTGTTCGCGGTGACCCGCTCCACCCCGAGGTCGGCGAACCCCTTGCCGATCAGGGCCAGCGAACCCTCCGTGGCGTAACCCCTGCCCCAGGCCGACCGGTTCAGCCGGTAGCCGAGTTCGACCACGGCGGGATCGTGGTCGTCGAGCGGGCGGAGTTCGAACCAGCCCAGAAACGTACCGGTGGTCTTCTCCTGGGCCGCCCAGAAGCCCCGGGTACCCGAACACGAGTGGACGTGGAGGAGGCGGGGCAGGGTCCGCGTGCGGATCGCCTCGCGGTCCGCCGGCTTGCCGCCGTTGATGAAACGCATGACCTCGGGGTCGTTGTCCAGCGTGTAGAGGTCGTCGACGTCAGCCTCGGTGAACGGCCGCAGGAGGAGACGGTCGGTCTGCAGGAAGGGATGCATCCAGCGATCTTCATCGGGTACTGCCGAACCCGGCCATCGATTTTTCGGCGGCCCCTTGCGGAGGAGCAAGGGGCCGCCGGAACGGTTCGCTAGGCGTGGCAGGTGGCCAGGCGGTCGAACTCGCCCGCCTTCGCGCCCTGGAGGAAGGCGGCGAACTTGCGAGCGGTCGTACGGACGATGACGTCGCCCTCGTCGGACTCACGAAGTTCGATCACCCCGCCGGCGGGACGGACCTCGATGCATTGAGAGTTCGCAGCCGAGTAACTTGACTTCTGCCAGGTGGAGTTAGGCATTTTTTCTTTCCATATCCTTCTTGATGGATTGAATGAACTCTCGGGAATCCTCCTCCGAGAGCGCCGCTGAATCGATCCCGTCAAGCAGGGAGCGGAACTGGGCGATATGAGCTGGCGCGTCGAAAATCACACTGTCGAGGCCTGAGTCCATCTGTACGGTGTCGAGCTCGGGGATCGGGCCTTCAACGTAGGTGAAGTTCTCATGGTTGACCGGAAGAGTGTCCACCTCGAACAGTACGACTCGGATCGAGATACTCGACCGTTCGGAGTCCTCAATGAGGCCACCGAGCTGCTCGGCTTGAATCTTGGGGCCACTGAACTGCATGCGTAGCGCAGCCTCATGGATGAAGGCCGAGTACGGAGTCTCACCAGAACGAACCACGTTCTGCCGTCGTATGCGGAAGGCCGCCCTCAGGTCCACTTCGTGCCGAGGGAGGAGTGGGAATCCTCGGGCAAAGACCGCAGAAGCATAATCAGTGGTTTGGAGCAGCCCCGGAATGAAGGCCATAGTGTAAGTGGAGAGCGCGTGGGCACGATTCTCCATCTCGGCCATCTCAAGGAAGTGCTGCGAGAGGTTTCCGCGGTACTCCTCCCACCAGCCGCCCTTGTCCCGGTCCGTGATGATGTCCGCGAGCGCGTCGATCAAGGGCTCGTTGACGCACATGCACAACGCGGCGATCGTGCGCAGGCGTTCGACGCTGATGCCGGTCTTGCCGCTCTCCATCTGGGTCACGTGGGCGGGGTTGATGCCCAGTGCGCGGGCGAGTTGGCTGCCGCCGAGACCGGCCTGTTCCCGCATCCTGCGAAGTTCGGCACCCAACCTCAACTGGCGGAGCGTTGGGTTCGATCGAAGGGCCATGGGACCAGTCTGCCAGCCCCGTTCGGGGGAACTTCTCGCCGATCGCCACAAATCTGTGGTGACGCGCGCTATCGTCATCCTCAGAACGATCCGATGGATCGTCAGACACGCTTTGGTTCAGCGCAGTAGGCGCCTGCTGCCCTCCCGCCGAAGAGCAACCACCCCCTGGCCTGGCTCACGGCTTCCCCCTCCACACTCATGCCTCTCGGAGGTTCCTGTGTGCACCCTGAACACCCCCTCCCTCACCCTCACCCGGCAGGCCCTGCGGGACGTCCTGACCCGCGCCGCCTGGGACACCGAGACCATCTTCAACGCCGAACTCGCCCTCGGCGAACTCATCGTCAACGCGTGGCGGCATGCCCACACCGCCTCGCCCGTCGTCTACTTCTCCCTTGACGACCGCACCCTCCGGGTCTGCGTCGCGGACGAGAGCGCCGGCCTCCCCCACGAACGCCCGCTCCCCCTCCTCGCCGAGACCGGCCGGGGCCTCCAGCTCGTCTCCGGGCTCACCCACCGCTGGGGCGTCGACCCCCAGAAGCGCGGCAAAACGGTCTGGTACGAGCTGGACTCCGTCGCGTGACCCGCGAACCGGTCGCGCCGGACGACCCCCGGATGCGGGACTTCACCGCCGCGCACATCACCGTGCTGCTCGGGGAGCTGCACCGGCGCGGCCTCCCGTACGGGCTGCTCTGGGGCTCGGCCTCCGCCGGTGAGACCATCCTCGACGGCCGTCTCCTGGTCGACTTCGGCAACGCGCCCGTGAGCACTCTCCTCAACCTCCTCCACCTGCTCCGGGAGCTGGACCGGGAATCGGTGTGGAACCGGTGAGGCACCTCGTACCGCGCTGAGCACATGCGAAGGCCCTCGCCCACCGAAGGGGCGAGGGCCTCGCGGTCGTCCGTCGGCTCCGGGTCAGCCGCCGGACGGGTTCCTGGGAGCGCCGCCAGCGGCCCCGGCACCGCCACCGGCCCCGCCACCACCGCCGAAGCCACCGAAGCCGCCCGCACCGGCGGCGCCTTCGACGAGCTGGCTGGCCGTGTAGCCACCGTTGGCGTCGGGGGTGCCGACGACGGTCACGCTCTGGCCGGGCTGCAGGTCTCCGACCTTGCCCTCCTTGTTGAGCTGGACCTTCGTCGCGTCGCCGGTGGTGACCTTGATGGTGTTGCCGTTGGTGTCGGTCAGGTACACCGTGTTGCCGTCGACGGCCTTGACCGTGCCCCGGGCGAAGCCGGCCTGCCCTCCCTTGCTCTGCCCGCCCTGGCCTGCCCCTTGGCCCGCCCCCTGCCCGGCGCCCTGCCCCTGCCCCTGCCCACCACGCCGGGAGCCGTTCTGCCCCTGCCCGTAGCCGCCGCCCGAAGCCGCCGCGGCGGCGGCCGGCCGGGCGGAGGACTTCCCGCCGCCCGGGGTCCCGTTGTTCTGCTGGTACCAGACTCCGCCCGCGAAGGCCCCGGTGGCGATCACGCCGCCCGCCAGCACCAGGCTGAGCCAGGGCAGCTTCCGCCGGGGCGGCGCGGCCAGTTCGGCGCTCACGTCGCGGGCGTCCGGCGGGGTGGCGAGCAGGGCGACCTGCTCGGCCGGAGTGCCGGCGTCCGGGCTGACCCTGGCGATCTCTTTGCTCATGACAGTGGAGTCCTACTCGTGCCGGAGGGCGTCGATCGGCCGCAGCGAGGCGGCCCGGTTGGCGGGGTAGCTGCCGAAGAACAGCCCGATGGCGACGGCGATGGCGAACGCGCCGAGCACCGATTCGGGGATCACCACCGGCGTGATGCCGACGATGCTGAAGTGCGAGCCGGCGATCCCGGCCGCGACGCCCAGCCCCGCGCCGATCACCGACAGCAGCGTCGACTCGGTGAGGAACTGCCCGAGGATGACCGCGCGCGGCGCGCCGAGCGCCTTGCGGATGCCGATCTCGCGCGTCCGCTCGGTGACCGTCACCAGCATGATGTTGGTGATGCCGATCCCGCCGACCAGCAGCGAGATCGCCGCCACCGCGCCGAGCAGCACGGTGAAGGTCTTGGTGGTGCTCTCCCGCGCCGTGAGCAGCGAGGCCTGGCTGGTGATCCGGAAGTCCGCCTTGGTGGGGTCGGCGATGGCGTGCGTGCCGAGCAGCACCCGGGTGATCTCGGACTGGGCCGCCGTGGTGCTGTCGGCGTTCGAGGCCTGCACCAGGATCTGGTTGACCGGGCCGAAGCCGGTGAAGGCGTTCTGCACCGTCGGGAGCGGGGCGATGACCACGTCGTCCGGGTCGGTGAAGCCGCTGCCGCCCTTGGCCTGGAGCACGCCGACCACGGTGAACGGCGTGCCGCCGAGGACGACGGACTTGCCGACCGGGTTCTCGGTGTCGAACAGCTGCTTGGCGGTCGTCGCGCCGAGCACCGCGACCTTGCGCGAGGCGAGCACGTCGTCGTCGGTGAAGTACTCGCCGTGGGCGACCTTCTGGTTGGCGGTCTCGAAGTACGACGGGTAGGTGCCGACGATCGAGCCGGGGCTGTACGAGATGTTCCCGTACAGCGCCGTCCCGCTGGTGGTGACCACCGGGGCGACCGACTTGATGGCGCCCGAGTCGCCGTCGCTCGCCAGCGCCTTGGCGTCGGCGACCGTGAGCTTCTTGACCGCGGAGGTGGCCCGGGAGCCGCCGTTCGCCGAACCGGAGCTGACCGTCAGCGAGTTGGTACCGAGCGAGGTGATCGAGTCCTTGACCGCCACGGACGAGCCGTTGCCGACCGCCAGCAGCAGGATCACCGAGGCCACGCCGATCAGCACCCCGAGCATGGTGAGCGCCGAGCGCACCTTGTTGGCGGCCAGGCCGCCGACCGCGAAGCGGAGTGTCTGCCAGAGGATCACGCCGACACCTCCGCGACCGCGGCCTCCGCGAACGCCGCGTCCAGGAAGGGCGGCGGCCCCTCCACGGGCGCCTGCCTCAGGTCGCTCACGATCTGCCCGTCGACCAGCCGCAGCACCCGCTTGGCGTGCCGGGCGACCTCGTCCTCGTGGGTGATCAGCACGACCGTGCGGCCGGTGGCGTTGAGCCCGTCGATCAGGGCGAGCACCTCCTCCGTCGAGCGGCTGTCGAGGTTGCCGGTCGGCTCGTCGGCGAGCAGCATCGCGGGCGCCGTCACCAGTGCCCGCGCCACCGCGACGCGCTGCTGCTGGCCGCCGGAGAGCTCGTTGGGCTTGTGCCCGGCCCGCTCGGCGAGCCCGACCAGCGACAGCGCGGCCATCGCCCGGCGGCGCCGTTCGGCGGTGCGGACGCCCGCGTAGGCGAGCGGCAGCTCGACCTGGGCGAGGGCGGTGGTGCGGGGCACCAGGTTGAAGGACTGGAAGACGAAGCCGATCCTGCGGTTGCGCACCAGTGCGAGCTGCTGCTCGTCCAGGTGTCCGACGTCGGTGCCGTCCAGCAGGTAGCGGCCGGCGGTCGGGACGTCCAGGCAGCCGAGGATGTTCATCAGGGTGGACTTGCCGGAGCCGGAGCTGCCCATCACGGCGACGAAGTCGCCCTGCTCGATGTCCAGGTCGACGCCCTGCGGCTCGCCGGTCTCCGGGTCGGAGGGGCCGCGCAGCGCGTGCACGGTGGCGTCGCCGTGCCCGTACGCCTTGGTGAGCCGGCGGATCCGGATCACCGGGACGGGATGCGCGGGGACGCGCTTGTCGATGACGTGACGCATGATCGGTCTCAGCCCTTGCCGCCGCGACCGGCCCCGCCGCCGGTGCCACCTCCGCCGCCCGGGAAGACCCCGCCGCCCGCGGCTCCCCCGGCCCCGCCCCGGTTGCCGCCGAGGCCCGGGAAGGAGGCGTTCGGGAAGCCGTTGCCGCCACTGGTGGTGGGGAGTTCGACCTTGTCGCCCTCCTTCAGCCCGGAGACCACCTGCACCGTGCTGTCGCCCTCGACCCCGACGCCGACGGTGACCCGCTCGGAGGCGCCGTCCGGCTGCACCAGGGTCGCGGTGCGCGACGTTCCGGTGCCGGAGAGCGCGGAGGTGGGCAGCGAGAGCGCGTTGTCGGCCTCGCCGGTGATCACCTGGACGGTGGCGCTGAGGCCGGTGCGCAGCGTGCTGGTGTCGCCGGTGATCTGGAGCGTGGCCGCGTACTGGACGGCCGCGGAGCCGGCCGCGCCGCCGGATCCGCTGCCGGTGGGCAGCGAACTGACCGACAGGACGGTCGCGTTGAGCTTGGTGTCGGACTGGGCGTTCAGGGTGACGGTGGCCGCCTCGCCCTTCTTCAGCTTGAGCGAGTCGAGCTCGGAGAAGTTCGCGGTGACCTGCATCCCGGTCGGGTTGGTGAGCACGATGAAGCCGCTCGGAGCGGACGTCGAACTCGCGCCGCTGCCCGTGGACTTGGTGGCGGAGGACGAGGAGGCGCCGGAGCCGGTGGGCCCGACGGTGTCGCCGACCTTGCCGGAGACCGAGGCGACCGTGCCGTCCACCGAGGCGGTCAGGGTGGTGCCGGTCAGCGCCGCCCGGGCGTTGGCGAGGTTGGTCTGCGCGGTGGCGACCTGCTGCTGGGCCTGGGCCACGGCCGCGTCGTCGACCTTGGTGGTGGTGATGGTGGTGGTCTGCGGGGCGGGCGTACTGCTCCCGCCCGCCCCGCGGCCACCGCTGCCGGCCCCGGCGCCCGGAGAGGCGGCGGAGGTGGCGCCCGGCAGCTGCTCGGTGGTCGTGGTGGTGACCCCGGCCTGGGCCTTGGTGAGGTTGGCCTGGGCCGTGGTGAGCGCGGCCTGGGCCGCGTCCGCCTGCTGCTGGGCCGCCGTGGTGTCGACGGTGGCGAGCACCTGACCCTTCTTCACGGCGTCCCCGACCGCGACCTCGACCGCGGTGAGCCTGCCGCCGGTGGTGAAGTCCTGGGCCGCGTCGGTCGGTGAGACCAGGGTGCCGGATCCGGACACGGTGGCCAGGACGGTGCCCTTGGCCACCGTCGCGGTACGGGCCACGGGCTTCGCGGAAGCCGGGCCGGAACTGCCGCTGACCGTGGCGTACACCAGGGCGGCACCGCCCAGCAGGGCCACGCCGAGCGCGGAATTGACGAGGACGGCGCCTCGCCGCCGTGGGAGCACCTTCATGCCGGACAGCTTCCCGGGGCCCTCTTGCGTCGTCCTGGACGCCGGCTGGGAGAAGCCTGACCGGCCGGATCCGGGCATTGCGGACAGAGCACCCCTCCCGTGCGGGCGTCTTGGCGGCCCCGTGGGCGGCCGTTGACGGAACTCCCAGCGGGCTCCCAGCGACCTCCAGGCATCCGGCAGGACGTTCTGAGGGCGTTCTCACGGAGTCGGGCGGGACCGGCGGCAGCCGCCCGGAACGCCGCAGGGTACGGAACCCGCGGCAGCCGTGCGGAACGCCGCAGGGGCGCACCGGAGAACCGGCACGCCCCTGCGGCCACCAACAGGACGTCAGAGCGACTTGCGGAAGGCCTCCGCCACCGACAGGAAGATCGAGTTGCCCTCGGCCTCGCCGATCGACACCCGCACGCCCTCCGGGAACGGCCGCACGATCACGCCGGCCTCGGCGCACGCGGCGGCGAACTCCGGCGAACGCTCGCCGAGCCAGAGCCAGACGAAGTTGGCCTGCGAGTCCGGGATCTCCCAGCCCTGGGCGCGCAGTCCGGCCACCACCCGGGTGCGCTCCTCGACCAGTGCCTCGACCCGCTCCAGCAGCGCCTCCTCGGCGCGCAGCGAGGCGATGGCGGCGTCCTGGGCGATCCGGCTCACGCCGAAGGGGGTGGCGACCTTGCGCAGCGCGGCCGCCACCGGCTCGTGCGCGATGGCGAAGCCGACCCGCAGGCCCGCCAGGCCGTACGCCTTGGAGAAGGTGCGCAGCACGCACACGTTCGGGCGGTCCCGGTAGAGGTCGATGCCGTTGGGCACCTCGGGGTCGCGGATGAACTCGATGTAGGCCTCGTCCACCACGACCAGGACGTCGCCGGGGACGGCGTCCAGGAAGCGCTCCAGCTCGGCGCGGTGGATCACGTTGCCGGTGGGGTTGTTGGGGTTGCAGACGAAGATCAGTCGGGTGTTCGGAGTGACCGCGGCGAGCATCGCGTCCAGGTCGTGGTCGCCGTTCGCCTTGAGCGGCACCGGGACGGGCGTCGCCCCGGAGACCGTGGCGACGATCGGGTACGCCTCGAAGGAGCGCCAGGCGAAGACCACCTCGTCGCCCGGGCCGGCCGTGGCGAGCACCAGCGACTGGGCGATGCCGACCGAGCCGGTGCCGGTGGCGATGTGCTCGGCGGGCACCCCGAAGCGCTCGGCCAGCACCGAGGTCAGCTCGGTGACCCCCATGTCGGGGTAGCGGTTGAGCGAACCGGCCGCCTTGACCGCGGTCTCCAGGACACCGGGCAGCGGCTCGTAGGGGTTCTCGTTCGAGGACAGCTTGTAGGCGTCGGCGCCGGCCGGCTTGCCGGGCTTGTACGTGGGGATGCCGTCGAGGGTCGGCCGCAGCCGCGGGCCCTGCGCTGACGTACCACTGCTCACGGTCGTACTCCGTTTCCAGTTGCGGAACTCTCCGGTGCGCTCGCCCGCCACGGACGGGGTCGCCTCCGTGCCCGGGACCTCGTGACGCGCCCGGACTCCCCGGTCGGGTGCCTTGCACGATACCGACCGCCCTCACCCGTAGGAGTGAGATGCCCGGTCGGGTTACAGGCGCAGATCAGCCATTCTGCCCGGTTCCTTTGGCACATGTCAGAGGTAAGAGGCCTGGTTTCAGGCGGGTATCGAAGGGGCGCACCCCGGCTCACTCTTGGAGAAACGTATCTCTGGGGGCTTCCGATGCGCCGGTCACAGACCCTTGTCAGGAGCCATACGATCGGTCCGCCATGACAGCAGCAGCCAACCAGAGCGGTCGGCGTCCCACCACCTCACGGCGTCTGGAACGGGCCGGCATCCGGGATGTGGCAGCAGCCGCCGGAGTGTCGATCACCACTGTCTCCGATGCGCTGAACGGAAAGGGCCGCCTGCCCGACGAGACCCGCAGCCGGGTGCGCGAGGTCGCCGAGCGCCTCGGCTACCGCCCCTCCGCGGCCGCCCGCACCCTGCGCACGGGACGGTCCGGCCTGATCGGCCTGACCGTCACGACCTACGGTGAAGAGCCGTTCACCTTCACCGAGTTCGCGTACTTCGCCGAGATGGCCCGGGCCGCCACCAGCGCCGCCCTGGGCCGCGGCTACGCGCTGGTGGTGCTGCCCGCCTCCTCCCGCCACGACGTCTGGGGCAACATCGCCCTGGACGGCACCGTGGTGATCGACCCGCCCGACCAGGACCCCCTGGTGAGCGAGCTCTACCGGTCCGGCGTGCCGGTGGTCAGCGACGGCAAGCCCGGCAACTGCCCGGTCACCGCCTGGGTCGACAACGACCACGAGGCCGCCGTGCTCGGCATCCTCGACCACCTCTCCGAGGCCGGCGCCCGCCGGATCGGCCTGCTCACCGGCACCAGCACCGACACCTACACCCGGCTCTCCACCGAGGCCTACCTCGGCTGGTGCGCCAAGGTCGGGCAGGAGCCGGTGTACGAGACCTACCCGGCGCACGACCCGGCCGCCGGCGCCGTCGCCGCCGACCGGCTGCTCGCCCGCCCCGACCGGCCGGACGCCGTCTACGGACTGTTCGACCCCAACGGCACCGACCTGCTGGCCGCCGCCCGCCGCTACGGCCTCCGGGTGCCGGACGACCTGCTGCTGGTCTGCTGCAGCGAGAGCGACGTCTACGCGACCACCGAGCCGCCGATCACCACGCTCTCGCTCAAGCCGCGCAAGATCGGCACCACGGTGGTCAACCTGCTCATCGACGCGATCGAGGGCGTGGACTCCGGGACGGGCGTCGACATCGCCCGGCTCTTCCCGCCGCGGTTCCGCACCGCCGGCACCGGGCCGCCGCCCGGCACCCTGATGCCGACCGAGCTGATCGTCCGCGCGTCCTCCCAGCGCCGGAGTCCGCGCACCACCGTCAGCCCGCCCCGGGCCCCGGGCGAGGTATAGACCACCACGCCGCAGCGGCCCCGAGGCCGGGCCGCGCGGCCCCGCCACAGCTGACGAGACCATGCCGAGCCGGGACAAAACGGACCTTGCGGGACCGCCCGGCTGACGCTCCGGAGGATTGGATACCCACCAGGTGACGACGCCGGGAGAGTGGTCTTCCTATGATGGGCGAATGACACCCGAGGACCGCTTCCCCGGGCCCGAGCACCCCCACTCGGTCCCCCGCCACCAGCCGGACCTCGACGTGCTGCCGTACGGCACCTATTACGAACCCGACGCCGCCACCGGCTACCCCGCCGCACCCTACGAGGGGGAGGGCCACGACGGGGAGACCTACAGCGGCTACGGCGGAGCCCGCTACCTGGAGCAGCACTGGCCCGCCGACGGCCAGGGCCACACCGTGCACGCCCAGGGCATCGGCATGGACCAGGCCCCGGCCTTCTCGCAGCAGGGACATCAGGAACACCAGGGACAGCAGGAACACCAGGGACAGCAGGAGCACCAGGGACACCAGGGGCAGGGCGGCTACGAGGACGGCCCCGGGTACGAGGAGCGCACGGGCTACGCGGGCGGGGAGCAAGGCGGCTACGAGAGCCGGGAGCAGGCCGGCTACGACGGCCAGGACCAGACCGGCTACGACGCGCGGGAGCAGGGCGGCTACGACGGCCGGGACCAGACCGGCTACGAACCCACCCTGCCCGACCAGCCCTCCCCCGCACTCGGGCTCGACGGCCGCGACGACCCGCCGACGATCGAACTCGGCCCGCCGCTGCCCGACCCCGCCGCGCCCACCTACCCGTACCCGGCCCCCGGCCCCGGCGAGCCCCCCGGCCCGGTCTACGTCGTCGGCGACGTGCACGGCTACCTGGAGGAGCTGCGCGCCGCGCTGCACGGCCAGGGCCTGATCGACGCCGACGGCCACTGGTCGGCCGGCCGCGCCCGGATCTGGTTCCTCGGCGACTTCACCGACCGCGGCCCCGACGGCATCGGCGTCATCGACCTGGTCATGCAGCTGGCCGCCGAGGCCGCCGCGGCCGGCGGCTACTGCCGCGCCCTGATGGGCAACCACGAACTGCTCTTCCTCGGCGCCGCCAAGTACGGCGACGAGCCCGTCCAGTCCACCGCCGGCACCGCCTCCTTCCTCGCCGCCTGGCGGCTCAACGGAGGCCAGCAGAGCGACCTGGACCGGCTGGAGGCGCACCACATCAGCTGGCTCTCCCGGCTGCCCGCCATGGCGGTCGAGGACGGCCACCTGCTGCTGCACTCCGACACCACCGCGTACCTGGAGTACGGCGAGTCCATCCCCGACGTCAACGACGCGGTGCACGGCCTGCTCGCCGACGGCAGCGTGGACGAGTGGTGGGACTGCTTCCGCCGCTTCACCAAGCGGTTCGCCTTCCGCGGCGACGCCGGCCCGATGGCCGTCCACGAGCTGCTGGACACCTACGGCGGCAGCCGGATCGTGCACGGGCACAGCCCCATCCCGTACCTCACCGGCGCGGTGCACAACGACGACGGCCAGCCGCCGCACATCCCCGGGCCGTACGTGTACGCGGACGACCTCGCGGTGGCGATGGACGGCGGCGTCACCATGGAGGGGCGGCTGCTGGTCGCCCGGCTGCCCATCGGCTGAGGCGCGCGGCCGCTCCATCGGCCGGATCGCCCTCCGGCTGCCGACCGATCGTCAACCGACCATCGCCGTAGAACAGTTGTTCCCGGCGCTCGGGCGGTCGCACGCGCGCGTCCCGGGGCGCGAAATTCCGGAAACCGACTGTCAGCCCGGGCGCGCCCGCCCCTACCATGAGGCACACCACACCCGGCCGCCCGTCCGGCGGCCCGCCTCCGCGCCCGTTTCGGCGTCCTGAGGGCCGCGCGCCCCCGGGGCGGAGCGAACGGGGTCCGCACGAACGGGGTCCCCATGTCCAACCCCCCGCCACTGCTCGCCGAGGACCGCCCGGAGTACGAGCGCCTCCTCACGGAAGCCCTGCGCGACCGCGCCGTCCTCACCGCCCTGCGCGCACCCGGCGCGCTCACCACCGACCAGCTGCGCATCCGCGCCCTGCGCGACGCCGACCGCGTCAACGCCGCGGCCGCCACCGAGTACACCCACTACACCCGGCTGCGCGAGAGCCTGCACAGCACGCCCCCGCCGCCGCCCGGCAGCGAACCGGCCGCCCCCGGGCTGCTCAGCCAGCTGCGCTCCGGGGGCGGCGGTGCCGGACTGTTCCCCGTCCTCACCGTGCTCACCCCGATCCTGGCCTGGGCCGCCGCCCTGTTCCTGCTGCTGATCGGCTACCTGCTGCGCGCCGCCGGTCCGAACCTCGCCCTCGCCCGCTCCCTGGTCACGGCCGGGTGGGTGGCCCTCGCCGCCGGGGTCGCCGCGATGGCCATCGGCGTCATCGGGCTGCTGCTCACCGCCCTGCGCGAAGGCGCCGCGACCGCCCCGGCCGGCACCGACCCGGAGCTCGCCGCCGAACTCGGCGACGCCCACCGCGAGTGGCGCGGCGCGCTGCGCGAGCGCGGAATCCTCCCGTACCTGCTCGACGCGCTGCCGCCGGTGCCGGGCCCGGCCGCCCGGCCCGACCACGACGGCCCGGGCCACGAGAGCCCCGACCACGACGGCCCGGGCCACGAGGGCCCCGACTTCAGCAGCCCCGGCTACACCTCGCCCGCGTTCACCAGCCCCGGCCCCGAGGGGCTGACCGACCCCCGGGGCCGCACGACCCGCCCGGCCGCCTTCACCCCGCCCGACTTCACCGGCCCCGGGTACACACCGCCCGACTTCACCGGGCCCGACGAGGTCCGCTGAGCCCTCCGCGACGCCCCGGGTGCCCGGGGCGCTTCCGGGGGACATCCCCACCCCCGGTCCGGGTGCGACCACCATCGCCCCGGACTCCGCCGCCCGCCAGGCTGGAACCCACAGGAGGAGAACGACCGGGGGAGAGCGGCGATGAGCACCGGACCCGTCCGATCAGCACGCACCGGAGCGGCGCTGCTGCTCACCGCCTTACTCGCGGCCCTGCCGGGGCTGCTCCTCACCGGCGGACCGGCGGGTGCCGCGGCCGTGAGCGGCACGGCGGCGAGCACCACACCCGCGAGCGCCACGTCGGCGACGGGCAGTCCGGTCGCCGACCCGGTCGACTTCACCGGCGCCGGCGGCACCGTCCTGCACGGCCTGCTGCTGGCCGCCCCCGCCGCGACGGCCGGCACCCGCGGCCCCGGGCTGGTCATGGTCCCCGGGGCCGGGCCGGGCCCGCTGGCCGAACTGCGGGCCGCCGCCGAGGCGTACGCCCGGCACGGCGTCACCACGCTGGTCTTCGACAAGCGCACCGACGGCTACTCGATGACCCACCGGGACTACGGGCAGCTGGCCGAGGACGCCCTGGCCGCCGTCCGGCTGCTGCGCGCCCGGCCGGAGGTCGCGCCGGACCGGGTCGGCCTGTGGGGCCTGTCCGAGGGCGCCTGGGTGGCCTCGCTCGCCGCCACCCGCACCACCGAGGCGACGTACCTGGTCACCGTCGGCGCGGTCGGCCTCACCCCCGCTCGCCAACAGGCCTGGGCGTACCGGGGCTACCTGCGCCACGCGGGCGTCCACGGCTCACTGATCGACGCGCTCTCGGACACCTCCGTCCGGCAGCTCACCGCCGCCGGACTCTTCCCGCAGGCCGACTACGATCCGGTGCCGGCGTGGGAGCGGGTCCGGCAGCCGGTCCTGGCCGAGTGGGGCACCCTCGACCGCGAGGCCGCCCCCGAGGAGAGCGCGACGATCATCCGCCGGGCCCTCGACCGCGGCGGCAACACCCACTACACGCTGCGGACCGTCCCCGACGTCCGGCACAACCTGCACCTCACCGCGGACGACGGCTACGACCGGCCCGACCGGCTCCCGGCGGACTACGCCGAGGCCGAGTCCGCCTGGATCCAGCGGCTCGCCACCGGCCTGCCCACCGCCTCCACCGACCCGGCCCCGCAGCAGGACACCCGCAGCCGCGCGCTCGATCCGCTCCCCTGGTACGAGTCCACCTGGGTCGAGGCCGTCGCCACCCTGCTGTGCCTGACCGGCTTCGCGGGCTACGCGCTGACCGGCGCCGCCCGCCGCCTGCGCCGCCGGCCGCGCCCCGCCGCCCTGCCCCGGGCCGCCCGCTGGGCCGCCCTCACCGGGACGGCCGCCCTCCTGGGCGCCCTCGGGTACCTGCTCTTCCTGACGGTCACCGCCGCGATGTTCCCCGGCCCGGTCCTGTTCGGCCGCCCGGTGGTCTGGCTGGCCGTCCAGCTGCTCGCGCTGTTCGCGCTCGGGGCGGCCGCCGTCGCCGCGGCCGGCGCCCGGCGGGAGCGGGCCGCCCTGGCCGCCGCCCCGGCGGCCGACCGGGTCCGGCTGGGCGCACTGCTGCTGGCCGGGGTGGTCTTTCTGCCCTGGGCCCTGTCCTGGGGGCTGCTGCTGCCCTGACCTCGTCACTGCGGCGACCGCCCGCTCCCCCGCCCGGGGGAGCGGGCGCGCCCGGTTTCAGCCCGGGTGAGGACGCCCCCGCCCGCGCGCTCCGGGAGGGTCGGAGCGGTGGCGGACGGACGGCGTCCGCCCGGGCCGGAGGCGGAACCATGGGCGCACGGACGATCGCGGCACGACTGCACGGCACACCCGCACCGGGCACACCGCGCTGGGCGGTCCGGACCGGTTACGCGATCACCCTGGCGGTCCTGCCCTCCTGCCTCTGGCGGATCGGCGGCTTCATCCTCGGGCTGCCGCTGCTCGACCACGGCCCGACGCCGCCGGAGCAGGACCCGGCCTCGTTCGACGGCGGCTGGGCGTACATCCTGGCGCTCAGCGTGGTCAGCGAGGCGCTGGCGCTCCTCTGCTTCGGCCTGGTCGCCCGCTGGGGCGAGGTGTGGCCGCGCTGGATCCCCGTCCTCGGCGGCCGCCCGGTCCCGGTGCTCGCCGCCGTGGTCCCGGCCGGGCTGGGCTCGGCGGCGCTGATGGTCTTCCCGTACGCGATGGTGATGTTCTCGCTCGGCCTGACCATCCGGGGCGACCGGCACATCGGGCTGATCACCCACGGCTGGCAGACCGTCGCGTTCTGGGTCGGCTACCTGCCGCTGGCCGCCTGGGGACCGCTGCTCGCCGTGCTCACCGTGCACTACTACCGTCGGCGCAGGGCGGGTTGAGGCGCCTCCCTGCTCCGGCGCCTTCCCTGCCCCGGTCCCTTTCCCTGCCCCGGTCCCTTTCCCCGCTCCGGCGCCTTCGCCGTTCCGGTCACGCCGGGTACGGCGCGGCGGCCCGCGCGTTCTTCAACGCGCCCGCCCACCAGGACAGCTGGTCGAGCAGGACCTTGGCGTAGCCGGGCGCCTGCGGGTCGTTCGGGCGGCCGTCCGCCCAGGCGGTGAAGTAGTTCGGGAAGGCCAGGCCGTCCCGGATGGTCACCGCGTGCAGCTCGGTCAGCACGTTCTCCAGGTGCAGCACGGCATGCCGGCCGCCGGCCGCGCCGCCGTAGCTGACGAAGGCGACCGGCTTGGCCGTCCACTGGGTGAAGTGCCAGTCGATCGCGGCCTTCAGCGAGGCCGGGTAGCTGTGGTTGTACTCCGGCGTGACGACGACGAAGGCGTCGGCGCCCTCCAGGGCCTCGGTCAGCTTCGCCATCCCGGCCGGGCGCGGATACCCGTCACCCGCGAACTTCGGTGAGGCGGCGGGAAGTTCGAGCGGCAGATCGATCTCGGCGAGGTCCACCGTCTCGACCTCGAAGCCGCCGTGCGAGGCGGCCTGCTCGGCCACCCACGAGGACACCACCGGGCCGAACCGGCCCTCCCGGACGCTGCCGAGGATGATCACCAGCTTGTGCGTGTTCGTCTCCATGGCGACCACTCTCCGCCCGCCGCACGGCCGCAACCAGGCCGTGCCCAGGCTGGCCCCCGCAGGGCCACCCTCCACGCGACGATCAACCGTACGCTCGCCATATGGGCACACCACTGGGGGACTTCATCCGCGCGAAGCGCGACAGCATCCAGCCGGAGACGCTGGGCCTGCCCGACCACGGCCGCCGCCGCTCACCCGGCCTGCGCCGCTCCGACCTGGCCGTCCGGGCCGGGATCAGCGTCGAGTACCTGACCCGGCTGGAGCAGGGCCGCGACCGCAACCCCTCCACCGCCGTGGTCAACGCGCTCGCCGACGCCCTCAGTCTCGACCCCGCCGAGCGCAACCACGTGCGCTACCTCACCAAGATCACCGGCGGCGCGTGCGCCGGCCACGCCCGGCCCGTCCCCGCCCCGCGCGAGCTGCGCCCCACCGTCCGCGAGACCCTGCGCCTGCTCGAACCGGGCATCGCCGCCGTCACCAACCGCCTCGGCGACGTCCTCGCCCACACCAGCGGCTACGCGGCCGTCCTCGGCGCGGCCGGACTGCTCGACGCCCCGGCCCCGAACCTCACCCGCTACGTCTTCACCGACCCGCGCGCCCGCACCCTGTTCGCCGACTGGGACGACATCGCCGACGAGCAGGCCTTCGACATCTGGCTCGGGCCCTCGGTCGAGTCCGCCGAATGGCTCAGCACCGAACTCGCCCCGCTCGCCGGCCCCGAGTTCACCCGGCGGATCGGCAACCACCTCGTCCCCCGCCGGGGCCCGCTCCGCCTCCGCCACCCGTCCGGCCCCGAACTCCGGCTCCACCGCGAGACCCTGGACCTCACCGACGACGCCCAGCAGCTCCTCGTCCTGCTCCCCGCCGACGACGACACCGCCGCCCACCTCGACCGCCTGCTCGCCCCGGAGCGGCCCCGGCTGCGCGCGATCTCCTGAAACCCCCACCGGCCACCCCGCCGGCACCGGTCACTCCGCCGGCACCGGTGACTCCGCCGGCACGCACAACGGCGTCGCCCGGTCGACCGACTCCGCGACGGCGTCGGTGGCCGCCCGCACGAAGGCGCGGACCCGGGCGGTGGTGTTGCTCTCCAGCCAGACCGGGCCGCGCTCGATCGGGGGCGCGTCGTGGATCGGCACGTACGCGACGTCCGGGCGCGGGTAGTAGCGGCGGGAGTGTTCGCCGACCGGGAGGACGCCGCGGCCCATCGCGACCAGGCTGAGCATCTCGGAGAAGGTGCCGCCGGACGGCCCCTTGGGCACCGGGCGGCCGGACGGGGTCCGGCCGGGGGTGCGGTCGCGCTTGAAGCCCGCCGAGGTGACCTCCGGGTACTGCACCACCGGATGGTCCGCGAGCACCTCCAGCGACACCGACCGCTCGCCGGCCAAGGGGTGTCCGGCCGCCACCGCGAGGACCCGCCGCTCGGTCAGCAGCACCGGCCCGCGGGCCATGCCGTCGAACGGGTAGGAGGCGATCAGGACGTCGATCGAACCGTCCACCAGGCTCGCCCGGGAGTTGGAGAGCTGCACCTCCCGCACGTCCACCCGGCAGTCCGGGTGCCGCTCGCCGAACAGCGCGACCGCCTTGAGCAGCACCGGCGCCGTCCACTCGCCGAGGAACGCCACCCGCAGCTCCCCGGTGACGCCCCGGTTCGCGTCCTCCGCCCGGCGCAGCGCCGCCTCCATCGCCGCCACCACCGGGGTCAGGTCGTCCGCCAACTGCCGCCCCACCGGGGTGAGTCGGACCGACCGGCTGGTGCGGTCGAACAACTGCCCGCCGATCCGGCGCTCCAGCTTCTTCACCACCTGGCTGACCCGCCCGGTGGTCAGGTGCAGCCGCTCCGCGGTCCGGCCGAAGTGCAGCTCCCCGGCGAGCGCGAGGAAGACCTCGATCTCCAACCGCTCCAGCATCCCGCCCCGTCCCTCGATCGTTGAATCCGGCTCAACGATCCTACGGCGATCGCGCATTGATCACCCGCCCGGCCGAGAGGATCGTTGAACCCGTCCCCGACAGCCCCACCCGAGCGGAGCCGATCACCCATGCGCGTCGTAGCCTTCGACCACCTGGTCCTCAACGTCGCCGACGTCGAGCGTTCGCTGGCCTTCTACGCCGGCCCCCTGGGCCTGGAGCCCGTCCGCGTCGACGAATGGCGCGCCGGCAAGGTGTCCTTCCCGTCGATCCGGGTCAGCGCCGGGACCATCATCGACCTGGTCCACGGCCCCCGGCACGAGTCCAACGTCGACCACTTCTGCCTCACCGTCGAGCCCCTCGACTGGCAGGAGGTCATCGACGCGGGCACCTTCACCGTCCTGGAGGGCCCCGTCCCCCGCTACGGCGCCCGCGGCACCGCCACCTCCGTCTACGTCCAGGACCCGGACGGCAACACCGTCGAACTCCGCTGGTACCCCCAGGACGCGGCCAACTGACCGTTCACCCCCGGCGCACGGCCAACAGACCGTGTGCCCGCCCCGGGCCCACGGGGGTGGCCCGGGGCGGGCACACCGGGAGCGCCGCGCCCGTCAGTTCCGGCCGGCGAGGTGCTCGACCAGCCGGTCGAAACTGGAGTTGAGCCCCGCCTCGGCCTCCGGGCCGCGGAACATCTCCGGCACCCCGGTCTGGTGCAGCACCACCCGGGTGCCGCCCCCGTCGAGCCCGGTGAAGGTGAGGGTGGAGCACATGCCCGAGCCCTCCTCCACCATCGCGAAGAACTCGCCGACCCGGATCTCGGTGATCTCGGGATCTCCTCCGTGGTCACGTCCGTCGCTCGCACAGGGGTAGACCCCGGGTGTCCCGGAAACTCATCGCTCGCCGTGAAGGTTTTCGACGACTTCTCCCGACGACCTCTCCCGTTGGTGTTCTCCACCGGCGTTCTCCATCGAGGCCGGGAGGTCTTCATCGAGGACGGCTTCAGCCGTGAATCCGGCCGGGCGCGACGACGACCAGCGGTCGGCCGAGCAGCAGCTCCGCCGCCGGAGTGTGGTTCCCGGTCGCGGAGGCTCCGGCCATCGCCGAGGCGGCCGTTGTCGGGTCGGTGCCGGGCGGCACCACCAGCAGGAGGAAGTGGTCCTGGAGGCCCCGGGTGACGCTGATCGTCGCGTCGCTGCCGGCGAACCAGTTGATCCTCACCACCAGGCCGTTCGCGGCGACGGACCGGGGCACACCGTCCCAGGCCTCGGTGTCGAGGCCGACCCGCAGGATGCGCCCGAAGTGGGCGCCGAGCGCGGTGATCAGGTCCGGCAGTTCGGCGAGGACCTCGTTCGAACGGGGCCACCAGGCCCCGTCGAAGACACCCTCCCGCGACATCGTCGGCTCCAGCTCCAAGCGCGGCAGCAGCGGGGCACCGGGCGCCGTCCACGGCCCGGGGGAGGAAGGAATGGGGAGGGGGATCGGCATCATCTGAGGCCGCCCGTCCGGTCCACGAGGGACCCGTCATGACCCAGGGCGACGTCGACGCTGATGCCGGTGTCCGGAATGTCCTCGGTTACTCCCCACGCTACTCCGCCGTAACCTCCCCCGGGCCGACCACCGCAGGAGTAGCCTCGGAGACATCCAGGGCATCCCGCATCCCGGTCCCCGTTCCGGCTTCGTTCTGGGTGCAGGACAGCCCGGCAGACCCCGCCCCGGCGGGCGGCCGGAGACGGGAACGGTGAATGCCGTGACCACTCGCACGCCCCAGCCCGCACGGCCCGGCCACGGCCTCACGGTCGCCGACGCCATGGAACCCTGCGACTACCAGATCGCCGACGACAGCACCGTCGACCAGGCCGACGACATCCTCCGCGGCGCCCACCTGGACTACCTCCTCGTCCGCGGCCACGACGGCCGGTGCGAAGGGCTGGTCACCCGCACCGGACTCCACCCGTTCCTCACCCGCTCCTGGTACACCGAGCGGACCGCCGTCAGCGCCACCACCCACCAGCGCGGCCCGTTCGCCTGGCCGACCATGGGCCTGACCCTGGCCTCGATCGCCATGCGGATCAAGCACCTGGCGGTCTGGCCCGTCGTCGACGAGGACGGCTACATCCTCGGCGTGCTCACCGCGGACCGCGCCACCGGCCTGCTCACCGCCGCGCCCGCGTGACCCACGGCACCCGGCCGGCCCCGCACCAGGCACCTGCCGACCCTGCTCCGGGAAGCCCGTCCGGCTCCCGGAGCAGGGTCGACGACGCGCATGGTCAGTCGGCGAGCGGAAGATAGACCCGGTTGCCCCGGGCCGCGAACTCGGCCCACTTCTCGGCCATGCCCGCCAGAGCCTCGGCATCGAACCCGCTGGAGACGGCCGTCGATCCGTCACCGTGCTCGTCGCGGATCTTCTGGGAGATCTTCATCGAGCAGAACTTCGGGCCGAGACCAACACCTCGTCGCTGGACCGACGCCCCGATGGGCCCACCCACGCGACCGCAGGACTGGCCTGGCGCGCCGCCGCGACGGACAGTGCCGGGTCAGGCCGATCAGCCCGCGAACAGGCCGGGAACACCGATCCGACCACCGTTCCGGCCAAGGGCGTGGCGCTGTCTCGAACGGCCTTCCGGCTACCCGGGACAGCGCCACGCGTGGACGAGCGTCAGTCCGTCGGCGGGAAGTGGACCCACTCCTGACGCGCGCCGCCCATCACGGCGAGGGCTAGTGCCGACGGCGAGCTGCGGCTCGTCCGCTGCGCCTCACGAGGATGAGGATTGAGCCTCCCAGCACGACGGCGGCCGCCGAACCGACCGCCATGACGATCGACTTGTCGGAGCCGGTGGCAGCGAGTGCTTGCCCCGACTCGTGCGGACGCACGACCGGCACACCCTGTTCGTGACCGCCATTGCCGTTGCCGTGGTCGGCCGGAACGTTGCCGTGGTTGCCCTGTTCGTGACCGCCATTGCCGTTCCCGTGGTCGGCCGGAACGTTGCCGTGGTTGCCCTGCTCCTTCCCGTGATCACCTTGCTCATGGCCGCCGTGACCCTGACCACCGTGACCGCCTGGAGACTGGGGCGGTCCGGCCGGACCAGCAGGACCGGCCGGACCGGCCGGACCAGCAGGACCTGATGGGCCGGCCGGACCAGCAGGACCGGCAGGGCCGGGTGAGCCGTTGGCCCCCGGCGAACCGTTGGCACCCGGGGAGCCATTCGCCCCTGGCGAACCGTTGGCACCTGGCGAACCGTTGGCACCCGGCGAACCGTTAGCCCCTGGCGAACCATTCGCACCCGGCGAGCCATTAGCCCCCGGCGAACCGTTGGCACCCGGCGAGCCATTGGCACCCGGGGAGCCATTCGCCCCGGGCGAACCGTTAGCCCCTGGCGAGCCGTTGGCACCCGGGGAGCCATTAGCCCCCGGCGAGCCATTGGCCCCCGGCGATCCGTTAGCCCCTGGCGAGCCATTCGCACCCGGCGAACCATTCGCACCGGGGGCGCCAGGAGCGCCATTGGGACCAGGTGCACCGGGGGCGCCGGGAGCACCGTTGGGCCCGGGGGCGCCCGGAGCGCCCGGGGAGCCCGCCACGCCCGGAGCACCATTGGGACCGGGTGCACCGGGGGCACCGGGCGAACCATTGGCACCGGGGGCACCGGGAGCACCGTTGGGGCCGGGAGCACCCGGAGCACCCGGAGCACCGTTGGGGCCAGGAGCACCCGGAGCACCGGGCGAACCATTGGCACCGGGGGCACCGGGAGCACCGTTGGGGCCGGGAGCACCCGGAGCACCCGGGGAGCCCGCCACCCCCGGAGCACCGTTAGGTCCAGGTGCCCCCGGGGAACCGGCAGCACCGGGAGGACCGGCGGGCCCACTCGGTCCGGGCGGGCCGCTCGGTCCGGGCGGGCCGCTCGGTCCGGGCGGGCCACTCGGTCCGGGCGGGCCGACGGTGCAGGCCGCCCTCGTGATGGTGTTGTCGTCCAGAGTGACAGCGCCGTTGCGCGCCAGGGCACGGCCTTCGATCACCGAGGCGTGGTTCACGCTGATGGATGTGAGGGCCAGGATGTTGCCCTTGAAGAAGGAGTCGACATCGATGGTGGCAGAGCTGCCGACCTGCCAGAACACATTGCAGGGCTGTGCTCCGTTGACCAGGCTGACGACGCTCGACGGAGCCGTGATGAGGGTGGAGCCGATCTGGAAGATGAAGACGGCGTTCGGGTCGCCCATCGCGTCGAGGGTGACGGTCCCGGTGAGGTTCAGCGACGAACTCGCCTTGTAGACGCCGGGCGTCAGCGTCAGCCCTCCGATGTCGCCGGGCGAGGTCAGGATGGCCGTGGGGGCCCGGCCGGCGGCATCGTTGTAGGCGATGACGAGGTCGGACTGGGCCTGCGCCGCCTGCGCGTCGTTGACGTGCTGAACCCCGTTCACGGCTCCGGGGGGAAAGCCCGTCACGCTGGTGCCCGGGAAGAGCCCCAGGTCGCCGTTGATGACGCTGGGGCCGGTGTTGGTGACGGTTGAGCCCGCCAGGATCGCATAGCTGGTATCAGTCCCCAGCCCCACCGGTGCGGTTGCGGCGTGCGCGGGGCTGGGGACCAGGCCGGCCGTCGCGAGCAACGTCAGTCCGGACAGCAGGACGGACGCCCCCGCGAGTCGAGTGCGTCTACGCCCTCGTCCCGGTGGAGCGGACAACATGGCATCGACTGCCATAGGACAGGACCCTTTCTTGTCGCCGTTGAACTCCGTCACCCGAAGAGGGCATTCGGAGCGCCGCTGGTGGTTTCCGGTCAGGCCTCACGCCCTCGCACTCGCGCCGGAGGGCTTTCGACGATCGGAGCCGACCAGGGCAGGTGATGGAGAGTCACCAACTCACTACACCGTGCAACAACAACATGGAAAGAAGAGAGTGATAAAGATGCAACAGAGTGACGCACCAGCGCCGATCGGGGAATGGCCCCCATCCCTCAGCGTCATTCGTCTACGTACCAAATGGCGGGTTTGTCCCTCCACTGGCAGCCGACGGCCGGCAGCTGTCGGCCGGGGGGATGGGGGCTACCCGGGTCGCCGCCAACGCCATAGCAGTACCGTTTTTTCCTCTTGGCCGCGCCCGGGCCGGTGAATCACGTATCGCCCCGTGATCCCAATCGTTGGCCCGATCATGAACGACCTAACGAATCCGCAGGAAGAGGCGCTCACTGCGGCCGCCGGTGACGCCGGCACGGTGGCCGAGCGCTGCCGTGCCGCAGGTGGCCTCCTCAGGGTCACCCTCGGTGAACTGCGCGCGGAAGTCGGCTACCGAAGACTCGGCAAGTACGTCCTGGAAGAACTGGCCGAACGCCTTACCGAGGAGGGGCTCGGTTGGTTCCCGGCGTGGCGGCTCTCCCCGAGGGAGAACGGCGAGCCGCGGAAGGAACACGACCTGTGGGTGTTCCTCCGGGACGGCGGCCTGCGCTGCCAGGTCATCGACGCGGTCCAGGCTCCCGACGGCTCCGACGTCCCCGCGGTCCTGAACGGCCTGCTCACCGGCCGTCCCCAGAATCTCTCCCCGGAGCGCAAGCTCGGCCTCATTCGCGAAATCCTCGGGCTCTGACCTACACCCGAGAATCCGCCCACCGGATTCCACCCGCGCACCCGAACGTGCGCGGCGCTGTGCCGGACACCGCCGTCGGGGTCCCAGCACAGCGCCTCGGCACCTGCCGTCAGTCGGCCAGCGGGAGGTAGACCCGGTTGCCCTGGGCCGCGAACTCGGCCGACTTCTCGGCCATGCCCGCCAGGGCCTCGGCGTCGAACCCGCTGGAGACGGCCGTCGATCCGTCACCGTGCTCGTCGCGGATCTTCTGGGAGATCTTCATCGAACAGAACTTCGGGCCGCACATCGAGCAGAAGTGCGCGGTCTTGGCGGGCTCGGCGGGGAGGGTCTCGTCGTGGAAGGCGCGGGCGGTCTCCGGGTCGAGGGCCAGGTTGAACTGGTCCTCCCAGCGGAACTCGAAGCGGGCGTCGGAGAGGGCGTCGTCCCAGGCCTGGGCGCCGGGGTGGCCCTTGGCCAGGTCGGCGGCGTGGGCGGCGATCTTGTAGGTGATCACGCCGGTCTTGACGTCGTCCCGGTTGGGCAGGCCCAGGTGCTCCTTGGGGGTCACGTAGCAGAGCATCGCGGTGCCCCACCAGGCGATCATCGCGGCGCCGATGCCCGAGGTGATGTGGTCGTAGCCGGGGGCGACGTCCGTGGTCAGCGGGCCGAGGGTGTAGAACGGCGCCTCGTCGCAGATCTCCTTCTGGAGATCCATGTTCTCCTTGATCTTGTTCATCGGGACGTGGCCCGGGCCCTCGATCATCACCTGGACGTCGTGCTCACGGGCGATCCGGCCGAGCTCGCCGAGGGTCTTCAGCTCGGCGAACTGCGCCTCGTCGTTGGCGTCCGCGATCGAGCCCGGGCGCAGGCCGTCGCCGAGCGAGAAGGTGACGTCGTAGGAGGCCAGGATGGAGCAGAGTTCCTCGAAGTTGGTGTAGAGGAAGTTCTCCTGGTGGTGGGCCAGACACCAGGCCGCCATGATCGAGCCGCCGCGCGAGACGATGCCGGTCTTGCGGCGCGCGGTGAGCGGGACGTAGCGCAGCAGCACACCGGCGTGGACGGTCATGTAGTCGACGCCCTGCTCGCACTGCTCGACGATCGTGTCCCGGTAGACCTCCCAGCTCAGCTCCTCGGCCCTGCCGTCCACCTTCTCCAGGGCCTGGTAGAGCGGCACGGTGCCGATCGGCACCGGGGAGTTGCGCAGGATCCACTCGCGGGTGGTGTGGATGTTGCGGCCGGTGGAGAGGTCCATGACGGTGTCCGCGCCCCAGCGGGTGGCCCAGGTCATCTTCTCCACCTCCTCCTCGATCGAGGAGGTCACGGCGGAGTTGCCGATGTTGGCGTTGATCTTCACCAGGAAGTTGGTGCCGATGACGGCCGGCTCCACCTCCGGGTGGTTCACGTTGACCGGGATGACGGCCCGGCCGCGGGCCACCTCGGCACGCACGTACTCCGGCGCCAGGCCCTCGCGCAGCGCCACGAACTCCATCTCCGGCGTCACCACACCCCGCTTCGCGTAGGCGAGTTGGGTGACGGCGGCGCCACCGCGACCGCGCAGCGGGCGACGCGGCCGGCCGGGGAAGACGGCGTCCAGGTTGCGCAGGTTCCCGCCGCGCGGCGAGGTGTGCTTGATCCCGTCGTCCTCGGGGCGCGGCTCGCGGCCGTCGTACTCCTCGACGTCGCCGCGCTGGCGGATCCAGGCGTCCCGCAGGGCGGGCAGGCCGCGCCGCACATCGGGCTCGAAGGACGGGTCGGTGTACGGTCCGGAGGTGTCGTACAGCGGGACGGACCCGCCGTTGGTGAGCCGCACCTCGCGGTACGGAACGCGCAGGTCGGGGCGCGACCCCTCGCGGTAGGACTTGCGCCAGGCCGGGGTCGGGTAGCCGGTGCGCTCGCTGCTGGGGGCGCCCTGGGCAGACTGCGGCTGTGCTTCGAACGTGGTCATCTGACCTCTACTCCCTACGCCGGCATTACCCGGTCAGGTTCCTGCGGTCGACGCAGCCGTCGGTCCGTCCGTCGACGTCCCGGTCAGCGTCCTCTCAGCCCGGTGCTCCGAGCTCCCGCGTCGCAGGCGGTGTTGCCTGCACACGACGCCCAACACGGTAGCGAGCCGATCGCCGCAGGTCCAGAGCGCCCCACCCCGCCCGGTCGGCCCGCCCGGTCACCCGGCCCGGTCGAGCGACCGACGTCGTCGTCGACCTCTTCGGCTACTACCGCAACCAGTAGCCGATCGGATACCGGAGAACGGCCGAGGCCCGGTCCCCCCTCTCGCGGGGGGCCGGGCCTCAGGGCGGCGTTACGGGGTGGTGGGTCAGCTCTTGGCGGCCTTCTTCACCAGGACCACCACGGCGGCGGCGATGCCGACCACCACCAGCAGCTTGATCACGATCGAGAGCAGGGCGCCGACGACGCCGAACACGAAGGCGACGATGTTCCAGGCCAGCACCAGGACCAGCACCGGGATGACGATGTTGCGCACCCAGGAGGGCAGCGACTTCCAGAGCTCAGCCATGTCGGTTCCTCTTCTCCCCTCGGGTCGGCCGCCGTCCGGTGCCGCATCCCGCTTGCTTTCGGTCCTTCGATCGTACGGTGGCGCGAGTGCCGGAACGAGGCCCAACGGCCCGGAGAGAACCCCGAGATCACCCCGAGCCCGACCCCCCGGGTGACCCCCGAGAATTCGTCCGGCGGCGTACAACCCCCGGCGTTCCCAAGCGTCCAACCAGTGCCGGAAGAACGCCTGTCCGGTGCCATCGACCAGGGGGGAACCTGATCATGCGGGCCAGAACAGCCGTGTCCACCGCCGCTCTCGCGGCGCTCAACCTGACCGTGGCGGCGCTCGCCGCGGTCCCGGCGACCGCGGCACCGGCGGCCGTGACCGCCGCCGCCGACGTGACCGCACCGGCCGGGTTCGTCGGGATGTCCCCGACCCGGATCCTGGACACCCGCTCCTTCGACCAGACCCCGTCGCACGACCACTTCGGACCGCTCAAGGAAGGCGAGTACTACAGCACCCCGGTCTCGCAGCGCTGCGGCAACCACCCGCCGATGTACTGCGGTTCCGCCGTGCCGACCGACGCCACGGCCGTGGTGGTCAACCTCACCGTGACCGACCCGACCGCCGACGGCTACGTCACGCTCGCCGCCAAGGCCGGCCCGGCCGGCACCAAGCCCGCCACCTCCAGCATCAACTTCAAGGCCGGCCAGACCATCTCCAACCTGGTCACGATCGCGGTCGGTCCGGTCGGCCGGGGCGCCCCGTGGATCAACGTCTACAACAACGCGGGCACCGCCCATGTCGTGCTCGACGTGGTCGGGTACTACCGGACCGCGGCGACCGACAAGTACGGCCCGCTGACCCCGACCCGGATCGCCGACAGCCGCAGCGACGGCACCGGGCGGCTCGGCGGCGACGCGGTACGCACCTACCAGGTCGCCCGCCCCGAGCTGGGGACCGCGGACGCCACCTCGGTGGTCCTCAACGTCACCACCACGGACGGCTCCTGGGACAGCTTCCTGACCGCGTACCCGAGCGGGACGCAGCGGCCCGCCTACGGCTCGAACGTCAACTTCCCGGTGGGATCGACGGTCGCGAACCAGGTCGTGGTGCCGGTCGGCGCGGACGGGCGGATCGACGTCTACAACCGCGCCGGCTGGGTGCACGTGATCGTCGACGTCGTCGGCTACTACGGCCCGTCCGGAACGGGCCTGTTCAGCGCGCTCACGACGCCGGTCCGCAACCTCGACACCCGGATCACCGGTGGCAAGCTCCAGCAGGGGGCGACCACGGCCGTCCAGGCGGTGCCCACGGACGGCTCCGTCCCGAACGTGCTGGGTGTCGAGGCCAACGTCACGATCACCGACGTGACCGACTCCGGCCACCTCACGGTGTTCCCGGGCGGGGGCCTGCCGCCGAACACCTCCACCGTCAACGTCGAACCCGGGCAGACCGTCGCCAACTCGGTGACCACCGGGGTCACCGGCGGGGGCACCTACTCGGTCTTCAACCACGGCGGCCCGGTGAACGTCGTCGCCGACCTGACCGGCTACTTCGTCACCGGCTGACCCGGCACCGCCCGCCCGTCGTCCGCCCGTCGTCCAGGTACCGTGCGGACGGCGGACGGCGGACGGCCGCACCCGCGCGGCTTCAGACCGGCCAGCGCTCTCCGCGCCAGGCGGCGTCCCAGAACATCCACTCGTAGCGCGAGGTGGTCACGAAGTGCTCGACCACCTTGCGGCGCTCGGCCGCGGACAGCTCCTCACCGAGCCGGTCGGTGAGCGCCAGCACCCGGCGGACCACCGACTGGAAGGCCTCGTCGCCGTAGGTGGCGATCCACTTGGCGTACAGCGGGTCGGGCGAGCCCTGGGCGAGCAGCGCCTCGCCGACCCGGGCGTAGATCCAGTAGCAGGGCAGCACCGCGCCGACCGCCTCGGCGAAGGAGCCGCCGTAGACGGTGGCCAGCAGGTAGCTGGTGTAGGCCCGGGTGGTGGGCAGCACGGGCTCGGCGGCGGCCTCCTCGGCGCTGCCGCCGAAGGCGGTCAGGAACTCGGCGTGCATGCCCTGTTCGGCGGCGAGCGCGCCGACCGCGTCGTCGGCGAAGGCCCGGACGTCCTGCTCGCCGGGCGCCTTGGCGGCGCAGACGGCGAGCGCGCGGGCGTAGTCGCGCAGGTAGTGCGAGTCCTGGACGACGAAGTGGCGGAAGGCCGCGCGCGGCAGGGTGCCGTCGGTGAGCCCGGCCAGGAAGGGGTGGGCGAGGATCTCGGCGTACACCGGCTCGATGGCCGCCCAGAGTTCTTCGGTCAGCGTCTTGGTGCTCATGACGCCGACCCTAACCGGCGGGGCGCTCAGTCCTCCGGCGGGGAGAACACCACCAGGACGCGCAGTTCCTCGGTGATGTGGTGGAACCGGTGCGGGGTTCCGGCCGGCACGTACACCACCGTGCCGCGAGCGACCGTGGCGGTCTCGGCGCCGACGGTCAGCTCGGCCCGGCCGCTGATCACCTGGTAGATCTCGTCCTGGTCGTGCGCGGTCTGGGTGTCGGTGTCGCCGGGGGCGAGCGCGTACAGCCCGGCGGACATCCGCGGTTCGCGCAGGAACCGCAGGTACGCACCGTCGTTGGCCGCCCGTTCGGCGTCCAGTCCGTCCAGCCGGAAGAGCTTCACCGCCGCCGTCCTCCCTCGTTCTCGGGCCCGTTCGTCCACCTCCCGGACCAGGGGCATTCAACACCACCCCGCCGTCCGGTGGTTCCGCCGGGACGGGGGTACCTGTCAGGCTTGGGCGGCATGAAGGGTTTCGTCATCAAGACACTGATCAACGCGGCGGCCATCTGGGTCGCCGCCTGGATCGTCAGCGGCATCCAACTCGCCGAGGGCAACGCGGACTGGCAGCACAAGGCGCTGACGGTGCTCGGCGTCGCCGTCGTGTTCGGCGTGGTGAACTGGCTGATCAAGCCGGTGGTCAAGCTGTTCTCGCTCCCCCTGTTCATCCTCACGCTGGGTCTGATCACCTTCGTGATCAACGCCCTGATGCTCCTGCTCACCTCCTGGGCCTCCGGGAAGCTGAGCCTGGACTTCCACGTGACCAACTTCGTTTCCGCGCTGGTCGGTTCGCTGATCATCAGCCTGGTCTCGTGGGGCCTGCACCTGGCCCTGGACGACGACTGACCGGCGGCGCGCGGACAGCTGAAAGGGGCCCGCACCCGGGTGTTCCACCGGGTACGGGCCCCTTCGCCGTTCTCGCCGCGCGGCCTGCCGGCGCCGGACCGCTCACCCCGCGTTCTCGCGCCCCTTGAGCAGGTCGGCGAGCTGGGCGTCGATGTCCCGCCCGGTGAACTCCTGTCCCATCGGCACCAGCCGGTCGGTGCGCGCCAGGAAGGCGATCAGCGGCGCGGACGAGGCGCACAGCAGGGCGTCGCCGTCGGGGGAGCGCAGCACGATGCGGACCTCCGAGAGCTCGTCGCCGACCGGGCGGATGTGCACGTCGCCCTCGCCCGCCGGCCCGCTGATCCCGTCGAGCAGCAGCTCCCGCGCGAAGTACCAGGTGACCGGGGCGTCTCCGGGGAGGTGGAAGGTGAGCCGGACGGCGTACGGATCGTCGGCCTCGTACGCCAGGTCCACCGGGAGGCGGAAGGAGAGCTCGTGCGAGACCACGAGGTTCATCACCAGGTGACCCTGGACTGTGCTGTGCTGCATGGCGCCAGTACCTCTCGTTCTGCCCGCGCCGTCGGTCTGCTGGCCCGATGGCGGCCGGACATGTTTTCGACGGTTTTTGTGACGGTTTATGCAACCAATCCACGTTCGATCATCATCGTCCCGTTTGGGGATGTAGCGGACAAGGTGTGCTTTTTCAAATGGTGAACGAGCCGGAGCTGGTCCAGACCAAGTGGCGTCAGGAAATGAACGCCGGGCTCATCGCCCCCACCCCGCGCCGCAGTTGGCGGGCGGCGGGCCCCAGCCGGTCGGCCTGATCGACCGGGAGCGACAGGGCCATGGTGGCGACCACCGGGCCGATGGTGATCGGGACGGCCGCGCAGACCGTGCCGAGCACGTACTCCTGCCGCTCCAGCACGGGCATGGTCGGCCGCAGCGAGGCGAGCCGGCGCAGCACCGCGCTCTCACCGGTGAGGGTGGACGGGGTGAGCCCGGCCGGCGGGTGGCGGGCGAGGTGGTCACGGCGTTCCTCCTCGGGCAGTTGGCCGAGCAGGCACTGGCCGATGGCGTGCGCGTGGGCGGTGGCCCGGAAGTCCGCCCAGGGCTCGACGGCGGGCCGGCTCGGGTCCTCGACCACCTCCACCACGTGGACCTCGCCGTCCCGGTAGAGCGCGAAGTAGACGGCGGCGCCGAGTTCGTCCCGCAGGGACTGCATCCGCGTCCTCAGGTCGGGGTCGCCGGGCCGGGCGCCGGTGCGGGCTATGCCGTCGAGCGCCTCCCCGTGGAAGAAGCGCCCCTCGGAGCGCCGCAGGTAGCCCTCGTGGGCCAGGGTCCGCAGCAGGTGGTAGGCGGTGCCGAGGGGCAGTCCGGCGGCCCGGGCCAGCTGCTTGGCGGTCGCTCCGTGCCGGAAGCCGCCGACCGCCTCCAGCAGCCGCAGCGCCCGCTGGACGGAGCCGATCAGGGTGGGCCCGCGGTCCGCGGCCGCCCGCCGCGACCCGGCCGCCCCGGACTCCCGCGCGATCCGGGGCTCCCGGGCGGTCCCGAACGGCCGCGTCCGCTCGGACGGCCGTGTCCGCTCGGCCGGCGGCGGCTTCCCGCAGGGCTGCGTCTTCCCGAGCGGCTGCGTCTTCCCGAAAGGCTGTGCGATCCGATCCATGCCACCCAACCCCCAGCCCGAGTCCCTCGTACAGGTCCGTGCCCAGAACGGGCATGCGGAGCGAAACCTCCGATTTGCCCGATAGCTGCTCATTGCAGCACAGCGGGGCCCCGAACGGATGCACCCGACCGGGTCGGCGTTTCGACCCGTTCCCGGTGCGTTTCGCCCTGTTCCCCGGGTTTCGCCCCCGCCCCGGCGCGGGAGAATCCCGCACAACGCGCCAGTCCCGGAGGTGGCCATGGGCCCCGAGAACCGCACTCCGCCACCGCGCCCCGTCGTGAAGCGCACCGCGCGGGCGATCCTGCTGGAGCTCGACCCGGACGATCCGTACGGCCCGGCGTCGATCGTGCTGATCCGGCGGGTCCGGCCGGGCTCGCCGCACCCGTACTGGATCACCCCCGGCGGCGGGGTCGAGCGCGAGGACCGGACGGTGGTCGAGGCGCTGCACCGCGAGGTGGACGAGGAGCTCGGCGGCAAGGTCGTGGACGTGGTGCCCGCCTTCGTCGACACCATCAGCCACACCATGCCCCAGCCACCGGCCGGGGGGACCGCCGTCGACGACGGCACCCCGCCGCACCCGCACGGGGTCAAGGTGCAGCACTTCTTCGTCTGCCGGCTCACCGAGATGGACCTCAGCCGGCGGCACGGGCCCGAAGTGACCGACCCCAACGGCGAGTACGAGGTGGTCCGGCTGCCGTTCACCCGCGAGGGCGTCACCTCGGTCAACGTGGTCCCGCCCCGGCTGCGGGCGTACCTGGCGGCCAACATCGAGGGCATCCGCGCGCTCCTCGCACCCGACCTCGGGTGATCAACCCGCGGTCGGGTCGCCGACCGGGTCGTGCCGGATCCGCTCGGCCGGCACCCCGGCCCCCAGCAGTGCCCCGACGCCCGTGCGCACCATCGCGGGCGGCCCGCTGAGCACCGCCTCGCGCCCGGTCCACGGGCCGAACCGGCTCACCACCTCGGGCAGTTCGCCGGTCAGCGGCCCGCCGGGCAGCAGGCCCCCGGGCAGCAGGACACCCGCCGGGGCGCCGCCGGACAGCACCGGACGGACCGTCAGCCACCGGTTCCGCGCGGCCAGTTCGCGCAGCTCGCCCAACGCGTACAGCTCCTCGGCCCGGCGGGCCCCGTAGAACACCTCGACCCGGCGGCCGGACACGCCGTGCTCGACCGCCTCCTCGACCAGGGCGCGGATCGGCGCGATGCCGGTGCCCCCGCCGAGGCAGAGCAGGTCCGCACCCGCCGCGTGGTCGACGGTCATCGAGCCGGCCGCCGGACCGAGCCGCAGCACGTCCCCGGGCGCGGCCCGGTGGACCAGCGCGTTGCTCACCCAGCCCGCCTGGACGGCCTTGACGTGGAAGGTCAGCAGCCCGTCCGGGCGGGGCGCACCGGCGAAGGAGTACTGCCGCCAGACCCTCGGCCACCAGGGCGTCTCCAGGGCGGCGTACTGCCCGGCCCGGAACGGGTACGCCTGGTCCGGGCGGACGGTGATCGCCGCGACGTCCCGGGTGCGGCGCTCGTGCCGGACGATCTCGCCCTGCCACCAGGGCGGCGAGGTGCGGGCGTCCTCCTCGGCGGCCTCGATCACGGCCGAGGAGATCATCCGGTAGGCGCGGCGCCAGGCCGATTCGGCCTCGGCGCCCCAGTGGCCGCCCGCGTACCGGGCCAGCGTCGCCACCAGGCACTCCTCCACCGCGGCGTCGTACCCGGTCAGCGTGCCGTACCGACGGTGGTCACGGCCGAGCCCGGTCAGCGTGGCGCGCAGGGCCACCGGCTGGTCGATCTCGCGCACGACGGCCAGCAGGGTGCGGAACAGCCGGTCGCGGTGGACGTCCATGGCGGCGGGGAAGGAGGGGCGGAGCTCGGGGTGGCGCAGGAAGAGCAGCGCGAAGAAGTGCGCGGTGGCCCGGTCGGCGTCCGGCTCGACGGCGGCGAGGCCGGCCCGGACCAGCGCGACCTCCCGGCTGGTGAGCGGCGGTCGGCCGGCGGTCCCGTCCTGGCCGACGGCGGGGAGTCCGGCAGTGGGGAGCGCGACGGCGGGCGGTGCGGCCGGGAGCTGCCCGACGGGGGTCCGCACGCCCCAGGCCTCGCTCCACCGGTCGCCCGGCCCGGCCCAGTTGAGGCCGGGCGCGTCGGCGAACAGCGGGCGGAAGGGGGTGGGGTCCGGAGCGAGGACGGGGCCGGAACCGGGCGCGGTGCCGGAACCGAAAACGGGAACGGGGGCGGGCACGGCCGGGGGGTGCGGCGGCCGGGCCGGGATCACCGGCCGGACGGGCTCCAGCAGCGACACCGGCGGCAGCACCGCCGTCGGCGCCTCCGCCGCCGCCAGGGGCGGCAGGTCCGGCGGGTCCGGCGGGTCCAGGGGCGTCGGCGGCCGGACGGCGACCTCCCGCGCCACCTCCCGCGCCGGGGCCCGCGCCGGGGCCCGCCCGGACGCGCCCGCCGGCAGGCCCGGGACGGAGGCGGCCCCCGCCGAGCCGTGTCCGGTGCGGACCAGGACTGTCCCGCGGGACTTCACCGCTACGTTTCGAGTACCCAAGAAAATCGTTTCGCCTCCGGCCGGCTGCGCCACCACTCGGCTTGTCCCTACTGGCGCCAGGGCAGCGTGGCACGGCCGGAGCGCTCCTCCGACGAATCGCGCGAAGCCCGGACATCCGGGCCGGGGACGCGCTACTCTCCCCGGTCCGCAGTCGCCCTGGGTGCCCCTCCGCGCACCCAGGGCGACCGCGCCCGTCCCTTTCGGCGGCCGGGATCAGAGCTGTCGCAGCAGCATCCCCGGTTGCTCCACGCAGTCGGCGACGAACCGCAGGAAGCCGCCCGCCGTCCCGCCGTCGCAGACCCGGTGGTCGAAGGTGAACGACAGCTGGGTCACCTCGCGCACCGCCAACTCCCCCTGATGGACCCAGGGTTTGGCCACGATCCGGCCGACCCCGAGCATCGCCGCCTCCGGGTGGTTGAGGATCGGGGTGGAGCCGTCCACGCCGAACACCCCGTAGTTGTTCAACGTGAAGGTGCCGCCGGTCAGTTCGGCCGGGGTGAGCGCGCCGCCGCGCGCCGCCCCGGTCAACCGGGCCAGCTCCTTGCCGAGTTGTTCGGTGCTGCGGTTCTGCGCGTCCCGGACCACCGGGACGACCAGCCCGCGCTCGCCCTGCGCGGCGAAGCCCAGGTGCACCGCCGAATGCCGGACGATGCCCGAACCGTCCTCGGTCACGGAGGAGTTGAGCTCCGGGAAGCGCGCCAGCGCGACGGTGCAGATCCGCGCCAGCAGCGCCAGCACGCTCACCTTCGGCCCCGGCGTGGCGTTCAACTGCCTTCGCAGCACCATGAGTTCGGTGGCATCCGCATCCACCCAGCAGGTCGCCGCCGGGATCTCCCGGTGGCTGCGGCTCAGCTTCTCGGCCACCGCCTTGCGCAGTCCGCGCAACGGGACCACACCGTCCCGCACGGCCGGCCCGGCGGGCGCCGGAGCGGCCACCCTGGCCGCGACCGCCCGTTCGACGTCCGCACGCATGATCAGTCCGTCCGGCCCGCTCCCGGCGAGCGCGGTCAGGTCGACCCCCTGCTCCCGGGCCAGCCGCCGCACCAGCGGCGAGATCACCGGCACCACCGCGGGCCCGGTCGGCACCGCCGGAGCCCGCACGGCCACCGCACCGGCCACCGCACCCACCGCAGTACCGGCCGAAGCACCAGCAGCGGCACCGCCACCGGACACGACCGGGGCCGGCACCGCGGCCGGCCCCCCGACCCGGCGCCGGCGCCCGCCCCGGCCCGGCTCGGCGACGCCGAACCCGACCAGCGGCCGCTCCACCTCGGAGGCCGCGGGAGCGGCGACGACGCCCGGCTCGTCCGGAGCCTGCGGACCGCTCCCCGACGACGGCCCCACCGCGACCGTCACCAGCGGCGCGCCCACGGCGATCTCCTCGCCCACCTCGCCGTACCGCGCGGTGACCACCCCGCCGTACGGACAGGGCACCTCCACCACGGCCTTGGCGGTCTCCACCTCCACCACCGGCTGGTCGACGGCGATCACCTCGCCGACCTCGACCATCCAGCGCACCACCTCCGCCCCGGTGAGACCCTCACCGAGGTCGGGCAGCCGGAACTCGCGCACGACGGGCATCATCCTCGGTCCTCCCACTGGAGCCGGGCGACCGCGTCCAGGATCCGGTCCACCCCGGGCAGGTGGTGGTGCTCCAGCATCGGCGGCGGGTACGGGATGTCGAAGCCGGTGACCCGCAGCACGGGCGCGGCCAGGTGGTGGAAGCAGCGCTCGGTGACCCGGGCGGCGATCTCCGCGCCGGTGCCGCCGAAGCCGCTCGCCTCGTGCACCACCACGGCCCGGCCGAGCGAGCGCACCACCCGGCAGACCGTCTCGTCGTCGAAGGGCACCAGGGTGCGCAGGTCCAGCACCGCGAGGTCCCAGCCCTCGGCCTTCGCCGTCTCGGCCGCCTCCAGGCAGACCGGCAGCGAGGGGCCGTAGGTGATCAGCACGGCGGAGGTGCCGGTGCGCCGCAGCACCGCCCGGCCGATCGGTTCGACCGGCGTCGCCGGGTCGAAGTCGGCCCTGCCCCAGTAGAGCCGCTTGGGCTCCAGGAAGACCACCGGGTCGTCGGAGGCGATCGAGGCGCGCAACAGCCCGTACGCGTCGGCCACCGTCCCCGGCGTGACCACGTGCAGGCCGGGGGTGCTGGTGTAGTACGCCTCGGAGGCGTCGCTGTGGTGCTCGACGCCGCCGATGCCGCCGCCGTACGGGATGCGGACGGTGATCGGCAGCGGCAGCCTGCCGGCCGTGCGGTTGCGCATCTTGGCGACGTGCGAGAACAGCTGCTCCAGCGCCGGGTAGGCGAAGGCGTCGAACTGCATCTCGACGACCGGGCGCAGCCCGTACATCGCCATGCCGATCGCGGTGCCGAGGATGCCGGCCTCGGCCAGCGGGGTGTCCAGGCAGCGCTCCGGGCCGAACTCGGCGGTGAGCCCGTCGGTGATCCGGAAGACACCGCCGAGCGCGCCGACGTCCTCGCCGAGCACGTGCACCGCCGGGTCCTCGCGCATGGCGTCCCGCAGCGCGGAGTTGAGCGCCTGGGCCATGCTCGACGGGCGGACGTCGGCGGGGCGCCGCGCGGCGGCCCCGCCGAGGGTGGGCGCGGGCGACGGGTGGGAGGTGCTCACCGGTCCGCCACCTCCGCCTCGGCGGCCAGTTCTTCGGCCAACTGGGCTGCCTGCTCCCGTAGTTGCGGCGTCGGTTCGGCGAAGACGTGGGCGAACAGCGCCATCGGGTCCAGGGCCGGGTCGGTGTGGAACTCGGCCCGCATCCGGGCCGCCAGCGCCTCGGCCTCGTCGGCCGCCTCCCGCACCAGCCGGTCGTCCAGCACGCCGAGCCCGCGCAGCGCACGCTCCATCAGCAGGATCGGGTCGTGCTCGCGCCAGGCGGCCACCTCGGGCTCGGTGCGGTAGCGGGTGGCGTCGTCGGCGTTGGTGTGGGCGTCGATCCGGTAGGTCAGCGCCTCGACCAGGGTCGGGCCGCCGCCGGCCCGGGCCCGCTCGACCGCCTCGGTCAGCACCGAGTGCACGGCGGGCGCGTCGTTGCCGTCCACCAGCCGGCCCGCCATGCCGTAGCCGACGGCCTTGTGGGCCAGGCTCGGTGCGGCGGACTGGGCGCTGAGCGGGACGGAGATCGCGTAGCCGTTGTTCTGCACCAGGAAGACCACCGGGGCGCCGAGCACGGCCGCGAAGTTCAGCGCCTCGTGGAAGTCGCCCTCGCTGGTGCCGCCGTCGCCGAGCATCGCCAGCGCGACCACCGGCTCGCCGCGCAGCCGGGCGGCGTGCGCCAGCCCGACGGCGTGCGGGGCCTGGGTGGCGAGCGGGGTGCAGAGCGGGGCGGTGCGGCTGGCCCGCGGGTCGTAGCCGGTGTGGGCGTTGCCGCGCAGCAGGGTCAGCGCCTCCAGCGGGTCGACGCCCCGGGAGACCACCGCGAGGGTGTCGCGGTAGCTGGGGAAGAGCCAGTCGTGCTCGCCGAGCACCAGCGCGGCGGCGACCTGGCAGGCCTCCTGGCCGGTGGACGCCGGGTAGACGGCGAGCCTGCCCTGCTTGGTCAGGGTGGTGGCCTGCTGGTTGTAGCGGCGGCCGACGACCAACCGGCGGTAGAGCTCGCGCAGCAGGGCCGGGTCGTACTTCTCCAGGGCCGGGGTGCCGAGCGCCCGGACGGGGGACGGGTCCGGGAGGAGGGGCGCCGGGTCGGTGCGCGGAGCGGTGGCCCCGGGCAGCCAGCCGGGCACGCTCGTGTGGTGTCTGTGGTCGAGAACGGTCATCTCGGGGCACCTCCAGGGGTGGCGGGGGCTCCCTACCGATTGTTCGGTCGTCTGTTCATCTTGACCAGAAGCGTGACAAGGTGGTGGACATTCGGCCTGTTCGGCGGTCGACTGGTGGCAGTGTGTCCAATCGGTGGGGGTGGGGGGTCATGTCTGCTGAACAGATGTCCAGACTCGATCAGGTCGACCGGTCGATCCTTCGGCTGCTGCAGCAGGACGGTCGCGCCTCCATCCGCTCGGTGGCCGAGCGGGTGCACGTGTCCCGGGCCAACGCGTACGCCCGGATCTCCAGAATGGTCGAGGACGGCATCATCCGCGGCTTCACTGCCAGGGTGGACCACGAACGGGCAGGTCAGACCGCGTCCGCGTACGTCACCCTGAAAATCGTCCAGAACTCCTGGCGGACGGTGCGCGAACGGCTGCTGGAGCTGCCCGGGGTGGCGCACATCGCGCTGGTCGGCGGGGACTTCGACGTCCTGCTGCTGGTGCACACCGCCGACAACCAGGCCCTGCGGGAGCTGGTGCTGGGCAGCATCCAGTCCATTCCCCAGGTGCTCGGCACCCGGACCATGCTGGTCTTCGAGGAGACCGACCAGGTGCCGCCGATCTGACCGGTCGGGCCGCCGATCCGACCGGCCGGCCCGCCGGTCCCACCGATCGGCCCACCTGTCGGCCCGCCGCGGCGGGCCGGGCCGGTCAGCGCGCCCGCAGCCCGTCGAAGGCCAGGTGGACCACCGCGTCCGCGACCCCGTCGGCGGCCTTGAGCCCCGGCCGGTACCACTCCACGATCGAGTTGATCATCCCGAACAGCAGCCGGGTGGCCAGCCTGGGCTCCACGTCCGCGCGCAGCGCGCCGTCCGCGACCGCCGCCCGCAGCAGCTCGGCCACCTGGTGGTCGAAGTCCCGCCGGCGCTCCAGCGCCCACTGCTCGGTGGCCGTGTTGCCGCGCACCCGCAGCAGCAGCGTCACGTACGGCAGTTCCTCCAGCAGCACCTCGGCGGTGCGCCGCACCACGTGCTCCAGCCGCTCCACCGCCGGGCCCCGGACCGCGGCCGGCTCGACCAGGATCGCGAACAGCCCGTCCAGCGCCCGCCCGACCGCCAGCCGCAGCAGTTCCTCCTTGCCGCGCACGTGGTGGTAGATGGAGGACTTGGAGATCCCGGCCGCCCGGGACAGGTCCTCCATGGAGGTGCCGTCGTAGCCGCGCTCGTTGAACACGTCGACGGTCACCGCGAGCAGTGACTCCACGGTGTAGGCAGTGCGCGTGGTGTGATCGGCCATCCTCCGAGTATCCCCGGCCGCCCCCCGCGTTACGCGATCGGGTCCGACTGGTCCACACCAGCCCGGAAAGGCAGGCCCTAGAATCTCCGGACGATCCGTCCACGTCCAGAGCACTGGGGTCCACGGCTGATGAACGCAATACCGGCAGTCGCCTCCGACATGCCAGAGCAGCGCAGCGAGGAGCCGGCGGACACCGGGCGCACCTGGCAGGAACGCGGTCGCGACCTGGTGGTCCGCTACGGACCGGCCGTCTGGTGCTACGCGGTGCTGAAGCTGATCGGCTTCACCGTCTTCATGAAGCTGCTCTCCTTCGCCGGTGACTACGCCAAGAAGCCGGCCCGGTTCGGCGGCGGCGCCAACCCCTGGGACGTGCTGGCCACCTGGGACGGCTGGTGGTACCAGCAGGTGGCGCAGTTCGGCTACCACCCGGCGCTCGTACCGATCCCCAACGGTCCGATCGGCTACACCATCGAGCAGAACTCGGCCGCCTTCTTCCCGCTCTACCCGGGCCTGATGCGGATGGTCTCGGAGGCCACCGGCCTCGGCCTGTACGGCGCCGGAATGCTGGTCTCGGTGGTGTCCTCGCTGTTCGCCGCGGCCGGCATCTACGCCGTCGTGGAGAAGCTCACCTCGGACGCGCGCTCGGGCGTGATCGCGGCCGGCATCTGGGCGATCGTCCCGGGCTCGGGAGCCGAGTGGGCCGTCTACTCGGACTCGCTGTTCGTCGCGCTGGCCGCCTGGGCCTGCTACTGCGTGATGACCAAGCAGTGGATCGCGGCCGGGGTGATCACCCTGGTCGCCGGGCTCAACCGGCCCACCTCCGCGGCCCTGATCGGCGCCGTCGGCCTGGCCGCGATCGTCGAGCTGTACCGCCGGGAGAGCGGCGTCCTGCGCCCGCTGACCGCGATGGTGCTGGCCCCGGTCGGCCTGCTCGGCTACGTCGGCTGGGTGGGCTGGCGGACGGGCGAGTGGGGCGGCTACTTCCGGATCCAGCAGGACGCCTGGATGCACTACTTCGACTGGGGCCAGGGCACCTGGCACGCGATCCGCGGGGTGATGCTGGGCCGCAGCGACTACCCCTACGGCTTCCCGGTGCCGGACCTCCTCGCCACCCTGATCGTGTTCAGCCTGCCGGTGCTGATCGTGCTGCTGGTCCGGCTGCGCCCGCCGCTGGTGCTGACCGCCTACACGCTGGCCACGATCGTCTCGGTGCTCGGCAGCCTCGGCATCTTCGGCAACGTCTCGCGCTACCTGATGCCCGTGTTCCCGCTGTTCATCGCGCTGGCGGTGGCGATGCGCAAGCTGAGCCTGCCGGTGCTGGCCACCGTCCTGGGCACCGGGGCGGTCGCCTCCGGCTGGTACGCCGGGTACATCATCTTCGAGCTCGGCGTGCCGTAGACCCGGATCACCCGAGCCCACGGGGGCGCGTCCGCCATGGACGCGCCCCCTGTGCGTTCCCGCCGGATTCCCCCGCTGCACCCCCTTGAGCCGACCGATCGTTCGGTTACTCTGTGACGTGTCCCGTCCTGCTTTTCGAGGCCCTCCGAGGAGCGCACAGATGTCCGCAGCGGTCACCCACCCCCTCGTCAGCGAGCTGGTCGAGCGCCACCAGGCCACCCTGGACGCCGCGCTCACCGCCGCCACCGAGCGCGACTACTGGTCGCCCTACCCCGAGTTCCCGAAGGCCTACGGCGAGAGCGGCCCGGCGGACGGCAAGGCCGCCTTCGACGCCCTGCTCGGCAAGCCCTTCGCCCTCGACGGCCACCCCACCGACGGCGACCAGGTCGGCGGCGAGGCCTCCCCGTACGGCGTCGAGCTGGGCATCACCTACCCGCACGCCGCCCCGGACGCGCTGATCGCCGCGCTCACCGCCGCCCGCCCCGGCTGGGCCGCCGCGACCCCGCTGGAGCGCGCCGCCGTCTGCCTGGAGATCCTGCACCGGATCAACGCCCGCTCCCACGAGTTCGCCCAGGCCGTCATGCACACCACCGGCCAGGCCTACGGCATGGCCTTCCAGGCCGGCGGCCCGCACGCCCAGGACCGCGGCCTGGAGGCCGTCGCCTACGCCTACGCCGAGCAGACCCGGCTGCCCCGGCAGGCCGCCTGGACCAAGCCGCAGGGCAAGCGCGACCCGCTGGTGATGACCAAGGAGTTCACCGTCGTCCCGCGCGGCCTCGCGCTGCTGATCGGCTGCAACACCTTCCCCACCTGGAACGGCTACCCGGGCCTGTTCGCCTCGCTGGCCACCGGCAACCCGGTGCTGGTCAAGCCGCACCCGCGGGCCGTGCTGCCGCTCGCGCTGACCGTGCGGATCGCCCGCGAGGTGCTCGCCGAGGCCGGCTTCGACGCCGATCTGGTCTGCCTGGCCGCCGAGCACGAGGGCGGCACCGTCGCCCAGGCGCTCGCCGTCCACCCGGCGATCAAGCTGATCGACTACACCGGCTCCACCGCCTTCGGCGACTGGCTGGAGGAGCACGCCAAGCAGGCGCAGGTGTACACCGAGAAGGCCGGCGTCAACGCGGTGGTGATCGACTCCACCGACGACTACAAGGGCATGCTGGGCAACCTGGCCTTCGCGCTCTCGCTCTACAGCGGCCAGATGTGCACCACCCCGCAGAACGTGCTGATCCCGCGCGGCGGCATCGCCACCGACCAGGGTGACAAGTCCTACGACCAGGTGGTCTCCGACCTGGCCGGCGCCATCGAGGGCCTGCTGTCCGACGACGCCCGCGCCGCGGCGATCCTCGGCGCCGTGGTCAACCCCGGGGTGCTCCAGCGCTCGGCCGCCGCGGCCGGCGGCGAGTACGGCGAACTCGCCCTCGCCCCGCGCGCGGTGACCTCGCCGGACTTCCCCGGCGCGACCGTCCGCACCCCCGCGCTGGTCAAGCTGGACGCCGACAAGCCGGACGACCGCGCGGTCTTCCGCAGCGAGTGCTTCGGCCCGGTCTCCTTCGCCGTCGCCGTCGAATCCACCGCCGCCGCCGTCGAGTTGCTGCGCACCACGGTCCGCGAGAAGGGCGCCATGACCGCCTCCGGCTACACCACCTCGCCCGCGGTGGAGGCGCTGCTGGTCGAGGCCGCGCTGGACTCCGGCGTCTCGCTCTCGCTCAACCTCACCGGCGGGGTCTACCCCAACCAGACCGCCGCCTTCTCCGACCTGCACGGCACCGGCGCCAACCCGGCCGCCAACGCGGCCTACTGCGACGGCGCGTTCGTCGCCAACCGGTTCCGCACGGTGGAGATCCGCCGGCACGCCTGAGCCGTTCGACGAGTACCCGGATCCCGGCGGTCACCCACCGCCGGGACCCGGCGGTTCACAGCCCCGACGGCGCCCGCGATGATGGAGGCTGGGAGAACGCCGGGAACGGCGTCCGACCGCCCTCCGAGGAACGGGAGCTGAATACATGGCCGTGAAGCCGACGACCGAAACCGACGTCCTGATCGTCGGCGCCGGACCGACCGGACTGCTGCTGGCCGGCGACCTCGCCGCCGCCGGGGTCGGCGTCACGGTGCTGGAGAAGCGGGCCGCCGAGTCCAACCTCACCCGGGCCTTCGCCGTGCACGCCCGCAGCCTGGAGCTGCTGGACGCCCGGGGCCTGGCCGAGGAGCTGATCGCCACCGGCCGTCCGCTCGCCGAACTGAGGATGTTCGACCGCTTCGGCATCGACCTCGGCTCGCTGCCCACCCGCTTCCCGTTCGTCCTGATCACCCCGCAGTACCACGTCGAGCGGGTGCTGCTGGAGCGCGCGGAGCACGCCGGCGCGACCGTGCTGCGCGGCGCCGAGGTCACCGGGCTGCACCAGGACGCCGAGGGCGTGACGCTGGAGACCCGGGACGGGCACAGCCACCGCGCCGCGTACGCGGTCGCCACCGACGGCGCCCACTCCACCGTCCGCGACCTGCTGGGCATCCCGTTCCCCGGGGAGTCCGTGGTCGACTCGGTGGTGCTGGCCGACGTCCGGCTGGACCGCGAGCCCGCCCAGGCGATCACCGTCGGCGCCAACCAGGCCGGCTTCGCCTTCATCGCCCCGTTCGGCGACGGCTGGTTCCGGATCATCGCCTGGGACCGCGAGGAGCGGTACCCGGACGGCACCACCCCCACCACCGAGCAGCTCACCGACCTCACCCGGGCCATCCTCGGCGAGGACTACGGCCTGCACGAGGTGCGCTGGAGCTCCACCTTCCACAGCGACGAGCGACAGGCCCCCAACTACCGCTCCGGCCGGGTCTTCCTGGCCGGCGACGCCGCGCACTGCCACTCCCCGGCCGGCGGCCAGGGCATGAACACCGGCCTCCAGGACGCCGCCAACCTGTCCTGGAAGCTCGCCGCCGCGCTCCGGGGCCACGCCACCGACGCCCTGCTGGACACCTACCAGACCGAGCGGCACCCGGTCGGCCGGACGGTGCTGCGCACCTCCGGCGCGCTGATCCGGCTGGCGCTCGCCGAGTCCGCCCCCACCCGCGCCCTGCGCGGGGCGCTGACCGCGCTGGGCGGCCACCTCGACCCGGTCACCGAGCGCGGCGCCAGGCTGGTCTCCGGCATCGGCATCTCCTATCCCGCCCCCAAGGACGCCCACCCGCAGGTCGGCAAGCGCGTCCCGGACCTGCGGCTGACCGCCCTGAGCAAGCCCGTCGAGGGCGCCCCCGCCGCCCCGGAGCGGCTCTACGAGGCGCTGCGCGCCGGGAAGTTCGTCCTGGTCAGCAATGACGAGCTGGCCGCCGCCGAGCCCTGGACCGACCGCGTGGTCTGCGCCGCCCCCGCCGACCCGCACGGCAAGCTGCGCGACACCGTCCTGCTGATCCGCCCGGACGGCTACGTCGCCTGGGGCGCCGTCGACCCCGGCCAGGGCGAGCTCCGCGCCGCCCTCACCGACTGGCTGGGCACTCCGGCCTGACCGTCCTGCGGGCGGGCGCGCGATGAGCCGCGGGCCCGCCCGCACTGCTCCGGCCCGCCCGCCGGCCCGCCGGCCCGCCGATCAGCCTCGGGCCTTCACATAGTGCCGCGCCGCCTTCGCCCGGTTCCCGCACACCGCCATCCGGCACCACCGCCGGCGGCCGTTCTGCGAGGCGTCGAAGAAGTGCAGGATGCACGCCTCGTGCGCGCACTGCCTGACCCGGTGGGCCCCCTCGCCGAGCAGCGCGAGGAAACCGTCCGCCGCCAGCCAGGGCGCCAGCCACTGCGACCCGTCGGCCTCGATCCGGTCCTCGGCCCCGCCCGGTGCCGCCGTGCGCCGGATCCGGCCGCGCGCCAGCACCGCGTCCAGTCCGTCCCGCGCCGCGGCGCCCAACTCGCCGTGCTCGCGGGCGTCCCGGGCGGCCGACAGGATCGCCTCGCGGGTCTGCCGGATCGCCGCCAGGCCCTCCTCGTCCGCCGCGCAGCGTCCGCCCAGCCCGGCGGAGGAGAGCCAGATCGCGTACCCCTCGACATCGGTGAGCAGGTCGTTGACGGGCGTTCCGGCCCAGCGGGTGTTGAGCAGGTCGAGCGCGAGCGGCTCGCCGATCAGCGGTCGCGGGTCCCTCGGGTCGGGCTGCGCATCGGTCATGGCTCTCCCTCGGCTCGGTCCGATTCTACGTCCGCCCCCCTCGGCCGAACCGGGCCGGACCGGCCCCGGAATCCCGGCCATTCACTGTATGGAACCGCCGAGTTTCCCACTCTCCACAGTTGACTGTTTTTTAGCAACGAATTGCCCGGCCATGAGCCAATTCGCACACGGGTTCTGTCATGTTCGAGCCAGCGTTCTCGACCCCCTGAACGCCTGGCCCCGGGCCGGCCCCCACAGCCGGCCAGAGGAGGATCCGTTGCGTCCCCGCTCCCTTGCCCTCGCCGCGGCGATAGCCGTGCTGCCGCTGACCGCCGTCTCGCTCGGTGTCTCCACCGCGCAGGCCGCCACGCCCAACGCCACCCCGCGCGTCGCCCTGCCGAACACCGTGAACCCCGCGGTGGCCCACTCGGAGAAGAAGGGTGACGTTCCGGCCGCGCAGCAGATCGCGGTGTCCGTCAGCCTGAAGCTGCGCGACACGGACGCCCTGGACCGCTTCCTCGCCGCCGTCGCCACCCCGGGCACCCCGGAGTACGGCCACTACCTGACGCCGGAGCAGTTCACCGCGCGGTTCGGCCCGACCCAGGCCGCCGTCGACCAGGTCAGGACGTACCTGGCCCAGCAGGGCCTGACCGTCGGCGACGTGAGCGCCAACCGCCAGGTGGTCAACGCCCACGGCACCGCCGCCCAGGTCTCCCAGGCCTTCGGCACCCACGAGAGCTCGTACCTGGACCCGCAGCTGCAGCGCGCCTTCTTCGCCAACGACGCCGCGGCCTCGATCCCCTCCGACCTGGCCGCCGTGGTCCAGGGCATCAGCGGCCTGGACAACCACGCGGTGCGCAAGAACCGCATCGCCACGCCGAACGCGGTCACCCCGAACGCGGCGAGCGCCACCCCGAGCGGCATGGCCCCGGCCCAGTACACCGGCGCGTACAACCTCAACAAGACCGGCGCGGACGGCACCGGCACCACGGTCGCGCTGTGGGAGTTCGACGGCTACAAGTCCTCGAACCTGACCACCTACGACTCCCAGTACGGCCTGTCCGGCCCGGCCGTCTCCACCGTCTCGGTGGACGGCGCCAACTACGACTCCGCCCCCGGCCAGGGCCAGGGCGAGGTCGAGCTGGACAGCGAGATCGTCCGCGGCGCGGCGCCCAAGGCCACCCAGCTGGTCTACGAGGCGCCCAACAGCGACCAGGGCGAGATCGACATGGCCAACAAGATCGTGACCGACAACAAGGTCTCGGTGGTCTCGATCTCCTGGGGCTCCTGCGAGCCGGACACCACCGCCTCCTCGATGACCGCGGTCGACAACGCCTTCAAGCAGGCCGCCGCCCAGGGCATCTCGATCTTCTCCGCCTCCGGCGACGACGGCTCCCGCGACTGCACCCGCTCCACCAGCGGCTCCTCCGTCAAGGCGGTCGACTTCCCGGCCTCCAGCCCGCACCAGACCGGCGTCGGCGGCACCAACCTCAAGGTCTCCAGCGGCAACGCCTACTCCTCGGAGAGCGCCTGGAGCACCGCCGGCGGCGGCGTCTCCACCGTGTTCGCCAAGCCGAGCTGGCAGACCGGCACCGGTGTCAGCGGCACCATGCGCACCGTCCCGGACGTCTCCTCCAACGCCGACCCGGCCAGCGGCTTCGCGATCTACACCGCCGGCGGCTGGCAGGTCTACGGCGGCACCAGCGCCGCCGCGCCGCTCTGGTCCGGCTACGCGGCCCAGTTCAACCAGAAGGCCAAGACCGCCGGGCAGCCGGTCCTGGGCGAGGCGAGCCCGCGGCTGTACTCGGTCGCGAACAGCAGCGCCTACGGCAGCACCTTCCACGACGTGACCACCGGCGCCAACCAGGACTTCTCCGCGAAGACCGGCTACGACCAGGTCACCGGCTGGGGCTCCCCGGTCGCCGACGCGCTGACCACCGCCCTGCTCGGCGGCGGCACCACCCCGCCGTCCGGCGGCTGCACCGCCGCCCAGCTCGTCACCAACGGCGGCTTCGAGACCGGTACCGCCTCCCCGTGGACCACCTCCAGCGGCGTGGTCGACAACAGCTCCTCCCAGGCGGCCCACTCGGGCAGCTGGAAGGCCTGGATGAACGGCTACGGCTCGGCCCACACCGACACCATGTCGCAGACCGTCTCGATCCCGGCCGGCTGCGCCTCCGCCAAGCTGACCTTCTGGCTGCACATCGACACCGCGGAGACCGGCACCACCGCGTACGACAAGCTGACCGTCCAGGCCAACAGCACCACGCTGGCGACCTACTCCAACGCGAACGCCGCCGCGGGCTACGTCCAGCGCACCCTGGACCTGACCTCCTTCGCCGGCCAGACCGTGACCATCAAGTTCACCGGCACCGAGGACTCGTCGCAGCAGACCAGCTTCGTGATCGACGACGTCGCGCTGAACGTGAGCTGATCACCGACCGATAGCACCACCGAACCCCCGCCGGGGCGGAGCCGTCAGGGCCCGCCCCGGCGGTGTCCGTCCGGGCCCGCCCACGGCGGTGTGCGGGCCCAGGTCGGCGGCTCGTGTTTCCGGACTGTTTCAAGATCGCTAACCCTTCGGTCCACCTGCCGTGACCACTGTCATACGCACGACTGATGACGTAGCCTCTCGACCGTGCATAGGGTTCCCCAAAGCTCGGTGAAGCCGCTGGCGGCGCGCCCCGGCGCCGGCCCGGTCCCGCCGAACTCACCTGGTGGGGAGGGTCACCGCATGGCCGCACAGCAACCACAGGACGCCGCGCGACTGCGGCTGGTCGGGTCGCACACGGAGCGCCCCGGACCGGCTCCCGCCGGCGCCCCCGCACCACCGCCCGGCCGGCTCGCCCCGGTCGGCGGCTTCGCGGACACCCTGCACCTGGCCATCGAGGCCAGCGGCCTCAGCCTGGACCGCATCCGCGCCGCCCTCGCCGGACGGGGCGTCAGGGTCAGTGTCACGACCCTGAGTTACTGGCGGCGCGGCCGCAGCCAGCCCGAACGGGCCAGCTCGCTGCGCGCCGTCCACCTGCTGGAGGAACTGCTCGGCCTGCCGCACAGCGCGCTCTCCTCCCTGCTCGGCCCGCCGCGCCCGCGCGGCCGCTGGGCCGCCGCGGCCAACACCTGCCACCTCGGGCTGGAGGACGTCTGGCCGGGCGAGCAGGAGATCGCCAACATCTTCGCCGAGCTGAACGCCCCGCCGGCCGGCGAGCTGGAGCGGCTGAGCATCCACGACTCCTACTACGTGGACGCCGAGCGGCGCGGCAACCTGCTGCGGATGCGCCAGGTGGTGCGCGCCACGGTCGGCGGCGTCGGCCGCTGCCTGGTGGTGCACATGGCCGACGAGGAGGCGGCCGGCTGCCCGGAGATCACCTCGGTGCGGCACGGCCGGCTGGGCCGGGTGCGCCGCCGCCCCGAGGCCGGGCTGATCGTCGCCGAGCTGATGCTGGACCGCCCGCTCGGCCTCGGCGACAGCACGGTCTTCGAGTACGAGGTGGAGATCCCGCCCGGCGGCCCGACCATGGAGTACAGCCGCCGCTTCGCCAGCCCGGTGCGCGAGTACGTGCTCCAGGTGCACTTCGACCCGGCGGCCGTCCCCGCGCACTGCGAGCGCTACGACCGCGAGCCCGGCGCCGACGTCGACCACCGCCGCGAACAGCTGTGGATCGGCGCCTCGGCGAGCGCCCACGTCCTGGCCCCGGACCAGCAGCCGGGCCACATCGGCATCCGCTGGGAGTGGGCCTAGCCAGGGGCCGGGCCCTTCCCCCTTCCGAGCCCCGTCGGGACCGTCAGGCCCGGCGGGGCTTTCGCGTGCCCCCCGCAAAACCTAACCGCTCCAGTGCCATTCACTGGTTGACGCTGCATCATCTAACTCCTACTCTCATGAGTACCGGTTAGGCGGCAGCCTCGCCGGACGCCGAAGCCTCCGGGAGTGACCAGGCATGTCCGCCACCACCCAGCTCCGCACCCTGCAGACCGGCCACGTGGGACTGAACGTCACCGACCTGGCCCGCTCGCTCGACTTCTACCGCGCCGTGTTCGGCCTGGAGGTCACCGCCGAAGGCACCGACCCCGAACGCCGCTACGCCCTGCTCGGCCGCGACGGCCGCCTGGTGGTGACGCTCTGGCAGCAGAGCGCGGGCACCTTCGCCACCACCGGCCCCGGCCTGCACCACCTCTCCTTCGAGGTCGAGAGCCTCGACGAGGTCCGCGCCACCGAACGGCTGCTGCGCGGGCTCGGCGCGGAGTTCGCCTACGACGGCGTCGTCCCGCACAGCGAGGGCTCGGCCTCCGGCGGCATCTTCTTCACCGACCCGGACGGCATCCGGCTGGAGGTCTACACCCGCACCGGTGTGGACGGGACCGAGGCCGAAGCCCCCACTGCCGACGCCCCGACCTGCGGCTTCTTCTAGAACGCGTCCCGACCACCGCCAGGGAGCCGACCATGACCACCAGCACGCCGTACCACCCCGGCGAGCGGACCGTCCAGGCCCGGGCCGACCGGACCGGACGGGCCGACCACGCCGGCCGGTCGATCCGCCGCACCGTCCCGACGGTCGCCGCCCGCTTCCTGACCGAGCGCCGGATGCTGGTCGTCGGCGCCGCCGACCGGGACGGCCGGGTCTGGGCCACCCAGCTGGCCGGCCCGGCCGGCTTCCTCTCCGCCCCGGACGAACACACCCTGGCCGTCGCCGCCCTCCCGTCCGGGGCCGACCCGCTGGCCGGGGCGCTGGACCGCCCGGCCCGGGTCGGCACCATCGCACTGGACCCGGCCGGCCGGCGCCGGATGCGGCTCAACGGGCGTTCCGTCCCGGACGGCCGGGGCGGGCTGCTGGTGCACGCCGAGGAGGTGGTCGCCAACTGCCCGAAGTACATCCAGCGCCGCACCCCGACGGACCGCCCGGCCGCCGGCCCGCCCCGCACGGTCGCCACCGGTCCGGCGCTGACCACCGCGCAGCGCCTGGCGGCGGCCACCGCGGACACCTTCTTCATCGCCAGCACCGGCCCGGACGGCAGCGTGGACGCCTCCCACCGCGGTGGCCTCCCCGGCTTCCTGCGACCGGTGGCACCGGACCGGCTGCGCTGGCCGGAGTACCCGGGCAACAGCATGTTCCTGACGCTCGGGAACCTGGAGCTGGACCCGCGCGCCGGCCTGCTGCTGCCCGACTGGGAGACCGGCGGGGCGCTGCTGGTGACCGGCGAGGCCCGCGCCGACTGGTCCGAGGAGGCCCGGCAGGGCGTCCCGGGCGCCGAACGGATGGTCGAACTGACCGTCACCGGCGTCGTCGAACTGGCCGACGCCACCCCCCTGACCTGGAGCGACCCCGAGTACTCGGCCGCCATTCCACGCTGACCACGGCTCACCTCTCCTAGGCCATCCCACCGATCGACGCCACGCCCGGGAGCCGAACGGGTCTCACCCGTTCGGCCTAACCCACCGTGACTCATCCCGCCCGCTTTGGGACTTTGGTCCGGATAACACGCGGAATAGTCCGGGAAAGAGGCGGAGCATGACCCTGACCGACCCCCTGTCCCCGCTCATCGAGTTCGACGACGTCGAACCGGCGGAGGACTGCATATGCGGGGGCTGCAACGCCCGCCGACGCGCACGGCTGCACGCCGCGCCGGTCCACGAGGGCGGCCACGCCGCCGCCCGCAGCGTCCGCCGCCGGGCCGCCGTCCTGATGGCCGCCGTGGGCACCGCGATAGGCGGCGGAACGGCCGCCGCCGGCTCCGCCACCGCGGCCCCCGCGCCCGGCCCCACCCCGGGCGGCAGCAGCAATGCCCGGTCACAGACCCCCCAGGGCGAGGTCAGCGGCCTCTACGGCCAGGCCCCCGGCGCCCGCGCCTTCGCCGCCCCGCGCACCGCCGCGGCGCCGCTCACCCGGGCCCAGATCATCCAGCGCGCCCAGACCTGGGTCGACCAGGGCGTGCCGTACAGCATGAGCCGCTACTGGTCGGACGGCTACCGCCAGGACTGCTCCGGATTCGTCTCGATGGCCTGGGGCCTGGGCAGCAGTCAGACCACCTGGACACTGCCCGACTTCGCCGAGCGGATCGGCAAGAACGACCTCCAGCCCGGCGACGTCCTCATCTACAACAACCCGGCCAACCCCTAGGCCGGCTCGCACGTGACGATCTTCGGCGGCTGGACCGACTCCTCCCGCACCACGTACGTCGCCTACGAGCAGACCGGCCCCGCCACCAAGAAGCGCTCCACCCCGTACGCGTACTGGAACAACTCCGGCGGCTACGTCCCGTACCGCTACACCGGCCTGTCCGCCGGCGGCAACGGCGGCGGCACCTCCTCGACCGCCTTCCCCGGCACCGCCAAGTTCGGCCCCGGCGCCAACAACGCGTACGTCACCGAGCTCGGCCAACTGCTGGTGCGGCGCGGCGGCGCCGCGTTCTACTCCGAGGGCCCCGGCCCGCGCTGGGGCGAGGCCGACCGCAGGGCCACCCAGGCCTTCCAGCAGGCCCAGGGCTGGCGCGGCAACGAGGCCGACGGCATCCCCGGCAAGGACACCTGGGACTACCTGGTCAACGGCAAGGGCCGCGACATCGGCGGCGGGGGCGGCACCCCGCTACCGCCCCCGCCGCCCACCACCGGCGGCTCCGCCTTCCCCGGTGCGCGGTACTTCGGCCCCGGCCAGAACAACGACCACGTCCGTCTGCTCGGCGAACAGCTGGTCCGCAAGGGCTTCGGCGGCTCGTACGGCGTCGGCCCCGGCCCGCGCTGGACGGAGAGCGACCGCCGCGCCGTCCAGGCCTTCCAGCAGGCCCAGGGCTGGCGCGGCAGCGAGGCCGACGGCTACCCGGGCCCCGACACCTGGCGCCGGCTCTTCTCCTGACGGCCCCGCCGGGGCACGGTGCCCTCCCGGGCACCGCGCCTCAGCGCCGCCCCGACATCCAGTGGAAGAGGCCCATCCCGACGCTGGTCGCCAGGTTGAAGCTGGACACCCCCGGCTGCATCGGCACCGCCACCAGGTGGTCGGCGCGCGCCTTGAGCTCCTCCGACACGCCGTGCCGCTCGGTGCCGAAGACCAGCAGCGCCTCGTCGGGGAACGGCACGTCCCGGATGTCCGCCCCCTCCGGATCCAGCACGTACAGGGGCCCGTCCGGCAGTTGCTCCGGATCCAAGTGCTCGACCGCGGTCGCGAAGTGCAGTCCCGCGCTGCCCCGCAGCACGTTCGGGTGCCACGGATCCAGGTCCCCGGTGGTCACCACCCCGGTGGCACCGAACCCCGCCGCCAGCCGGATCACCGCCCCGACGTTCCCCAGGTTGCGCGGATTCTCCAGCACCACCACCGGCGCCGTCCGCGGCCGGCGGGCCAGCACCGCCCGGTTCGCCCGCGCACCGGGCCGCACCGCCGACGCGGCCACCCCCGTCGGGTGCAACCGCGGCACCAGCCCCCGCAGCACGGCCTCCGGCACCTCCACCGCGAGCCCCTCCAGCGCCGGCACGACATCCGGCGCCAGCTCACCCGCCAACGCCAGCAGAGCCGCCCGGTCGGCGGTCAGCACCCGCCGCACCTCGCCCCCGAACCGCAGCGCGTGCTTCAGCGCGTGGAACCCGTCCAGCAGCACCGCCCCCGGCTCCCGCTCGGCCGCCCGCCAGGCCCGCACCAGCTCGTCCTCGTCCATGGCGGTCACTCTGTCACCCGCCCCGGACCCGGCTCACCGGGCCGCCCGGCCGCGGCGATCACCTCGTCGAAGCCCAACGCGCGCCCCGGCGGTCCGTCCGGTTCGCCGGCCAACCCGGCCAGCGCGAGGTCCAGGTGCCGGTGGACCAAGGAGCCGTCCGCGTCCAGCGCCGCCAGCGCCCCCGGCAGCGGACGGGACACCCGGACGCAGAGCAGCACCAGGTCCCCCATCCCCACGTCGGGGCGCAGCCGCCCGGCCTCCCGCGCGGCCCGCAGCAGCCCCTCGACCGCCACGACGGTGCCCCGGCGAACCGCCACCAGCTCCTCGTCCACCACCAGGTGCTCCAACAGCACCACGATCGCCGCCCCCATCCGCAGATCGGCGGCGGCGTGCACGAAGCGGCGCAGCGCCAGGTACGGATCCGGCTCGGCCGCCCGCGCCTGCTCGGCGGCCTCGGTGAGCCGGGCCAGCAGGTCGGTGACCAGTTCGTGGACCAGCGCCTCCCGGTCGGGGAACCGCCGGTAGAGCGTGCCCGGGCCGACCCCGGCCCGCCGCACCACCGCGTCCAACGGGGCGTCCGGGCCCCGCTCCAGGAACACCTCGCAGGCGGCGTCCAGGATCCTGCGCCGGCTGCGCTCCGCGTCGGCCCTCATCCACAACTCCCTAACCGGAGAAAATCTCTCCCCCTATGCTAGCGTCACCAGAAGCGGAGAAAATTCCTCCGCCTTCTCGCCCTCTTCAAGGAGCGACGCCATGCAGCCCGGCCTCACCATCCGCACCGAGATCGACGGCACCCCCCACCCCCGGGAGGCCGTCCTCGCCTGGGAACTCGACCGCGCCCGCGCCGCCCTGCGCCTGCTCAAGCAGCGCCTCGGCGACGACCGGACGCGCGAACTGCTCACCCCCGACACCACCGCCGCCGACACCGCCCTGGCCGGCTGGGCCCGGGCCTCCGCCGGCCGCCGGCGCACCGCCGTCACCGAACTCACCGCCACCGGCATCGACGCCGACACCTTCCTCACCTGGTGGCAGTCCCGCCTGCAGACCGGCGACCGCGCCGCCCTGCTCGCCGCCAACCCCGAGCACTACCTCGCCGACTCCACCGGCGAGCAGGTCGAGATCATCGAAACCATCGGCACCGGCCCGGCCCGCTTCTTCCTCCACTTCCACCACGACCTCCCCGGCGACGACACCTTCCCGGTCCGCATCGGCGGCACCGGCACCCTCGCCGACGGCACCGAGGTCCTCCACGTCCTCCACGAATTCGCCGACACCCCCGACGGCCTGCGCATCCGCCTCACCGTCCAGTTCCCGGAAGCCGCCCCCGACCTCCTCCCCACCGGCCACCAGTGGCACTTCGCCTGCGAGTTCACCAACTGGCTCCAAGCCGCCCACGCCGCCTGACCCCAACACCCCACCCCCCAACCCCAACCCCACCCCCAACCCCCACCCCCACCGAGAGGAGCACCCCCACCCCCCAGCGCGAAAGGTGCCCCTCCCTCCCCAGCGAGAGGGACGCGCTGCGGAAGGGGGCGGCGCAGGGGGTGGGTGCGGAGAGGGGCGTGACGGGTGATTTTCAGACTGCCAACGGTCTCAACGCCCCACCCCTCGGAGTGGGCAGTCTGAAAATCATCCAGCCCCCGGAGCACCCACCCCCGGAGCCGCCCCCGGCCCCCCACCCTCCCGAGAGCCCCCCTCCCGAGAGCCCTCCCCCGCAGAAGACCCCCGCAGAGCCCGCTCCAAATCCCGCAAAGCCTGCCCCACCAACCGGGTCCCCGCCCTCACCACATCCCGCTGCACCCCCGCCGGCGCCCCCGCCAGCCCCTCCTCCAACCACACCTGGGCGTCCCGCACCGCCCCGAACTCCACCGTCCGCCCCGTCAGCATCGCCCCCGCCGCGAGCGCCGTCGCCAGCCGCAGCTCCTCCGCGTACGCCCCCGCCCCCGGCACCGGCTCCGCGTCCCCCGCCGGCAGGTGGGCCTCCAGCAGCACGGCCGCCCGCCCGAGGGCCCCGACCGCCGCCCGGGCCCGGTCGATCTGGCGCCGGCTCACTCCGGCCAGCCCGGATTCGTGCCGCCCCGGTTCGGCGTCGGCCCGCTGCATCGCCTGGAACAGTTCGGAGCGCGCCTCCCGGGAGTCCAGCAGCGCGCTGCGCACCACCCGTCCGCGCGGCGCCGCCGGCTCCTCGTAGCAGGCGATCACCGCCGCCGCGTACCGTCCGGCGGCCGCCAGCCATTCGGCGAGCCGTTCGCCGAGCCGGGCGGTCTGCCAGGTCGGGAAGAGCGCGTACGTGACGAGTGCGATCGATCCGCCGAGCAGGGTGAGCCCGACCCGTTCGAAGGCTGTCACCAGCGGGTTGCCCTCCTGGAGTCCGAGCAGGAACACCACGTACGTGGAGATCCCGACCGTGGTGAGCGCGTACCCGGTGCGGAACGCCAGGTACGACCCGCCGATGCAGATCACCGCCAGCGCGGCCAGCACCCATTGCCCGGGGTGGGCGAGCTGCACCACGAGCGTCGAGACGGCGACTCCGACCACCGTTCCGGCCAGCCGGGCGACGCCCCGGCTGTAGGTCTGGGCGAAGTCCGGCCGCATCACCATCGCGGCGGTCATCGGCGCCCAGTACCCGTGGTGGAATCCGGCGAGCCGGGCCAGCAGGTAGGCGACGGTGACCACGCCGGCGAGCCGGACGGCGTGCTGGAAGATCGCCGAGCGCGGGTGCAGCTGCCGCCGCACGGCCCGTGCCGCGACCGGCAGCATCCGGGCGATGGTGGGCTTGCGCAGCGCCCCGCCGGCCCCGACGACGGGGGTGGTGATGGTGTCCTCGTCGTTGCGGTCCAGGGTGTCCGCGGCCTTCCGCAGCAGCCCGCCGAGCCGCCGGGCGGAGCGCCGGGCCGCGCCCTGGAGCCGCGGCCCGTCGTCGGAGCCGACCAGGGTGAGCGACGGCGCGGAGCGGGGGAGCCGGACGGGGTCGCCGGTGCGGATCGCCCGGGCGAGGGCGTCCATGACCTCGGCGGCGGCGGCCAGCACTTCCCGGGCCCGGTCCCGTCCCGGCCCTTCTTCGGGGGCGCCCACCTTGGGGTCGGCGAGTGCGGCGAGGGTGGGCCGGATGCGCTCGGCGATGCCGCGCAGTCCGCGCAGCTCGGGTGGCCGGTGGCGGTCCTGCCAGGGGGTGAGGGCGGCGGCGTGGCGGGCCGTCATGAACGGCTCCGGGTCGACGTGCGCGGTCGGGTCCTGTCGCAACCGGCGTGCGTAGTCGGCGAGTTCGGCGTAGGTGTCGGCGAGGGCCTCCCGTTGGGCGGTCCAGCTGCCGATCGGCCAGACGGTGATGACGGTGGCCTGGGCGACTCCGCCCAGGGCGGCGACGAGCCCGTGGCCGAGCGCGGTGACCGTGCTGACCGGGAGTTGTACGACGATCAGCATCACCGAGACGGTGTTGGTGGCGACCACTCCGGCGGTGGGCCCGATCGCCCAGGCCAGTCCGGCGCCGAAGGCCCACACCGCGAGCAGCACCGGGAACAGCCCGGGGACGCCGGCGGCCAGGTAGCCGAGGAAGGTGCTGATGCCGAGTCCGGCCCCGGCGGCGACGGCGAGGCTGGCCCGGGGCCGGAAGCTGCGCTGGAAGGTGGCCGAGCCGGCGATGAACGCGCCCATCGCGGCCGAGGTGGCGAGCGCGACCCCGCCGAGCGCGAGGGTGGGGAAGAGCACCAGCGCCACCGCGACGGCCCCGCGCACCGCCCGCTTGGGGTCGGTGAGCGCCCGGTCCAGGGTGAGCCCGGTCCGCGCGGTGTCACGAAGTGCGGCGAACCAGGACATAGCGACATCCTAGGCCGGATACCTCCGCCGGATCCGGCTCAGCCGCGCCGCCGCCCACAGCAGTGCCCCGGTCGGCAGGAACACCGCGTCCGCCGCGATCATCGCGAGCGAGAAGACCGGCAGCCCGAGCACGACCGCGATCCCCGCGTGCTCCAGCATCATGACGGCCAGCAGGCCGTTCTTGACCCGCCGGTCGAGCAGCGTGAACGGGAACGCCACCTGGAGGATCACGGTGCCGTACGAGATCAGGAAGACCGGCAGCAGCGCCGAGCCGACCAGCGCGGACAGCCCCGGCCAGGGCGTGAAGTAGTCCAGGTGCAGCGGGTAGTACAGCGCGGTGCCGTCCTGCCAGCGCGAGCCCTGCACCTTGTACCAGCCGGCCGTGGCGTAGATCAGCACCACTTCGACGGCGATCACCAGCATCGCGCAGTTGTGCACCATGTTCGCCAGCGCGTCGAGCACCGCCCGCGGCTCGCCGTCGGGCCGCAGCCGGCCGAGCGTCCACCGGAGCCCGGCCGCCGTCCAGAGCGCCCAGAACAACGGCGACCAGCCGAGGTACGGGAAGGCCCGGTCGGTCCAGGTCAGGGTGTCCCCGGCGAAGCCGCCGAACTGACAGGCCGCCAGGACGGCTCCGAGCACCGCCCAGAGCACCACCCCGGTCCGCCCGGGTCCTCGGCGCCGGGCGTCCAGCGACCAGACCTCGGCGCAGCGGGTGAAGACCAGGTAGACCGCCATCAGGTGGACGACGTTGTCACCGCCGTCGCCGAGGAAGACGTCGCGGTTCTGCAGGGACAGCACGGTGACCAGGAACAGCACCCTGCTCGCCCTGGTCCGCCAGCCCAGCAGTACGGCCAGGGCGGCCAGCACGGCCAGGTGGTAGACCAGCTCGGACCAGAGCCGGCCGCCGAACCAGGGCAGCACGGTGAAGGCCCCGTTGTCGGCCAGCAGCTGTTCGGCCAGCTCCGCCGACCAGGGGGAGAGGTCGCCGTACAGCACCCGCCGGTGCGGCCACTCGCGCAGCAGGTAGGCCAGCCAGACCAGTCCGAAGCCGATCCGCACCACCGCCGCCTGGTGGCGGCCGAGCGCCCGTCCGGTGAACGCCTCGGCGGCCCGCCCGAGCGGTGCCCGCGGCCCGCGTGCCGTCCCCGCCGCCCCGGACTCCACCGGCCGCGCGGCCCCGGTCTGCCGGGGCACCCCGCCGTCCGGCCCGGCCCCGCCCGGTGCCGCCCCGCCCGGTGCCGTGGCCCGCACCGTCGCCTCGTTCATCCGAGCAGCCCCCGGTAGTCCTCGTCCGTCACCGGCCACCACGGCAGCTCCCGCACCCGGGGCGCCGCCGGCGCGGGCTCGCCGCTCCAGGACGGCGGCGGGACGGTGGCCGCGGTCGACCGGAACTGGATCTCCACGATCCGCCCCCCGTCCGCCTCCCGGCCGATCCGCTGCAGGGCGATCCGCTTGAGGTACTGCTCGGCGAGCCTGCCGCGCGGGGAGGCCGGGGTCTCGTCCTGCGGGTTGTGCGAGCCGTCGTAGAAGTCCCAGGCCCGGCGCAGCAGGTTCTGCTCGACGTGGCTGGGCGCCGGGTTGCCCCGTATCGCGGCGACGTCCTGGGCGGTCAACCCGATCCAGTCGTGGGTGCGGGTGGACCCGTCGGGCGCGGCGGTGCGGATCCGGGCGTCCACGCTCACGTTCTGCTGGAGCGGGTTGGGCGCGAACAGCTTCCAGTTCTGCTCGAACTCCGGGTACACCACGCCGTCGAGTTCGTCCCGGTACTGCCGGGACACCGAGTTGGCGGGCGCGACGTGCAGGAACACCGCGGCGAGGAACAGCCCGGTGCCGCCGGCCAGCACCGACCCGGCGAAGCCGAGGACCAACTGCGCGGGCCTGGACCAGGTCCTCCCGGCAGCCGGCCGGTCCGTCGTCTCGGTCATGGCCTCCCCGACCGGTCGGCGGGCGCCACCGGCCCGGTGCCGGCGCGCTCGCGCGCGCCCATCCTGCCGCACGGCACGGGCGGCGGGTGCCGGGCCGTCAGAGGACGAAGGCCTCCTGGCCGGTGCTGCTCACCATCGGACGGCCCGCACCCTGCCAGGCGTGCATCCCGCCGTCCACGTTCACCGCGTCCCGACCCTGCTGGACCAGGTACTGGACGACCTGAGCGGAGCGGCCGCCGACCCGGCAGAGCACGTACAGCTTCTCCTCCGGCAGCTCGCCGAGGCGGGCGATCACCTCGCCGATCGGGATGTGCAGCGCGCCGTCGACGTGGCCGGCGTCCCACTCGTCCTGCTCGCGCACGTCCAGCAGGGCGGCGTCGGCGGGCACGGCGGCGGCGTCGGCGGAGGGGATCTGCGGGAACATCGTGTGGCTCTCCTGGGATTCGCGGGGATGCGTGTCATTGTCGCCCACCGGCGCCGTGCCGCGGCCGCCGGAGGCCGTACCGTCCGCCGGAGCCGGGCCGCCGAGCAGCCGTTCCAGCTCGGTCCGCCGTTCGGCGGCCTTGGCCAGCAGTTCCTCGGCGAGCTGTTCCAGCAGCCGGTCCGGGTCCTGCGGGGCCAGGGCGAGCAGCTGGCCCATCGGGGTCTGCTCCAGCCGGACCTGCTCGGTGGCGGTCTCGGTGATCTTGGCGGTCAGCCAGTCCAGCCGGCGGCGCAGCCAGTCCGCGCGGTCGGGCGCGTCGACGGCGGGCGCGGCCTGCGGCGCGGTGGACCACTCGGCGGCCAGGGCCCCCAGAGCGGTCGCGTCCCCGTACGCGTAGGCCTCGTTGACCCGGGCCAGGAAGGCGGCCCGGCGCTGCTGCTCGGCCGGGTCGGTGGTCAGGTCGGGGTGGGCGCGGCGGACCAGCTCGCGGTAGATCCGCTGGGCGTCCTTGCCGGGCCGCACCCGCTCCGGTGCGGCGGGCGGCGGGGCCGCCTCCCCGTCCTGGCCGGACTGCTCCCGCACCGAGTCGAAGAGCGCGTCCAGGTCCGGCAGGTCCTCGACCTGCTGCCGTGCCTCGGCGGCCCGGCGCAGGTCCTCCGGCCGGCCGGTGCGGGCCGCGACGGCCTCGGCGACCAGCGCGTCCAGTTCGTCCAGCCGGGCGTACAGCGGGCCGAGCAGCTGGTGGTGGATCAGCGCGAAGTTGTCGATCTCGACCCGCAGCGTCTGGACGTCCACGTCCATGCTGAGCCAGGCGAGCTCGGCGGCGGCGACCCGCTCCTCCAGTGCCTGCTGCTCCGGGTCCGTCCAGCGGGCGGGGCTCTGCGCGCTCACTTGTCGCCTCTGTCTCGTCCGGCCGGCTGCGTCCTGCGGACCACCCGTACGGGCGGTCCGGCCTGCCACCCTACCGCCGTGGTCGCGGGCCCCGTCCGGGTGAACCGGGGGCACGAACCGGCGTGCGGCACACGACACGCAACCGATCCTGAGGAATCTCCCCGTTTCGGTGTCGAGCCCGGCCCGGTCCGTGCTTCGCTGGTATCCGCACAGCGTGCCTTCCTCCGGAGCGACGGCCGCCCCCGGGCGCGGCGGCCAGGCGGGAGCAGAGCGAATCCATGGTGGCCGAGTCCAACTCCACACCGCGGCCGGCGGGCGACGGAACCGCGCCGGGCGACCACCCGACGGGTGTGGCCGCCCTGGTCCGGCTCGTCCCCGTCCTGGTCGACCGGTCCGGCCGGATCGCCCAGTGGGGCCGGGCCGCCGAGGAACTCTTCGGCCACCGCGCCGAGGTCGCCCACGACCGCCCGGCCTCCGGCCTGCTGCCCGCCCTGGAACCCCGGGCGCGCGAACGCTGCTCCGTCCGCCGCCCCTGCGACGCGTTCGACACCCTCGCCGAGCGGACCGCCGACGGCCGCCCCTGGGCCGGCCGGCTGACCGTCACCGACCGCGAGGAGCACCAGCGCGACGTGCTCTGGTGGGCCTACCCGCTGCCCGGCCCGGCCGGCGGACTGCTGGCGCTGGCCGCCGACGCCCGCCCGCTGCGCTCCGCCGGGCCGCGGCTCGCGCTCGGCGAGCGGCTGCTCCCCTTCGCCGCCGCGCCCGGCGCCCGGGGCGGCTTCCACACCCTGACCGCGGCGCTCACCCCGGCCGCTCGGCCGGTGCCCGAGCCACTGGCCCGGCTGCTGCCCGCCGGCCACCGCGCAGCGCTGCTGGCCGCGCTGGACCGGGGCGGACTGCCCGCCCTGCGGCTGGACCCGGCCACCGTGCTGCCGGTGCTGCCCGCCGACGCGCAGACCGGTACGGCGCACGCGGCCGCCGGCCTCGGCCGCCGCTACCCGACGCCCCAGCAGCGCGCCGCCCGGGTCGGCCCGCCGCCGCAGCCCGAACAGGGCGCGCCCGGCCGCCGGCCGCCCGGCCCGCTGCCCGTCCAGCGCGAGGCCGCCGAACGCCCCGCCGCCCCGGCCGCCGTCCCCTCCGCCGTCCGGCCGGTGGCCGCCGTCGCGGGCGCCGCGGCGGGCGGCGGCCCGCCCGTCCCTCCCCCCGCCTCCGGCCGGGAGGCGCCCCCGCCCACCGCAGGAGCCCCCGCCATCGAGCACACCGCCGTCGAACCTCCCGCCAACGGCCATCCGTTGCCGCGCACCGACCAGGCCCCGCCCGCCACCGTCCCGGTCCCCGCGCCCGCGGCCGGGGAGGGCCCGCCCGCCGGACGGCTCGGCCCCTTCCTCACCAACGGGCAGGCCGGCGAACAGCTGGCCCTGCTGAACGAGGTCGGCGGCAAGGTCGGCACCACGCTGGACCTCGGCTTCACCGCCCACGAGCTGTGCCAGGTGCTGGTCCCCCGGATCGCCGACTTCGCCTGCGTGGACCTGGTGGACGGGCTGATCTCGGACTCCGAGCTGCCCGCCGCCCGCCCGGACGACGACACCATGCTGCGCCGGGTCGCCCTGGTCTACAACGAGACCGGCGGCGCCTGGGACCACGTGCTCTCCGAGGGCTCGCTGGTCAGCATGCCCCGCCGCACCCCGCCCGGGATGGCCCTGCAGCTGAACCAGCCGGTGCTGGTCCCGGTGGTCAGCCCGGACGTGGCGGTCGACTACGCGATCGCGCTCGGCGGCGCCCGGCTGGCCCCGGTGGTCACCGGCCGCTCGATGCTGGTCGTCCCGCTCTCCGCCCGCGGCACCGTGCTCGGCATCCTCAAGCTGCTGCGGCTGCCGGACCGCGCCCGGTTCGACGAGGGCGACGCCGCGACCTTCAAGGAGCTGGCCGCCCGCGCCGCGCTGTCGCTGGACAACGCCCGGCTGCACCGCGCCGAGGCGCGGGTCGCCACCACCCTGCAGCGCTCGATGATCCCGACCCGCCCGCCGCAGATCCCCGGCGTGCAGATCGCCCACCGCTACCTGCCCGGCGACCCCAAGGCCGAGGTCGGCGGCGACTGGTTCGACGCGATCCAGCTGCCCGGCAGCCGGGTCGCCCTGGTGGTCGGCGACGTGATGGGCCACGGCCTGCACTCGGCGGCCGCGATGGGCCGCTTCCGCACCGCCATGCAGACCCTCGCCGCCCTGGACCTGCCACCCGGCCAGCTGCTGCGCCACCTGGACAACCTGGCCCACAAGCTCGGCGACGACCACCTCGCGACCTGCCTGTACGCGGTCTACGACCCGATCAACCGGACCTGCGAGCTGGCCAGCGCCGGCCACGTCCCGCCGGTCCTGGTGCACCCGGACGGCAGCGGCGAGCTGCTGGAGATCCCGGCCGGCGCGCCGATCGGCGTCGGCGGGGTGCCGTTCGTCGCCAAGACCATCGACGTCTCGGACGGCTCGATGCTGGTGCTCTGCACCGACGGTCTGGTCGAGGTCCGGGGCGGGGACATAGGGGCCGGCCTGGCCGCGCTCTGCGGCAACCTGATCGACCCCCGGCAGAGCCCCGAGCAGGCCTGCGACGAGGTGCTGCGACGGCTGCACTCGGACGACCGCAAGGACGACGTCGCCCTGCTGGTGGCCCGCTTCGACGGGGTCGCCCCGTCCGAGGTGGCCACCTGGGACCTCGCCGTGGACCACCGCGAGGTCGGCCGGGCCCGCTCGCTGGTGCGCGAGCAGCTGGCCGGCTGGCACCTGGAGGCGCTCAGCGACACCACCGAACTGCTGGTCAGCGAACTGGTGACGAACGCCGTCCGGGTCGCCCGGGACACCGTGAAGCTCCAGCTGATCCGGGTGGACAAACTGCTCGTCGAGGTCAGCGACGACAACCACAACCTGCCCTCGCTGGAGCCGGCCGAGCAACTGGGCGAGACCGGTCGCGGCCTCACCCTGGTCACCAAGCTCGCCGAACGCTGGGGCACCGCCCGCAAGGCGGTGGGCAAGGTCGTCTGGTTCGAGCTCCCGCTCCCGCACGCCTGACGGCCGCGCCGACGGCCGCCGGGCGCCGAACGGCCGCGTACGGGCACCCGTACGCGGCCGGTGGAACGTCGTCGGCACCCGTCAGGGGATGACGGCGCCCGCCGAGCGGCGCCGCCGGGCCTCCACCGCGACCTCCCGCGAGGCGGCCGCGGCCACCGAGGCGGCGGCGCCGACCCCGGCCAGCACCCTCGGCCAGAAGTCCCCGAAGACCTCGACCGAGACGGCGATCAGCAGCGCGGTGACCACCGCGACCACGTGCTCCAGGCCGGCCAGGTTCGGCAGCACCACCGCCTCGCCGATCATCACCGCCACCACCAGGCCGCCGGTGAACCAGGCCCGGCAGCGGAACGCGATGCAGATCGCCAGCGCCACCACCGCGGCCGAGGGCCCGGTGTCCCGCACGTAGGCGACCCACTTCGGGAAGCCGAACAGGTGGTGCGGCCCGATCGCCACGCCGACCCGGGCGAACAGCGTGCCCGCCAGGGTGCAGGTGTAGGCGACCACCAGGGTCATCCGCCGGCCGAGCACGATCTCGGCGATCGCGAAGACCACGAAGACCTGGGCCAGCGCCCCCCAGACCGGAAGGTCCAGCGCCGGCACGTACAGCGAGAGCGGGGTCCGCAGCAGCGAGACGTCCAGCGGCAGCGCCGCCCGCACCACCCCGATGTTGTTGACGAAACGCTCTCCGCCCGGCAGGTGCTGGACGATGCTGAACAGCAGGATCAGAAACGTCGCGACCGTGGCCAGCGGAACGGCGGCGAACTTCTTTCGCACCACCGTGTCCCGGACCGTCGCGAACAACGTTCCCCACTCGGCGACAGCGGCCGATCCGGCGATTGCCAGCGGCCCCTTTCGCACGCCCCCCGCGTGGGTCCTGTGAATCACAACTTTCTCCGAATCCCCGAACTCTCGACTACTCCAACATTAGAAGCCTCTTGACAAAGCCACATCGGCACGGATGTGGAGCGGGGTCATCCTCTGGGGGGAGGCAATCCCCCCATCGGCCCCCCATTTCGACCGACCGGCCCCCTCCGCCCCCCGACGGAGGGCTACCCCTTCCCGTCCCGGGCCGCGACCGGGACCCGGGGCGCCACCACGGCGGCCCGGGCGTGCCGGCGGCGGAACAGGGCGGGCAGGCTCGGCGCGACGATGAAACCCTCGGCGCGCGCGCTCGCGATGCCGATCCGCGGAATCTCGCTGCTCTTCTCGAAGAGCAGGTAGCGCGGTTCCCAGATCGGCCGGTACTTGGCATTGGCGCGGTACAGCGACTCGATCTGCCACCAGCGCGAGAAGAATCCCAGGACCGAACGCCACAGCCGCAGCACCGGGCCGGCGCCGAGGCGCGAACCGCGTTCGAAGACCGAGCGGAACATCGCGAAGTTCAGCGAGACCCGCTTCAGCCCGACCTCCTCGGCGCGCTGCAGCAGCTCGATGACCATGAACTCCATCAGGCCGTTCTCGGTGTCCCGGGCCCGGCGCATCAGGTCCAGCGAGAGCCCGTCCGGGCCCCACGGCACGAAGCTGAGCAGCGCCTTGAGCTCGCCGTCGCCGTCGTGGCACTCCAGCATCACGCAGCGGCCGTCGCCCGGGTCCCCGAGCCGGCCGAGGGCCATCGAGAAGCCGCGCTCGGTGGCCCCGTCGCGCCACTCGTCGGCCTTGGCCACCAGCTCGGCCATCTCCTCCTCCGAGATGTCCTCGTGGCGGCGGATCCGCACCGTGTACCCGGCCCGCTTGACCCGGTTGTAGGCCTGTCGGACCACCCGCATCGCGCGGCCGTCCAGCGAGAACTCGTCCAGCTCGACGATCGCCTCGTCGCCCAGCTCCAGCGCGTCCAGCCCGTGCCGGGCGTAGATCACCCCGGCCTCCTCGGAGGCGCCCATCACGGCCGGCGCCCAGGCGTGCTCACGGGCCTCGGACAGCCAGGCGTCGATCGCGCCCGGCCAGGCCTCCGGGTCGCCGATCGGGTCGCCCGAGGCGAGCGAGACGCCGCCGATCACCCGGTAGGTGACCGCCGCCTTGCCGCTGGGGGAGAAGATCACCGCCTTGTCCCGGCGCAGCGCGAAGTAGCCGAGCGAGTCCCGCTCGCCCTGCTTGTCCAGCAGGCCGCGCAGCTGCGCCTCGTCCTCGGCGGTGAGCAGCTCCTTGCCGCGCGGGCTGCGGAAGGCCACGTACAGCACCAGCAGGAAGAGCACCGCGCCCATCGCGTTGATCGCGGCGTTCACCCAGGTCGGCGCGGCGATCACCGAGCGCAGGTGCTCGGACGGGGTGATCGTGATCATCCGGCCGACCGAGTAGCGGAACAGGTCCCAGAAACCGGCGCCGGACAGCTCGTTGGTCAGCCAGACCAGCAGCGCGCCCACCCCGCCGCCGAACGCCAGCCCGGCGACGAAGGTGGCCGCCGCGGTCTTCGGGTTGGAGCTGTCGCCCTTGGACGTGAACTCCTTGCGCCCGATCAGCAGCGCCAGCACGAACAGGCAGGTCAGAACGGTGGAGATGTAGTTGAGCGGGTGGGAGTCGAAGCGCTCGTCCGGCACCAGCATGGCCGCCAGGTACAGCAGCGCGAACATCCCGCCGAGCGCCGTGTTGAAGATCCACGCGGCCCGCTTGCGCCGCCGCATCGCGATCGCGAGGAACACCGACAGCACCGCGCTGGCCAGGCCGGCGGTCATCAGGTACGGGGTGAAGTACTCGCCCTCGTTGTGCTCGTAGACCTGGTCGCGGAAGGGCACCAGGAGCACCGTCGCCACGTTCAGCAGCGCGATCAGCCGCAGGTACCAGACGGAGGCCGCGGCGGCCCTCGGACGCCAGCGGTCCAGCACGTCGCCGGGCCGGGGTCCGTGGGACGTGGCGGACGGCTCCGACTTCACAGTGGACGACACAGCTCAATTCCAAACGATCAGATGGTGGGGCGCATCCGCAAACGGCCCGGCGTCGGGCGCCCGCTCGGGCCCGACGGACTGACCGGCGACCTCACCCGGCCGACCGCCCGATTGGAGGATGCGGCCGGAAAAGGGTCAGCCAACTCCATGTTTCCCCACCGAACCTGAGAATTGCGTGAACCGGGTAGCGGATTCCCACCCCCGCCGAACGGCGGGGGTGATCAGCCCCCGGCGTTCGGCACCCCACTCGCACAACCCCTACTCTCGAAACGACCCACGCGGACCGCCCCGACCCGGCCGCCCGAACCGAGGAGGCACCATCACCACCACCCGCGTGCTGATCGTCGACGACGAGATCCTGGTCCGCTCCGGCCTGGGCCTGATCGTCGGCTCCGCCGACGACCTGGAGGTGGTCGGCGACTGCTCCGGCGGACAGGCCGAGGAACACGTCCAGCGGCTTCGCCCGCACGTGGTGCTGCTCGACATCCGGATGCCCGACCTCGACGGCATCTCGGTGCTGCGCCGCCTGCGCGCCCTGCCCGAACCGCCCGCCGTGGCGATGCTCACCACCTTCGACACCGACGAGTACATCGGCACCGCGCTGCGGGCCGGCGCGGCCGGGTTCCTGCTCAAGGACACCGCCCCCGAGCAGTTGGTGCACGCCGTCCGGGTGCTCGCGGCCGGCGGCAACATCCTCTCCCCGACCGTCACCCGCACCGTGATCGGCGGCTACGTGGACGGCGGCGGCCCGGACGCCGAGGCCACCGCGCTCGCCCGCACCCTCACCGGCCGCGAGCTCGACGTGCTCGCGCTGCTCGGCGAGGGCCTGTCCAACGCCGAGATCGCCGACCGGCTCTTCCTCGGCACCGGCACCGTCAAGGACCACATCAGCGCGATCCTCGGCAAGCTCGGCGCCGCCAACCGGGTCCAGGCCGCCGTCCTGGCCCACCGGGCCGGGCTGGTCCGGCCCAAGCCCGGCGACGGGGCATGACGACCGCCGACCAACTGCCGTCCAGACGGCTGCCGGCCTGGTGCACCGCCCCCTGGCTGATGCTGCTGCTGCCCGTCCTCTACTCCCTGCTGGACGCCGCCCTGGTGGCCCGGGAGGCCGCCTGGTGGCAGGTGGCGCTGTCCACGCTGGCCGCCGTCGCCCTGTTCTGGCGCCGGCGCTTCCCGGTGACCGTGCTGCTGCTCACCATGCCGGGCAGCTTCGTGGACGAGATCTGGCTGGCCCCGATCACGGCCGTCTACTCGGTGGCCGCCGAGCGCCCCCGCCCCCGGATCGTGATCCCCTGCGGCGTCCTGTTCGCCCTGGTCGAGTTCTTCCACTGGCCGCTGCCCGAGGGCGTCCTCGACCTCAGCCGCGCCACCGCGCTGGACGCCATCCAGGCCGTGATGCTGGCGGCCGGCCCGGCCGCCACCGGTCTGCTCGCCCGCACCCGGCGGGAGCTGGCCGCCCGCCTGGACGAGCTGACCCGCGGCCAGGAGCGGGAGAGCCGGCTGCTGGCCGAGCGGGTGCTGATCAGCGAGCGCGGCCGGCTGGCCCGGGAGATGCACGACGTGGTCTCGCACCAGGTCAGCCTGATCAGCATCCAGGCCGGAGCGCTCCAGGTGAGCAGCCCCGACCCGGCGGCCGTGACCGCCGCCCGCACCATCCGCGAGCTGTCCGTGCGGACCCTGGACGAGCTGCGCCAGATGGTCGGGGTGCTGCGCGGCACCGGCGGGCTGCCGGACGCCCCGCTCGCCCCGCAGCCCCGGCTGGCCGACCTGCCCCGGCTGATCGAGGAGAGCGGCCTGACCGCCGACTCCGAGCTGGTCCCCGGCGACCGCCCGTGGCCGGAGGCGGTCGAACGGGCCGCCTACCGCACCGTCCAGGAGGCGCTCACCAACATCACCAAGTACGCCCCGGAGGCGGCGGTGCACGTGCGGGTCCGGGCGAAGGGCCGCCGGCTGCGGGTCGAGGTCCGCAACGACGCGCCGCCGGTGCACCCCACCGAGACGCTGCCGGGCGGCGGCCACGGGCTCGTCGGCCTGCGCGAGCGCGCCCAGCTGCTGGGCGGCACCCTCACCGCCGGGCCGACCCCGGACGGCGGCTTCGAGGTCCGCGCCGAACTCCCGGCCAGCCGCGGCTGATCCGCCCCGGCCCGGCGAAGGCACCGGTGCCGGCGGCCGTCGGGCAGGGAACGGACGACAAAAAAGCCCCGCAGATCCATAGATCTGCGGGGCTTCGCTGTGCGCGAGGGGGGAGTTGAACCCCCACGCCCTTTCGGGCACTGGAACCTGAATCCAGCGCGTCTGCCTATTCCGCCACCCGCGCATGGGTGTTGTCCTCGTTGCCGACCGATCTTCCGGAGTGCTCGGTACCATCGGTACTTCGCACTTCCTTGGACCGGCCTCCCTTTCGGGCGGCCCTTCCGACATGGAAAACATTAGCACGACCTGGGGGGCTGCTCCGAATCCGTTGTCCGGGGACCCCGGTGACACTCGAACCAATGCCCGACGAACGCCCGTACGACTTCCGGAAGGGCGATCCGACGGGCGCACCTGGCGTGCCGTACCCGGAATGCGTCACCCTGTGTGTCCGAGCCCACCCCCGGGCACCACACGGTCCGGGAACCGTACGGAAGGGCCCGGCGTGGATACGATCAGTACGGAAGTACCGCAAGTAGGAGGCGCGACCGGGTCCCGGGCGGGATCCGGCCGGCAGGCAGGCGAACGAACCCTGGAAGGGGGTGCCCCATGGGAGTGCTGAAGAAGTTCGAGCAGCGGCTCGAGGGTCTCGTCAACGGCACCTTCGCCAAGGTGTTCAAGTCCGAGGTCCAGCCCGTGGAGATCGCCGGGGCGCTGCAGCGCGAGTGCGACAACAACGCGAGCATCTGGAACCGCGACCGCACCGTCGTGCCGAACGACTTCATCGTCGAGCTGAGCCCGCACGACCACGAGCGGCTCAGCCCCTACTCCGGGCAGCTCGGCACCGAGCTGGCCGGCATGGTCCGCGAGTACGCGGAGGCCCAGCGGTACACGTTCATGGGTCCGCTCCAGGTGAACCTGGAGAAGGCCGACGACCTGGACACCGGGCTGTACCGGGTGCGCAGCCGCACCCTCGCGGCCGAGGAGCCCCCGCAGCAGCAGTACGCGCCGCCGCAGCCGGGCTACGACCGTCCGCCGGCCGCTCCCGCCCCCGGCGCACCGTGGCAGCAGCCCGGCGCCGGCCAGTACAGCGCGCCCCCGCCGCCGGCCGCGCCCCCCGCGATGCCCCCCGGCCCGCCCGCGCCCGCCGGTGGCAACGTCCGGGCCTTCCCCGGCGCCGGCCACGGCGGCGCCGGCATGCGCCGCTGGGTCGAGGTGAACGGCGCCCGGCACCAGATCACCGGCTCGGCCTGCGTGCTCGGCCGGTCGACCGAGGCGGACGTGCGGATCGACGACCCCGGGGTCTCCCGCAAGCACGCCGAGATCCGGCCCGGCACGCCCTCGATGGTGCTCGACCTGGGGTCCACCAACGGCATCGTGGTGGACGGACAGCACACCCAGCGCGCTACGCTCCGCGACGGCTCCCGAATCGTCGTGGGCTCCACCACCATCGTCTACCGGCAGGTCGAAGGGTAGTGTCCGAATTGTTCGCGCGCCTCGCTCACCGACTGGCGGGACGGCCATGTCAGAACTGACCCTCACGGTCATGCGGCTGGGCTTCCTGGCCGTGCTGTGGCTGTTCGTCATCGTCGCGATCCAGGTGATCCGCAGCGACCTGTTCGGCACCAAGGTGAACCCGCGGTCCTCCCGTCGCGGCACGAACGCCACGGCCGCCGGCGGCGCCGCCACCGCGACCGCCGCCACCGCCGCGCGTGCCGCGGCACCGGCCCAGGCCGGCCCCGCGGCGGGCCAGACCCAGGGCGGCGGGGGGCGCCGTCGCGGCGGCCCGACCCAGCTCGTCGTGGTGCAGGGCTCGCTGGCCGGCACCACGGTGGCGCTCCAGGGCCAGACCATCACGCTCGGCCGCGCGCACGACTCCACCATCGTGCTGGACGACGACTACGCGTCCTCCCGGCATGCCAGGATCTATCCGGATCAGACTGGGCAGTGGACGGTCGAGGATCTAGGCTCCACCAACGGCACCTATCTGGACCGGCAGCGCCTGACCGCGCCCACCCCGCTCCAGCCGGGCATGCCGATCCGTATCGGCAGGACCGTCATCGAACTGCGGAAGTAGTTGGCGCATGAGGGACAGCATCCCGTCCATGACCCAGAGGGGGGCACAGGTCGCATGACCCTGGTGCTGCGCTTCGCCGCCGGCTCCCACAAGGGACTGATCCGGGAGGGGAACGAGGACTCCGGCTACGCCGGGCCGCGGCTGCTGGCCGTGGCCGACGGCATGGGCGGTGCCGCGGCCGGCGAGGTCGCGTCCTCCGAGGTGCTCGGCTCGATCGTCCGGCTGGACGAGGACGTGCCGGGCGCCGACCTGCTGACCCTGCTGGGCGACGCCGTCCAGGGCGCCAACGACCGGCTCCGGCTGATGGTCGAGGAGGACCCGCAGCTGGAGGGCATGGGTTGCACCCTGACCGCCATGCTGTGGACGGGTCAGCGGATGGGCCTGGTGCACGTCGGCGACTCCCGCGCCTACCTGCTGCGCGACGGCTCCCTGGTGCAGATCACCCAGGACCACACCTGGGTGCAGCGTCTGGTCGACGAGGGCCGGATCACGCCCGAGGAGGCCGAGACCCACCCGCAGCGCTCGCTGCTGATGCGGGCGCTGGACGGCCGCGGCCAGGTCGAGCCCGACCTGTCGATCCGCGAGGTCCGGGCCGGCGACCGCTACCTGATCTGCTCCGACGGCCTCTCCGGCCCGGTCAGCCACCAGACCCTCCAGGACACCCTCGGCAGCTACTACGCGCCCGAGCAGACCGTGCAGGAGCTGATCCAGCTCGCGCTGCGCGGCGGCGGTCCGGACAACATCACCTGCATCGTGGCGGACGTCATCGACGTCGGCGCCACGGACACCATGAGCGGCCAGTTCAACGACGTCCCGGTGGTGGTCGGCGCGGTCGCCGACGCCCCGCCGTCCTCGGCCGCCGCCGACCGCTCGATCGCGGACACCCCGGCCGGCCGCGCCGCCGGCCTCGGCCGCGGCCCGCAGGGCGCCTTCGGCCCGGCCGAGGGCTACCAGGAGGGCTACGGCGCCGCGCACGGCGGCTTCGGCCCCGCCGAGGGGTACGAGGGCGAGTACGGCTCCGGCGAGCCCTCGGTGTACGGCACCGAGGACTTCGACGAGGAGCGGCCCGCGAAGCGCAAGCGCAAGGGCCTGACCGTCTCGCTGGCCGTCCTGGTCACGCTCGGCCTGCTCGGCGGCGCCGGCTGGTTCGGCTACCAGTGGACCCAGGACCAGTACTACGTCGGCACCCAGGACGACCACGTCGCGATCTACCAGGGCATCAACCAGAACCTGGCCGGTCTGAGCCTGTCCTCGGTGCACTCCTCGTACAGCAGGATCCAGCTGAAGTGGCTGCCCGAGGACCAGCAGGTCCACGTGAAGAAGACCATCTCGGTCGGCAGCATGAAGGACGCCCAGTCCACGGTCAACGAGCTCGACGGCTGGGTCCAGCTCTGCCAGCGGGCGGCGAGGGCGACCGCCCCGGCCGCACCGCCGGCCACCCAGGCGGTGCAGGCCGCGTACCTGGCCACCACGCCCACCCCGACCGAGAAGAACCGCGGCCCGGCCGCGGCGACACCGACCACCTCGCCCTCGGGCACGCCGACGCCGACCGCTCCGGGGGCACCCGCCCCGGCGCCGAACACCACCCCTCCGGTGACCGGCGCACAGGGCGACCAGGCTCCGCTGACCGACGAGGAAATCAGCCGGGCCAACTCCTGCCCGAAGCAGTGACATCCGTGATCCGACATAGGTCCGCCCCGAGCGGGCTTGCCGGCCGTCAGGGAGCGGTCACCACGTGAGCAGCTACGACCTGAGCGAAGAAACCACCCGGTCCGGCCGGCGCCGGGCGGCTGAACGTGCCGTCCCCCGCCGCCGGGGCAACACCACGATCTCCCCGCAGGAGACGCCCAACCGGCGCAACACCGAGCTGGCCCTGCTGGTCTTCGCGGTGCTGGTGCCGGTCCTCGCGTACGCCAACGTCGGCCTCGCGATGGACGGCAAGCTGCCCACCGGCATGCTCGGCTACGGGCTCGGCATGGGCGCCCTGGCGGTGGTCGCGCACCTGCTGGTGCGCCGCTTCGCGCCGTACGCGGACCCGCTGATGCTGCCGATCGCCACCCTGCTGAACGGGCTCGGGGTGGTGATGATCTGGCGGCTCGACAAGGCGGGCAAGCTGCTCAGGGGCAACTACCCGGCGGCCGAGAACCAGCTGATGTGGTCGGCCCTCGGGATCGCCGGCTTCATCGGGGTGATGGTGCTGCTGAAGGACCACCGGGTGTTGCAGCGCTACACCTACATCTCGATGGTGGTGGCCCTGGTCCTGCTCGCCGCGCCGGCCTTCTTCCCGTCCCGGGCGGAGGACTTCGGCGCCAAGATCTGGATCCGGATGGGCAGCTTCTCCATCCAGCCGGGCGAGTTCGCCAAGATCGTCCTGACGGTGTTCTTCGCCGGCTACCTGATGGTCAAGCGGGACGCCCTGGCGCTGGCCAGCCGCCGGTTCATGGGCCTGTACCTGCCGCGCGGCCGCGACCTCGGCCCGATCGTCGTGATCTGGCTGCTCAGCCTGCTGATCCTGATCTTCGAGAACGACCTGGGCACGTCCTTCCTGTTCTTCGGCCTGTTCGTGGTGATGCTCTACGTCGCCACCGAGCGGACCAGCTGGATCCTGTTCGGCCTGCTGATGTCGGTCGGCGGCGCCGTCGCGGTCGCCTCGACCGCCAGCCACGTGAAGGTCCGCATCGACGCCTGGCTCGACCCGATGGCCGCCTTCAGCGCGAACCCGCCGAAGGGCGCCACCGAGCAGATCGGCCAGTCGCTGATGGCGCTCGGCTCGGGCGGGGTCACCGGCTCCGGCCTCGGCCAGGGCCGCTCCTGGCTGATCGCCTTCGCGGCCAAGAGCGACTTCATCCTGGGCTCCTTCGGCGAGGAGCTCGGACTGACCGGTCTGATGGCGATCTTCCTGCTGTACGCGCTGCTGGTGCAGCGCGGCCTGCGCACCGCGCTCGCCGCCCGCGACCCGTTCGGCAAGCTGTTCGCCGTCGGCCTCTCCTCGGCGATGGCGATCCAGGTGTTCGTCGTGGCCGGCGGTGTCACCGGGCTGATCCCGCTCACCGGTATGACCATGCCGTTCCTCGCCCAGGGCGGTTCGTCCGTGGTCGCCAACTGGGCGCTGGTCGCGATCCTGCTGAAGATCAGCGACAGCGCCCGCCGGCCCGGGGCCGAACCGGCCCCGGCCGCCACCGAGGGCCAGGGAGGACCCGCCCGATGAACAAGCCGATCCGCCGGGTCTCGATCTTCTGCCTCGTCCTGATCCTGGCCCTGATGGTGCGCACCAACTGGGTGCAGGGCGTCCAGGCCGAGTCCTGGGCCACCAACAAGAACAACAAGCGCCAGCTGTACGACCGCTACGCCCACCCGCGCGGCAACATCATCGTCAGCGGCCAGCCGGTCACGAAGTCGGACTTCGTCGACGGCCTGCGCTACAAGTACAAGCGCTCCTGGGTCGACGGCCCGATGTACGCCCCGGTGACCGGTTACTCCTCCCAGGCCTACGGCTCCAACCAGTTGGAGAACCTGGAGGACGGCATCCTCTCCGGGACGGACGACCGGCTGTTCTTCCGCAACACCCTGGACATGCTGACCGGCGAGCAGAAGCGCGGCGGCGACGTCGTCACCACCATCAATGCCAAGGTCCAGAAGGCGGCCTTCGACGCCATGGGCAACAAGAAGGGCGCGGTGGTCGCCCTCGACCCGAAGACCGGCGCGATCCTCGGGCTGGTCTCCACCCCGTCCTACGACCCCGGCACCTTCGCCGGCGGCGAGGCCGCCGACACCAAGGCGTGGACGGACCTCAACGCGGACCCGAACAAGCCGATGCTCAACCGGGCGCTGAAGGAGACCTATCCGCCCGGCTCGACCTTCAAGCTGGTCACCGCGACCGCGGCGTTCGAGAACGGCCGGTACCAGAGCATCGACGACGCCACGGACACGCCCGAGCCGTACATCCTGCCGAACACGACCACCCAGCTGAAGAACGAGAGCCCGAACGAGCGCTGCGAGAACGCGACCGTCAAGTCCGGGATGGACCAGTCCTGCAACACGGTCTTCGCCAAGATGGGCGCGGACCTGGGCAAGGAGCGGATGCGCGCGCAGGCCGAGAAGTTCGGCTTCAACAGCACGATCGACACCCCGGTCCGGTCCGAGAAGAGCGTCTTCCCGGACAGCCCGAGCCTGGACGGCACCGCCCAGGACTCGATCGGCCAGCACGACACCCGCGCCACCCCGCTCCAGATGGCCATGGTCTCCGCCGCCATCGCCAACAACGGCAGCCTGATGCAGCCGTACCTGGTCGACCAGGAGCGCTCGGCCACCCTGACCACCGTCTCCAAGCACACCGAGAAGCAGTTCTCCCAGCCGATGAGCCCGGCCACCGCACAGAAGATGCAGGACCTGATGATCTCGGTGGTCGAGAACGGCACCGGCACCAACGCCAAGATCCCCGGCCTCCAGGTCGGCGGCAAGACCGGCACCGCGCAGCACGGCGAGGACAACGCGGGACTGCCCTTCGCCTGGTTCACCTCCTGGGCCAAGACCGCGGACGGCCAGTCGGTCGCGGTCGCGGTGGTGGTCGAGGACGGTTCCCAGAACCGCGACGGCATCAGCGGCGGCCGGCTCGCGGCCCCGATCGCCAAGGCGGTGATGCAGGCCGCTCTCGGCAAGTAGGAGCGTGGATCCGAGGTGAGGGGAACGTCACGATCGCCGGCCCCGTCCGGATACCGGTCTGATATCGGCCGACGGCTGACTCCGGTCCGGTGCGGTGCGACCGGTAGCGTATCCGCCAGCAGCGGGTGTGCCCGTTGCCGCCCGCGAGGCACCGCACGGCTCGGCCGGAGAACCGGTCGCGGGCCGCGCGGCGTCACCCAGAGCGTGCGGGGACACCTACGTCACAACCTCACCGGCGGGTGAGGGAGAGGGTCTGAACTATGGAAGAGCCTCGTCGCCTCGGCGGCAGGTACGAGCTCGGCGGCGTCCTCGGACGCGGCGGCATGGCCGAGGTGTACCTCGCCCATGACACCCGACTCGGCCGCTCCGTCGCAGTGAAGACGCTCCGGGCCGACATGGCCCGGGATCCGTCGTTCCAGGCCCGCTTCCGCCGCGAGGCGCAGTCGGCCGCGTCCCTGAACCATCCCGCGATCGTCGCCGTGTACGACACCGGCGAGGACTACATCGACGGCATCTCCATCCCGTACATCGTGATGGAGTACGTCGAGGGGTCCACGCTGCGCGAGCTGCTGCACTCCGGCCGCCGGCTGCTGCCCGAGCGCGCCCTGGAGATGACCATCGGCATCCTCCAGGCCCTGGAGTACTCGCACCGGGCCGGCATCGTGCACCGCGACATCAAGCCGGCCAACGTGATGCTGACCCGGCAGGGCAACGTCAAGGTCATGGACTTCGGCATCGCCCGTGCGATGGGTGACGCCGGTATGACCATGACGCAGACCTCGGCCGTCATCGGCACCGCCCAGTACCTCTCCCCCGAGCAGGCCAAGGGCGAGCAGGTCGACGCCCGCTCCGACCTCTACTCCACCGGCTGCCTGCTCTACGAGCTGCTGACCGTCCGCCCGCCGTTCGTCGGCGACTCGCCGGTCGCGGTGGCCTACCAGCACGTCCGGGAGGAGCCGCAGCCGCCGTCCGTCTTCGACCCCGAGGTGCGCCCCGAGGTCGACGCGATCGTGCTGAAGGCGCTCGCCAAGGACCGCGACTACCGCTACCAGACCGCCGACGAGATGCGCGACGACATCGAGCGCTTCCTCGACGGCCTGCCGGTGGCCGCCGCCCAGCAGGCCGCGTACGGCATGGGCGCGGCCGGGTACGGCTACGACCAGAACGGCTACCCGCAGCAGCACGACCCGTACGGCCAGACCAACGTGCTGCCGCAGCAGCCCGGCGGCGGCCCGACCACCGTCCTGCCGCAGGCCTCCGGGCAGCCCGGCTACGGGCAGCAGGGCGGCTACCCGGACGACGGCTACGGCCAGACCTACGCCGGCGCCGCGGGCGGCGGCAACGACGGCTACGACGACGGCTACGGCCGCGGCGGCGGCCGGCGCGGCGAGGACCCGCCGAAGAAGAGCAACACCTCCTGGGTCGTGCTGGCGGTGGCCGCCGTGCTGGTCCTGGTCGGCACCTTCTTCGTCGCCCAGGCGATGTTCGGCGACAAGGGCACCAAGGAGGCCGCGAAGGTCACCGCCCCGAACCTGGTCGGCAAGACCCTGGCCGAGGCCAGGACGGCCGCCGCCGGGGTCGGCCCCAAGCTCGTGGTGACCGAGGGCGACAAGATCGCCTGCCCGGACACCAACGTCAAGAAGGACCAGGTCTGCACCCAGACCCCGACGCCGGGCACCCAGGTCGCGGAGACGTCCACCATCACGGTGCAGGTCTCCTCGGGCCCGGCCAAGGCGCAGGTCCCCGGCGTGGTCGGCAAGCCCAAGGACCAGGCCGTCAAGGCGCTCGCCGACCTCGGCTTCACCAACGTCACCACCGAGTACAAGGACGACGACAACGCCGCGCAGGACACCGTCACCGCCCAGGACCCGGCGGCCAACGCGGCCGTCGACCCGAGCGCCGCGATCAAGCTGACCGTGTCGCAGGGCAAGACCAAGGTGAACGTGCCGAACGTGGTCGGCTCCCAGAAGGAGGACGCGACGGCCACCCTCCAGGGCCTCGGCTTCCAGGTGGACGCCTCGAAGACCGTGCCGGCCCCCGACCCGAGCAAGGTCAACACCGTCGCCTTCCAGTCGGTCCCGGCCAACACCAAGGCCCCGGCCAACACCAAGATCTCGCTGACCGTCTTCAAGGCACAGGACAAGCCCCAGGTCCCGCCGCTGGCGAACGTCAAGCTGGGCGACGCCGCCAACCAGCTGAAGGCGCTCGGCCTGACCTACGTCGTGGTCAGCGGCCCCGCCGACCCGAACGCGACGGTGCAGCAGACCAACCCGCCTGCCGGCACCCAGGTCGACCCGAACACCCAGATCCAGCTGTACACCAAGGCGGCCGAGCCGCCCAAAGGGGGCGACCCCACCACCACACCCCCCAAAGGGGACCACTAAGCCTCCGATATTCCCCTGGTTCGGCTGAACCGGGGGACCAGCAGCACGGAGCACGCCCGAGGGCCCGCCGCAACGCTTGCGGCGGGCCCTCGGGCGTTCCGTACCCGGCCCCGGGAGGTCCCCGGGAGGTCCCGAGGAGGCCTGTGAGGGGCCTCAGGGGCGCCGCAGCTCCGGCGGCGGGGTGCGCTTGGCGTCCATGTCGTCCACCCGCACCAGGCTGCCCCAGACGGCCATCCGGTAGCGCGAGGTGTACACCGGCGTGCACGTGGTCAGGGTGATGTAGCGGCCGGGCCCGGCGTAGCCGGAGCGGGCCGGGACGGGCGCCACGATGCCGGTGTCGTACTTGGACGTCTCCGCCAGGGTGCTGTCGACCTTGTAGACGTACCACTTGTCCTGGGTCTCGACCACGACCGCGTCGCCCTGGTGGACGGCGTCCAGGTCGTGGAACTTGGCGCCGTGGCCGTCCCGGTGGGCGGCCAGCGCGAAGTTGCCCTCCTGGTCCCAGGGCATCGCGGCCTTGTACGGCTGCTCGTACACGCCCGCCACGCCGTCGTCCAGGACCTCGGTGGAGGTGCCCAGCCGGATCAGCACCTGGAAGTCCCTGCCCATCGCCGGGACGTGCAGGAAGCCGACGTCGTCCCCGACCGCGAACTGCTTCGGCGCGGCCGTGGGCGCGGCGCCGGGGGCACCGGACGCGCCGGGGGCCGGGGCGGCGCCGGAGGCGGCCGGGGGGCCGGGGTTCGGGCCCGCCGCCCAGCTGCCGCGCAGCCGGTCCGCGGCCGCCGAGGCCGAGCGGTCCGCCTGCACGTTGGTCCACCAGAGCGAGTAGGCCACGAACAGGCCGAGCACCAGGCCCAGGGTGATCAGCAGCTCGCCGAAGACGCCGAGCGCGGCCAGCGCCCGGTTCCGGCCCCGCCCGGCCCGCGGCTCGGGTGGGGGGAAGGCCTCCTGCGCCGGTTCGGCCGACTGCGCGGTCTCGTCCTGCATCTGCGGTGTTCCCCCTCCGGGCCGGGCGGCCGGGCGGCTACCCGCCCGTGATCGCGGCCGGCTTGCCCTGGGCACGCGGCCGTTCCTCGATCATCTTGCCAAAGACGATGAGACGGAACTTGGAGGTGAACTCCGGGGTGCACGTCGTCAGCGTGATGTAGCGGCCGGGACCGGTGTACCCGGCGCCGTTCGGCACCGGCTTGATCACGCTCACGTTGTTCGGGGAGGTCTCCGGGATGCCCCCGGTGACCTCGTAGGTGTAGTACCCGGCGGCGGTCTCCACCACGATCTTGTCACCCTTGCCGAGCTGGTTGATGTACCGGAACGGCTCGCCGTGGGTGTTGCGGTGGGCCGCCAGCGCGAAGTTGCCCGCCTTGTCGCCCGGCATGCCGGTGCCGCTGTAGTGGCCGACCAGGCCGTTGTCGAGCACCGCCGACTTGGAGGTGCCCTCGGCGATCGGGAACTTCAGCCCCAGCTTGGGCAGGTGGATGATGGCGAAGCCCTTGCCGGGCTCGAACACCTCGGGCTTGTTCGGGTCCGGGGCCGGTTGGCCCGGCTGGACGGGCGGGGCGACCGCGTTGAACTGCTGCTCCAGCTTGTTGCGGGCCCCGTCGGCGGCCTCGTCGGCCTGCACGTTGGTCCACCAGAGCTGGTACGCCACGAAGAGCAGCATCACCACGCCGAGCGTTATGCACAGCTCGCCGACGCCCCGGGCGGCCACCACGAGCAGGGACTCCTTGGGACGCACCCGCCCGGCGGCGCGGCCGCCCGCCCGGCGCCGGCCGTTGCCGGAGCGCAGCGAGGTGCGGCCCTGGGCGGCGCGGCGGCGCTCGGCCCGGCCGCCGGTGGGGGCCGGTTCGGCGGCCGGCGCGCCGAGGTCCGGGGGCAGCCGCAGCTGGAGGGTCTGGTCGGGCAGCCAGGGGTACTCGGGCCCGTCCACCAGGGGCTCCTGGGCCTGCTCGTAGACGCCCCAGGCGTCCTCGGGCACGGTCTGTCCCGGGTGCTGCCGGTAGGGCGCACCGCCGGTGCCGTCCTCCTGGCCCGGGTACCCGGGCCCGCCGTACTGCTGCACGGTGCCGTACGGGTCCGCCTCCGGCTGGAAGCGCCGCTCCGGACGCAGCGCGGTCACGCCGGTCAGCCCCGGCCGATCACCGGGGCGAGCCCGGCCGACCGGTCGACCGCCTGCGGGAAGCCGCACTCCGCGAGCCAGTTGGCGAGCATCCGGTGCCCGCCCTCGGTGAGCACCGACTCGGGGTGGAACTGCACGCCCTCGACGGGCAGTTCACGGTGCCTCAGGCCCATGATCACGCCGCTCCCGGTGCGCGCGGTGACCACCAGCTCGGCCGGCACGGTGGCCGGCTCGACCGCGAGCGAGTGGTAGCGGGTCGCGGTCAGCGGCGAGGGCAGGCCCTCGAAGACCCCGCCGTCCTCGTGCTCGACCGGCGAGGTCTTGCCGTGCAGCAGCTCGGGCGCCCGGCCGACCACCGCGCCGTACGCGGCCGCGATCGACTGGAGGCCCAGGCAGACGCCGAACACCGGCAGCCCGATCCGCGCGCAGTGGTGCACCATCTCGATGCAGACCCCGGCCTCCTCGGGGGCGCCGGGCCCGGGGGAGAGCAGCACTCCGTCGAAGCCCTCCTCGCCGGAGCGGCGGACGGCGTGCTCGACGGTCACCTCGTCGTTGCGCACCACCTCGCAGGTGGCGCCGAGCTGGTACAGGTACTGGACCAGGTTGAAGACGAAGCTGTCGTAGTTGTCCACCACCAGGATGCGGGGCGGGGTCGTCCGGGTCGTCATGCGCGCGTGGTCTCCGTGGGGTGCGGTGCGGGAAGGGAGTGCCGGGCCCGCCGGCTCAGCCGGTCGCGGCGCCGTCGCCGCCGTCCACTGTGACGTCGCCGAAGGGGAGCAGCGGTTCCGCCCACGGGAAGACGTAGGTGAAGAGGAGGTAGACGATCCCCAGGACGAGGAGCAGCGAAATGACGGCCCGGACCAGGGTGTTCCCCGGGAGGTGACGCCAGATCCAGCCGTACATGGTGCTCCCTCGACGTAGCGGACTGGGTTAAAGAGTAGACCCGCCGTGCACGGCCGCGGGGCCGGTCCGCTACTGCTGCCCGCCCGCCGACCGCAGCTCGGTGGTGCCGGAGTAGCCGGGCAGGTTCAGCTCGCCGCTCTCCTGGACCTTCCAGCCCAGCCCGTACGCCTGGACGTACTGGAGGTACTTGCGGATCGTCGGGTCCGCGTCGACGGCCGAATGCAGGGCGTCGGTCCGGCCCACCGCCTTGACCACGTACGGCGGGGAGTAGACCCGGCCCTGGAGGAGCAGGGTGTTGCCGACGCAGCGGACGGCGCTGGTGGAGATCAGGCGCTGGTCCATCACCTGCACGCCCTCGGCGCCGCCCCGCCACAGCGCGTTGACCACGGCCTGGATGTCCTGCTGGTGGATGACCAGGTCGTTGACGCGGGGCTCGGGCACCCCCGGGATGCGCGCGGTGGCGTTCGGCGGGGCGTCGTTGAGGGTGACGGTCAGGCCGCCGCCCTGGAGCGGCTCCAGCGCGGCATCGGAGCGCAGGCCGTCCAGCTGCGCGGTGTCGGCGGGGTCGTGGCCCTGCTGCTCGGTGAGCTGCTGGGCGCGGGCCTGGAGGTCGGCGAGCTGGGACTGCGCCTGCTGGTTCTGCGCGCTGCGCTGGCGGACCACGTCGCCGAGGCTGAGCAACGAGTTGTCGGTCCGCAGGTCGGTGCCGCGGGCGGTCTGCGCGCTGATGTAGAAGAGCAGGCCGGCGAGCGCGAAGACGGCGCAGGTCAGGGCACGTCCGACAATTCGGGTGCCGGAACGGCGGGTAGGGGCCGGCTCAGGGGGAATCGACAAATTAGTCACCGTACCCTTATCTCCTCAAGACCCGCCGAGCCACTACGCTAACGGACGCCGGTGGCATGTGGCGGAGCGGTCCCCAGGACGTTCTCCACGGCCGACCGCAGCCGATTCCACCCGCTGCACCCTGCGCGGTCTCACAGCGCATCGACAGGAGAGCTCCTCGTGCCGAAGTCTCGACTCCGCAAGAAGTCCGACTACACCCCGCCGACGACGGCCGCGGTGAAGATCAGTTCGGGCCGCAGTTGGGTCGCCCCACTGATGCTGGCGCTGTTCCTGATCGGCCTGGTGTGGATCGTCACCTACTACGTGACCAGCGGCACCTATCCGGTCGAGAGCTGGCGGAACTGGAACATCCTGGTCGGCTTCGGCTTCATCGCCGCAGGGTTCGGCGTCTCCACCCAGTGGAAGTGACGGCCCGCCCGTCCTGAGGCTCTGATTCGAGCCGTTTCCCGCCGCTCCGGATCGCTCGTCCCGGGGCGGCGGTGAGGCGTGCCCGGAACCGGTCGGGAATCCGGTCGTTTGTCCCCACCATCGGACTGGCGTGCTTATCCACATGGTTATCCACACTGGGGAAAAGTCTCCCCAGCCTGTGGATAACTTTCCCGGGCGGAGTCGTGCACAGCTGTGCGCAACTCCCCGGAAACGAGAAAACCGCACAGCAGGACACGCGTAGAACAGCAGTCCGCAACCGGGTGGCCGCACAGCCTGTGCACAACCCCGCACCCGCTGTGGACAAACGTCCGGGCGGTCAGGCCCCGTAGAGGGCCATCCCGGTCAGCAGCATCCCCGCCTCGACCGCCACCGCGCCCGCCACCGCCAGCGCCTGGACCAGGCCGCGGCGCTCGCGCGGGGCGTACATCAGGCCGGCCGCGGTCAGCGCGCCGAGCACCAGCCCGCCGACGTGCGCCCGCCAGTCGATGCCCGGGCGGGAGAAGGTGACGACCAGGTTGAAGACCAGGAACGCCATCGCCGGGCCGAGCGGGCCCCTGTTCCGCAGCTGGAGCACGATCGTGGCGCCGATCAGCCCGAAGACCGCCCCGGAGGCGCCCACCGAGTTCATCCAGTCGCCGGCCACCAGGAAGGCGAAGGTGCTGCCGCCCAGACCGGAGACCAGGTACAGGGCCAGGAAGCGCAGCCGGCCGAGCGCCTCCTCCAGCGTCGGGCCGAGCCAGAACAGCACCAGCATGTTCATCCCGACGTGCCACCACTCCAGGTGCAGGAAGGTGGCGGTCAGCAGCCGGTACCACTGGTCCGGGCCGTCGGCGATGCCCGCCGGACCGCCGAGGATGTCCCGCCCCGCGCTGAACAGCGACCAGGTCTGGCCCAGCCGCGGGGTGAGCACGTAGGCCGCCAGCACCCAGACCACGACGTTGAGGCCGATCAGCACCCGGGTGACCAGCCCGCCGTCGGCGGCCAGGGCACCGCCGAACCGGGTGGTCGCCCGACGCGTCCCGGCGTGGCCGTCGCCGACGCACTCCGGGCACTGGAACCCCACCGAGGCGGTCACCATGCACTGCGGGCAGATCGGCCGCTCGCAGCGGGTGCAGGAGACCCCGGTGGGGGTCCGCGGGTGCCGGTAGCAGCCGGGCGGACCGGCCTCCGGGGACCGATCGGCCGACGGCCGCGGCTCGTCCGGGAGCATCAGCGGAGTCCCCTTCCCGTACACGACCTCCGAAACCGCCAGCCTACTGCCGCGCCCCCCGCTCCCGGACCGGCTCCCCCACAACCGCCCGCCCGCCGCACGGGCCCGGGTACCGCCCGCCCCTCCGCCCCCACCCGTCGCCGCCCCGCGCCCTCCGCCACCCCGCGGGGCCCCGCGAACGGCCCACCCCGACCTGCCGTCGGACAAATCAGGATGCATGATCAGCATTCAGGTGGATATGTGCATATAGGACGCCACCCAGGAGGAGAGAGACTCGTGAGCTTTTCGGATTCGGCCCGAGAGACGGCCACCAGGACCCGGGACACCGCCGCACACTTCGCGGACGGCGCCAAGCAGCGCCTCGGCCCCGCCTTGGACGCCTTGGGCCCGAAGGCCGCGCTGGCCGCCCACAACCTCCGCATCCAGTACGACAGGCATCTCGCCCCGCAGTTCGGCCACGCCTTCGCCAGCCTGCCGCCGGAGGCCCAGCAGAACGCCCTGAAGGCCCTCCACCGGGCCCAGGAGGCCGCTCTGGCGGCCCGCCTGTCCGCCGCCCGGGCCGCGGACCAGGCCCGCACCACCGTGGCCCCCAGGGTCGCCCAGGCGGTCGAGGAGGCCCGCGCCACCGTCGGCCCGGTCGCCCACGAGGCCCAGACCCGCGGCGCCGCCGCGCTGACCGCCCTCCAGGGCAACGTCAGCTCGGCCGAGATCAGCGAGCTGGCCGCCCGGAACGCCAGGAAGAAGGACTGCAACCGCCTGGCCACCGGCCTGGCCGTGGCCGGTCTGCTGGCGATCGGCGGCGGCATCGTGGCCTGGCAGTGGTGGCGCCGGCACAGCAACCCGGAGTGGCTGGTCGAGCCCCCGGCACCGCAGGAGCCCCGGCCCACCGGCGCACACGCCGCGTCCGCGCCGGTGAACGGCTCCGGCCCGGACGCCGGCGCCGAGGGCCCGGACGGGGGCCCGGTCGGCGAGAACGACGGCCCCGCCACCGAGGACGGCCCCGGGCCGCGCTGACCGTGCGGAGACCGCCCGGAAACGCCGATCGGCCGTCGACCAGGATCCTGGTCGACGGCCGATCGGCTACTGCCGTGGATTGTGGAGCATAGGAGACTCGAACTCCTGACATCTGCCTTGCAAAGGCAGCGCTCTACCAACTGAGCTAATGCCCCTCGACGGCACCGCGCGCGTGCCAACGGGCACTAGCGTACCGGTTTCCGGCGCGATTCCCAGCGCCGTCCCCCTGGAACGGTGCTGTTCCATGGGGTCGGCCGGTCCGGTTCGTCGACCGGGCCGGCCGGCCCGGGAGGCACCGACGGGCGCCTCCGGAGTTCGTCGATCGTCAGATCGCCGGGGGCTCAGCGACCGGCCGGAACCGGGTCGGTGGCCTCGGTCCACAGGTCCTGCTCGGCGCGGTCCGCCTGGACCTGACGGTAGACAAAGAAGCCGCCGAGGGCGACCAGGGCGACCAGGAGAAGCTTCTTCACCGCGGGACCTCGTCCTTCTTGCGTTGATGGACTCAAGAGCCGGATCCGGCCTGACTGACCGGGCCGACGAGTCCAGTTGTGTTTCGAGCGCGAACGGGCTGCCGAGTGCCAGACTGCCCTTGCGGCCGATGATACACACCGGTGTCCCAATCGTGACCAGCCACCGGTACGGCCAACCCGGCGGTCCGGTCCCGGGATTGACGCCGCACCTCCTGGCGGGCGGTCCGACCGCCCCCGGACCGTCCACCGCACCCACGGGTCAGGCCCCGCCCCCCGGGCCCCGCACCGCCCCGGCCGCGGGGCCGTTCGCCGGGCGGTCCGGCACCACCACCACGGCCGTGCCGCCCGCCAGGTCCACCCTGGTCCGCGGCGGCGCCCCCTCGCCCTCCTCGTCCCGCAGCATCAGCGTGCTGCCGCGTTCGTCCAGCTCGTGCTGCTTGCCCGCGGCGAACTGCGCGTGCAGCTGCTCGAACCCGGTTGCCGAGATCTGCCCCTCCCGACCGGTCCCCCGCCAGGGCACCCAGCGGGCGCGGCCCGCCCTCAGTGCCAGCTGGTCGAGCACCGCCAGCACCGCCAGGGCGCAGACCAGTCCGGGGATGCTCATCGCCCACAACACCGCCATGCCGTCACCAACCCTCCACCGTGTTTCCCCGGGGAACCGTCGGGACGGGCGCACGGTTCCCGGTCCGGCGGCGGGAAAAGCGGCGGGAAGGGCGGCGGGAAAGGCCGCGGGAAACGCCGAAGGGCCCGGAGTGGATCACTCCGGGCCCTTCGGGGAGGTGGGCCTAACAGGACTTGAACCTGTGGCCTCTTCCTTATCAGGGAAGCGCTCTAACCGTCTGAGCTATAGGCCCTCACCGAACAGAGATCGTACCGGATCCCGGCCGCTCCACGGCCCCGTCCGATCTCGAAAGAGTCGAAGGGCCCGGAGTGGATCACTCCGGGCCCTTCGCGGTTGTGGGCCTAACAGGACTTGAACCTGTGGCCTCTTCCTTATCAGGGAAGCGCTCTAACCGTCTGAGCTATAGGCCCTTGCCGCACTGAAAGATTAGCGGACCGACGGCCGATCTCCCAAATCCGGCTCGGCCGGGGCCGCGGCGACACCCCCCGCGACCAGCCCCGGCGCACCGGCGGAGGGCCGCAGCAGCCACTCCTCGCGGGTCGGCGGCAGGCCCGCCGAGCCCTCCTCGGTACTGCGGACGGCGAGGACCTGGTTGATCCCGATCCGGTTCTGCTCGAAGGCGAGCGCGGAGGCCGCCATGTACAGCCGCCAGACCCGGGCCCGGCCGCGGCCGACCAGCCGGACCGCCTCCGTCCAGTGCGCCTCCAGGTTGGCCACCCACTCGCGCAGGGTCAGCCCGTAGTGCTCGCGCAGCGACTCGACGTCCCGGACCTCGAAGCCGGCCTCCTCCAGCCGCGCCACGGTGGAACCGACGGGGGAGAGCTCGCCGTCCGGGAAGACGAAGCGGTCGATGAAGGGGCTGGTGCGGTGCTGTTCACCGGGAAGGTCGGGGCGGCGGGCGATCTGGTGGTTGAGCAGCCGGCCGCCGGGCACCAGCAGCCGGTACAGGCCCTCGGCGTAGACCCGGTACTGCTCGGCGCCGACGTGCTCGGCCATCCCGACGCTGGAGATCGCGTCGAAGGGCCCGTCGGCGATCTCCCGGTAGTCCTGCAGCCGGACCTCGACCCGGTCGGACAGGCCGGCCTCCTCGACCCGGGCCCGGGCCAGCGCGACCTGCTCCCGGGAGATGGAGACGCCGACCGCGGTGACCCCGTAGTGCTTCGCCGCGTGCAGCAGCAGTGAGCCCCAGCCGCAGCCGACGTCCAGCAGGCGCATCCCGGGGCGCAGGCCGAGCTTGCGGCAGATCAGGTCGAGCTTGGCCTCCTGGGCGGCCTCCAGGCTCTTCGCCTCCGGCGTCCAGTAGGCGCACGAGTAGACCATCGAGGAGCCCAGCACGATCCGGTAGAAGTCGTTCCCGACGTCGTAGTGGTGGCTGATGGCCGCGCGGTCCCGGCTGCGGCTGTGCAGGCGCCCCGCGGCCCTGCGGACCTCCTCGCGGGGCGGCTCGGGTTCCAGGCCGACCGCCCCGGCCCGCAGCGCGGCGGCGAGCACCCGGCGGCCCCTGGCACCGACCACGTCCCGCGGGCCGAAGGTCAGGGTGCGGATCTCCGGCCGCTCGGCGAAGCGGGCGACGGCGGAGAGCGTCTCGTACAGGTCGGTGCCGGGGGCGAGATCGAGGTCCCCGGCGACGTAGGCCCGGGCCAGGCCCAGTTCGTCCGGCCGCCAGATCAGCCGGCGCAGCGCCCGACGGTTGCGCAGGACCACGGTGGGCGCGCCCGGAGGCCCGGCGACGCTGCCGTCCCAGGCCTGGACCCGCAGCGGTACCGGGACCCCCAACAGCCCTTCCAGGGCCTCCACCAGTTGACCTGCGAGCTTCGCCACCGCGCGCCTCCGTCCAGTCGTCCTGCGGAACCTCAGCCGACCCGGTCGGGCGGATCGGGGGCGGCCTGCGGCACTCCCGGGATTCGGGACGGGTGGCACCCAGCTAATCCCACGGCGGTCGCCCGCTTTCCGGGCGGCACGCCGCGGGCGGCCGGCTGTCACCCGAAATGCCGACGGGCCCCACCGGCTGCAACAGCCGGTGGGGCCCGTACATTCCGTCCCCGGACGGGGAACTGAGCGTGCGTCAGGATCCGGCCGGAATCAGTCCTCCTCGGCCAGGGTGAGCTCCACGCCGCCGGTGAAGCCGGCCGCCGCGTTGTAGATGAACGCGGAGAGCGTGGACAGGGCGGTCAGCAGGACGACGTCGACCACGGCGATCAGCGTGGTGAAGGTCATCACCTTGCCGAAGCCGACGTAGTCCATCAGGTTGAGGCCGCCGCTGCTGTCCGAGCCGGTGACGTCCTTGAGGGTCTTGGTCAGCGAGTCGAAGACGCCGAGCGAGTCCAGCGTCATCCACAGCACGGCCGCGGCCACGATGATGATGATGCCGACGGCCAGCGACAGCAGGAAGCTGACCTTCATCACGGACCACGGGTCGACCTTGGTCACCCGCAGCCGGGCCTTGCGCGTCCGGCCGAGCGCGGAGCCGCCGGCCGCGGGGGCCGGGGCGGGGGCCGCGCCGGGGCGGCGCGCCGCTCCGCCGGTGGGGGTGCCACCGGGCGGGGTGTGCCCCGGGACCCGGGTGCCCCGGGCCGGGGTCGGCTGCCCCTTGGCGTAGGTGGTCGGCTGCGAGAAGCCGCCCGATCCGGCGGCCTGGCCGCCGCTCGCCGACGCGGCCTGCTGCCCGCCGTAGGTCGCACCGCTCTGGCCCGCTCCACCGGCCGGCGGCATCAGCGAGGTGGACGCGGCCGAGTGATCGGTCGGCGGCTGCGGAACGCCGTACGAACCCCCGCCCTGCGCGCCCGGACGGCCGCCGGAGGTTCCTCCCGCAGCACCCGTGGCTCCACTCACCTGGTCCTCCCGCACTTCCCACCAGGACGGCGGTGCCGCCCTGCTTCGTCAATCGTCATCCAGCGCCCGGCGGGATTGCCCGGAACTGGTCGGCGGCCGATGCCGCCGCGCCCGTTGATGGGACGCGGCTGCACCGGTCTGCGGTTCGGTTCAGGCCTCGACGTCTCCGTCGACCGCCGTCACCGCGCCCTCGGCCGTCTCGGTGGACTCGGTGGACTCAGTACCCGCCACCTCGTCCTCCACCGTCTCCTCGTCCTCGGCCTCCGCGTTGCGGGCCATGCCCACGACCGCGTCGCGCTTTCCGAGGTTGATCAGTTGGACGCCCATGGTGTCACGTCCGGTTTCACGAACCTCGGAAACCCTCGTGCGGATCACCCCACCCGAGAGGGTGATCGCCATGATCTCGTCGGATTCGTCGACCACGAGCGCGCCGACCAGCGAGCCCCGGCCCTCGACGATCTTCGCCGCCTTGGTGCCGTAGCCGCCGCGCCCCTGGACACGGTACTCGTCCACACCGGTGCGCTTGGCGTACCCGCCGTCAGTGGCGGTGAAGACATAGGTACCCGGACGGACGACGTTCATCGACAGCAGTTCGTCGTCCTCCCGGAACGCCATGCCCTTGACGCCGGAGGTGGCGCGGCCGGTGGGGCGCAGGGCGTCGTCGGTCGCGGTGAAGCGGATCGACTGGGCCTTCTTGGAGACCAGCAGCAGGTCGTCCTCGGCGGAGACCAGCTCGGCGCCGATCAGCTCGTCGTCCTGGCCCTCCTCGTCCTGGCGCAGGTTGATCGCGATCAGGCCGCCGGAGCGCGGCGAGTCGTAGTCCTTGAGCGCGGACTTCTTCACCAGGCCGGCCCGGGTGGCGAGGACCAGGTACGGCTTGTCCTCGTAGGTGCGGACGGCCATCACCTGGGCGATGTGCTCGTCCGGCTGGAAGGCCAGCAGGTTGGCCACGTGCTGGCCGCGGGCGTCGCGCCCGGCGTCCGGCAGCTCGTAGCCCTTGGCCCGGTAGACCCGGCCCTTGTTGGTGAAGAACAGGATCCAGTTGTGGGTCGTCGTCACGAAGAAGTGGTCGACGATGTCGTCCTGCTTCAGCTGGGCACCGCGCACGCCCTTGCCGCCGCGCTTCTGCGAGCGGTAGAGGTCGGAGCGGGTCCGCTTGACGTAGCCGCCACGGGTGATGGTGACGACGATGTCCTCCTCGGCGATGAGGTCCTCGATGGAGAGGTCGCCGTCGGAGGGGATGAGGGTGGAGCGCCGCTCGTCGCCGTACTTCTCGACGATCGCGGTGAGCTCCTCGGAGATGATCTCCCGCTGACGGGTCGGCGAGGCCAGGATCGCGTTGTACTCGTCGATCTTGCGCTGGAGCTCGTCGTGCTCGTCCATGATCCGCTGGCGCTCCAGGGCGGCCAGCCGGCGCAGCTGCATCTCCAGGATGGCGTTGGCCTGGAGCTCGTCGATGTCGAGCAGGCCCATCAGGCCGGTGCGGGCGGCGTCGGCGCTGGCCGAGGCCCGGATCAGCGCGATGACCTCGTCGATCAGGTCCAGGGCCTTGAGCAGCGCGCGCAGGATGTGGGCGCGCTCCTCGGCCTTGCGCAGCCGGAAGGTGGTGCGCCGGACGATGACCTCGACCTGGTGGTTGACCCAGTGCCGGATGAAGGCGTCCAGCGACAACGTGCGCGGCACGCCGTCGACCAGGGCCAGCATGTTGGCGCCGAAGTTGGTCTGCAGCTCGGTGTGCTTGTAGAGGTTGTTCAGCACCACCTTGGCGACGGCGTCGCGCTTGAGCACGACGACCAGGCGCTGGCCGGTGCGCGAGGAGGACTCGTCGCGGACGTCGGCGATGCCGGCGATCTTGCCGTCCTTCACCAGGTCGGCGATCTTCAGCGCGAGGTTGTCCGGGTTGACCTGGAACGGCAGCTCGGTGATCACCAGGCACTGGCGGCCCTGGATCTCCTCGACCTCGACCACGGCGCGCATGGTGACCGAGCCGCGGCCGGTGCGGTAGTAGTCGTCGATGCCGCGGCGGCCGACGATCAGCGCGCCGGTGGGGAAGTCCGGGCCCTTGATCCGCTCGACCAGGGCGTCCAGCAGCTCCTCGGCGGAGGCCTCCGGGTTCTCCAGGTACCAGAGCGCGCCGGAGGCGACCTCGCGGAGGTTGTGCGGCGGGATGTTGGTGGCCATGCCGACCGCGATGCCGGTGGCACCGTTGACCAGCAGGTTGGGGATGCGCGCGGGCAGGACGGTGGGCTCCTGCGAGCGGCCGTCGTAGTTGGCCGCGAAGTCGACGGTCTCCTCGTCGATGTCGCGCATCATCTCCATGGCGAGCGGCATCATCTTGCACTCGGTGTAGCGCATGGCCGCCGCCGGGTCGTTGCCCGGGGAACCGAAGTTGCCGTTGCCGTCCACCAGCGGCATCCGCATCGACCACGGCTGGGCCAGGCGGACCACGGTGTCGTAGATCGAGGTGTCACCGTGCGGGTGGTAGTTGCCCATGACGTCGCCGACGACGCGGGCGCACTTGTAGTAGCCCTTCTCGGGGCGGTAGCCGCCGTCGTACATCGCGTAGAGCACGCGGCGGTGCACCGGCTTGAGGCCGTCGCGGACCTCGGGCAGCGCACGACTGACGATCACGCTCATCGCGTAGTCGAGGTACGAGCGCTGCATCTCGGTCTCGAGCTCGACCGGCTCGATCCGCATCGTCACCTGGGCGGTGGCCTCGGCGGCTTCGGGAGTCTCGGGCTGTTCGCCTTCGGGACGGTTGTCGTCGACCACTGGTGGTCAGTTTCCTTTCACGCGGACTGGAACGTGCGGGGCCTGCGGTGCAGGCGTCACACGTCCAGGAAGCGGACGTCCTTGGCGTTGCGCTGGATGAAGGAGCGGCGGGCCTCGACGTCCTCGCCCATCAGCACGGAGAACAGCTCGTCGGCGCGGGCGGCGTCCTCCAGGGTGACCTGGAGCAGCAGCCGGTGCTCGACGTCCATGGTGGTGACCCGGAGCTCCTCGGCGTTCATCTCGCCGAGACCCTTGAAGCGCTGGATCGCGTCGTCCTTGGGCAGCCGGCGCCCGGCCGCCACCCCGGAGGCGATCACGGCGTCGCGCTCGCGGTCGGAGTAGGCGTACTCGAAGTCGTCCTTGCCCCACTTGATCTTGTACAGCGGGGGCATCGCGAGGTAGACGTACCCGGACTCGACCAGCGGCCGCATGAAGCGGAACAGCAGGGTCAGCAGCAGGGTGCGGATGTGCTGTCCGTCGACGTCGGCGTCGGCCATCAGCACGATCTTGTGGTACCGCAGCTTGGACTCGTCGTAGTCCTCCTGGATGCCGCAGCCGAACGCCGAGATCAGCGCCTGGACCTCGGTGTTCTGGAGGACCTTGTCGATCCGGGCCTTCTCGACGTTCAGGATCTTGCCGCGGATCGGCAGGATGGCCTGGGTGCGCGGGTCGCGGCCCTGCTTGGCCGAGCCGCCGGCGGAGTCACCCTCGACGATGAAGATCTCGCACTCGGACGGGTCCTTCGACTGGCAGTCGGAGAGCTTGCCCGGCAGCGAGGCGGACTCCAGCAGACCCTTGCGGCGCGTCAGGTCGCGGGCCTTGCGGGCGGCGACGCGCGCGGTGGCGGCCTGGATGGACTTGCGGATGATGTCCGCGGCCTCGTTGGGGTTGCGGTCCAGCCAGTCGTTGAGGTGCTCGTGGACGACCTTCTGGACGAAGGTCTTGGCCTCGGTGTTGCCGAGCTTGTCCTTGGTCTGGCCCTCGAACTGCGGCTCGCCGAGCTTGACCGAGATGATCGCGGTCAGGCCCTCGCGGATGTCCTCGCCGGAGAGGTTGTCGTCCTTCTCCCGGAGCAGCTTCTTGTCCCGCGCGTAGCGGTTGACCAGACCAGTCAGCGCCGCGCGGAAGCCCTCCTCGTGGGTGCCGCCGCCGTGGGTGTGGATGGTGTTGGCGAAGCTGTAGACCCCCTCGGTGTAGGAGGAGTTCCACTGCATCGCGATCTCCACCGAGATCGCCTTGTCCTTGTCCTCCGCCTCGAAGTCGATCACCGAGGGGTGGACGACCTCGCCCTTGCGGGAGTTGAGGTGGGCGACGAAGTCGGCGATGCCGCCGTCGTACTTGTACGTGACGGTGAGCGGCTTGCCGTTCTCGTCCGCGTGCTCGGAGCGCTCGTCGGTCAGCGAGATCGACAGGCCCTTGTTGAGGAAGGCCATCTCCTGGAAGCGCCGGGAGAGCGTCTCGAAGGAGTAGACGGTGGTCTCGAAGATGTCGGGGTCGGCCCAGAAGGTCACCGTGGTGCCGGTGCGGTCGGTCTCCGCGCCCTTGGCGAGGGGGGCGGCCGGGGCACCCATCTTGTAGTCCTGGGTCCAGATGTGGCCGTCCTTGTGGATCTCCACCGAGAGCCGGGTGGACAGCGCGTTCACCACGGACACGCCGACGCCGTGCAGACCGCCGGAGACGGCGTACCCGCCGCCGCCGAACTTGCCGCCCGCGTGCAGGACGGTGAGCACGACCTCGACGGCGGGCTTGTCCTGACCGGGGACGATGTCCACCGGGATGCCGCGGCCGTTGTCGACGCAGCGGATGGCGCCGTCGGCCATGATCGTGACGTCGATGGTGTCGGCGTACCCGGCCATCGCCTCGTCGACGGAGTTGTCCACGACCTCCTGCACCAGGTGGTGCAGGCCGCGCTCGCCCGTCGAACCGATGTACATGCCGGGGCGCTTGCGGACGGCGTCGAGGCCTTCCAGCACCTGGATGTTGCTACCGGTGTAGGAAGCCTGGTCGGACTGGTCTGGGGTCTGGCTGGGGTTGCCGGAATCGGCCACGAAGCGCCCTCTCTGGCACAGCACGGGCCGCACGCCCACCCCGTGCGGGCGGGCGTGCGACCACAGCGTTTCGACTCGGTTGCCACTAGCAACAGTGTTTGGCTCTCAGTCTACCGGTACGACTGACATAGATGGGCGTTTGGCAGCCCTTGAGGGCAGATATGCCGCCCTGAATCCCCTCTGCACATGTCCCGATACTCGACCGGGGGGCCCAGGGCGCCTGGAAGGGCTGTCAGGGGTTCCGGAAGATCGTCGTCCGATCCGTGCCCCCGGCGGCCGCCCGGTCCCCCGGTCAGCCCCAGGTGTCGCCCGGCCCCTTGCTCCCCGGCGCACGCAGCCGGCCGTAGCCGCGGGCGGGCGCCGCCGGGCCGAGCACCTTGATGGTCCGGACCGTCCCGTGCCCCAGCTCGTGGTTCAGACGGGCCACCAACTGCCGTGCCAGCCAGCGCAGTTGGGTGGCCCAGGCGGTGGAGTCGCACTGCACGGTGAGCACCGCGGCGGCCTCGTCGTAGGAGGAGGGATGGCAGTGCGCGGCGATGTCCGGGCCGACGATCTGCGGCCAGCGGCCCATCACCCCGCCGACGGCGGCCGAGGACTCCCAGCCGCGCTCGGTCAGCAGCCGGTTGAGCGCCGCACCCAGCGGGACGGGGTCGCGGCCGTCCGAGCGGGCACCACTGCGCAGGCCGTGCCGCTTCGCCTCGCGCTTCTCGCGGACCTGCTCACCGCGCTGGCGGGCCTGGGCACGGGCCGCCCGCAGCGCGGAGCGGGCGAGGTCGGCACCGGTCGGCGCGGGAGCGCCGGGCTCGGCGGCGTCGGACCGGGGTGCTCCGGGCTCGGGAGCTCCGGGCTTGGGTGCTCCGGACCTGGGGGAGTGCTCCGCCGGCTCGCTCACGGCGATCTCCTTTCCCCAGCCTGTGGACAACGGTCGCGGTCGCGCGCCCGCCGAGCCGTCCAGCCTACGGGAGCGGCCGGACCCCTCGGACCGGAGCGGGGGTGGGCGGTGCGCGGAAGTGGTCGCGGTGCGTGACGGCGGTGTGGTGGTCCGGGTGCGGCGGCACCGGTGAAAGGGGACTCCGGCGAGCGGGGGCACCACCGGCGCCGGTGAAGGGGGTACCCGGGCGGAAGCCGCCGCTGGAAGAGCGTTCGGTCAGGCGTCGATCCGGCGCACCGCGCCGTCGGAGACCGCGAACCGGGCGCCGGCCAGCGCCTTCGGCACGTCCTCGGCGACCGCCGCGGTCACCAGCACCTGCTCCCCGTCGGCCACCAGCTCGGCCAGCCGGTCCCGGCGGGCGGCGTCCAGCTCGGCGAACACGTCGTCCAGGATCAGCACCGGCTCGCCGCCGTCGGCGCGCAGCAGCTCGTACGAGGCCAGCCGCAGCGCCAGCGCGAACGACCAGGACTCGCCATGGCTGGCGTAGCCCTTGGCGGGCAGCGGGCCGAGCCTGAGCAGCAGCTCGTCGCGGTGCGGGCCGACCAGGGTGACGCCGCGATCGACCTCCTGCTTGCGGGCCGCCTGCAGCGCGTTCAGCAGCTGCTCCTCGGCCTGCTCGCGACTGGTCGGCAGTTCGCCCTCGAAGGAGCTGCGGTACTCCAGGGCGGTGTCGCCGCCGCCCGGGGCGAGCTGCCCGTACGCGGCCGCCACCAGCGGCTGCAGGGCGGCCACCAGCTGGATCCGGAAGGCCGTCAACTCGGCGCCGGCGCGGGCGAGATGGCCGTCCCAGACCTCCAGGGTGGACAGGTCGGCGCCCTTGCCGCCGCCGGCCCGGCGGGCCATCGCGGCGGTCTTCAGCAGGGCGTTGCGCTGCTTGAGCACCCGCTCGTAGTCCTGCCGCACCCCGGCCAGCCGGGGTGCCCGGGCGGTCAGCAGCTCGTCCAGGAAGCGCCGCCGCTCACCCGGGTCCCCCTTGACCAGGCTGAGGTCCTCGGGGGCGAACAGCACGGTGCGCAGCAGGCCCAGCACGTCGCGCGGGCGGACGTTGTCGGAGCGGTTGATCCGGGCCCGGTTGGCCTTGCCCGGGGTGAGCTCCAGCTCGATCAGGGTGGAGCGGCCGCGGTCCACCACCGAGGTGCGGACCACCGCCCGCTCGGCGCCCAGCCGGATCAGCGGGGCGTCGGTGGCGACCCGGTGGCTGCCCAGGGTGGCGACGTAGCCGATCGCCTCGACCAGGTTGGTCTTGCCCTGGCCGTTCGGTCCGACGAAGGCGGTCACGCCCGGGTCGAGCGGAACCTCGGCCCGGGCGTACGACCGGAAGTCGGCGAGCGACAGATGCGCGACGTGCATGGCTGTGGACTGCGCCCGCCTTCTTGTGGAGGACCTGCTGGTTACTTGGACTCGACCGCGTGGCCGCCGAACTGGTTGCGCAGCGCGGCGATCATCTTCATCTGCGGCGAGTCCTCCTGGCGGGAGGCGAAGCGGGCGAACAGCGAGGCGGTGATGGCCGGCAGCGGCACGGCGTGGTCGATCGCGGCCTCGACGGTCCAGCGGCCCTCGCCGGAGTCGGCGGCCCAGCCGCGCAGCTTGTCCAGGTGCTCGTCCTCGTCCAGGGCGCGGACGGACAGGTCCAGCAGCCAGGAGCGGATGACGGTGCCCTCCTGCCAGCTGCGGAAGACCTCGCGCACGTCGGTGACCTCGGGGGCGGCCTCCAGCAGCTCCCAGCCCTCGGCGAAGGCCTGCATCATCGCGTACTCGATGCCGTTGTGGACCATCTTGGCGAAGTGGCCGGCGCCCACGGCACCCGCGTGCACCGAGCCGAACTCGCCCTCGGGCTTGAGGGCGTCGAAGACCGGCTGGGCCTTGGCGACGTGCTCGGCGTCGCCGCCGTACATCAGCGCGTAGCCGTTCTCCAGGCCCCAGACGCCGCCGGAGACGCCGCAGTCCACGAAGCCGATGCCCTTGGCGGCCAGCGCCTCGGCGTGCTTGATGTCGTCGGTCCAACGGGAGTTGCCGCCGTCGACCACCACGTCGCCGGGGGAGAGCAGCTCGGCGAGCTCGTCGACGGTGGCCTGGGTGGCGGCGCCGGCCGGGACCATGACCCAGACCACGCGCGGGCCCTGGAGCTTGGTGACGAGCTCCTGGAGGCTGTCGACGTCGGAGATGTCCGGGTTGCGGTCGTACCCGATGACGGTGTGGCCGGCGCGGCGGATCCGCTCGCGCATGTTGCCGCCCATCTTGCCGAGACCGATGAGGCCGAGCTCCATGACCAAGTCCTTACCTGTGGTGACGTGCCTGCCGGCGGCGCCGTTGCCGCACTCCTTGAGCCTACGCGCTGGAGCGGACCCGGCCGTCTGCGGTCGGGCCGGGCGGGGGAGACGTCCACAGGCTGTGCACAGCGGGTGTGCACAGCCTGTGGACGGTAGGACGCGGCGGGATCAGCCGGAGAGGCGGACCGGCATGATCAGGTACTGGTAGGCCTTGTCCTCCTCGGCGTCCACCGAGACCTTGCCGCTGAGCAGCGCGGGCTTGGTCGGGGTGGTGAAGCTGAGCTGGGCGAAGGGGGAGTCGATGGCCTTGAGGCCCTCCTCCAGGTAGCCCGGGTTGAAGGCGATCGAGATGGCGTCGCCCTCCAGGGAGGCCTCGATCCGCTCGGTGGCCTGGGCGTCGTCGCCCGAACCGGCCTCCAGGGTCAGGACGCCCTCCTCGAAGTTGAGGCGGACCGGGGTGTTGCGCTCGGCGACCAGCGAGACGCGCTTGAGCGCCTCCAGGAAGGGCTGGGTCTGGATCGCGGCGATCGCGTTGAACTCGGTCGGGAACAGGCTGCGGAACTTGGGGAACTCGCCCTCCAGCAGCCGGGTGGTGGTCCGGCGGCCGGCGCCCTCGAAACCGATCAGGCCCTCGCCCGCGCCGCCCGAGGAGAGCGCGATGGAGACGTTGTCGCCGCTGCCCAGGGACTTGGCGATGTCCTGGAGGGTCTTGGCGGGGACCAGCGCGACGGCGGAGATGTCCGACTGCTCGGGCTTCCACAGCAGCTCGCGGACGGCGAAGCGGTAGCGGTCGGTGGCGGCCAGGGTGATCCGGTCGCCCTCGATCTCGACCCGGACACCGGTGAGCACCGGGAGGGTGTCGTCCCGGCCGGCGGCGACCGCGGCCTGGCTGACGGCCGAGGCGAAGACGTCGCCGGAGACGGTGCCGGTGGCGGTCGGCATCTGGGGGAGCGCGGGGTACTCGTCCACCGGGAGGGTGGGGAGGGTGAAGCGGGAGCTGCCGCAGACCACGCTGACGCGCTGGCCGTCGGTGGAGATCTCCACCGGCCGGTTGGGGAGGTTGCGGGAGATGTCGTTCAGCAGCCGGCCGGAGACCAGGACGGTGCCGGCCTCCTCGACGTCCGCCTCCAGCTCGACCCGGGCCGAGACCTCGTAGTCGAAGCCGGACAGCGCCAGACTGCCCTCCTGCGCGGTCAGCAGCAGGCCGGCCAGCACCGGCACCGGCGGCCGTGCCGGGAGGCTGCGGGCAGCCCAGGCCACCGCCTCCGCGAGGACGTCACGCTCCACCCGGAACTTCACCGGTAACCGCCTCCTGGATCGAGCGCTCCCGCTCGCACTCTGGTTCGTCTGATCTTGATCGTCGGTTCGGCTGTCCGCCGAGCTCGGTCACTCCGCTTCCAGTCGCAAGGACAGTCTGACGTACTCCGCCGACAGACGGGGCAGACGGGCGCAAGCAACCCGAACGGTTGTCGGAGACCGGTTGTCCACAGATTCGGGGCCCACCCACTTTGAAAGCAAGTCCGGGGTCTAAATGTGTAGTGGTAGTAGTAGGGCCTGTGGAAACCGTGGATAACCCCGTTTCCCCAGGTCAGAGCCCGAATTTTGTCCACAGCGGCTGTGGACGGCGGCTGTGGACGGGCAGGCCGCGCTGTGGACAGCCGAGCGTTACCCACAGGCCACGCTGGGTATCCACAGGTTATCCCCAGGGCTGTCCCCAGATCCGGGCCCGGTTATCCACGGGCGCCGGTCAACTTTTCGTGACGCCTTTCACACCAGGGTATGAACGGTAGCCCACGGTTGTCGAACTGTGGACGCCGCTGTGGACAACCTGGGGATAACCGCCCTTCCCCTGGGGACAACCGGTGGATAACCCGGACGGCCCAGTGGCGGCCCGTCAACTGTCCACAGCCTGTGGATAACCGTTGTGCACAAGTCCACAGGCACGTGACCTGCGCGGAAGAGCGTAGCGGTGACGGGCCTGTGGACGAATTCTGGATAACTCCGCACTCCCCACCCTGTGGACGGTGGAGGAGGGGCCGGTCCTGTGGACAACGGCCTTGCGCGCCCTCGGTTTTCGAATCACCGGTCAGTTGTTCGGCGCGGGCTGTGGACTGGCGGAACGTCCGTCGACGGCATCCCTGCCCAGCCGGCGCGCGCCGCACACCTGTGGACGTGCGAAAGGGCGTCAGGATTCGCTCCTGACGCCCTGGGGCCGTGCCGCGTCGTGCCGTGCCGGGTGTTCGTGCGGTACCGCGCCGCGTGCCGTGCAGCGCCGCGTGGCACCCGGCACGACACCCGGCACGGAGTCGGCTAGTGCCGCATCAGACTGCGTTCGCCCCGTTGTGACGCATCGCTCGGTTGCCGCCAGGTGGCAACCGAGCGGCCAGAATGATCACGTGGCTGAA